>DASZPQ010000073.1:0-22453 GCA_035550275.1 Gaiellaceae bacterium | reverse complement strand
GGCTTCATCGACATCGTCCTGATCGTGGCGTTCGCGGCGCTGACGCGGCTCGAGTATCCGACCGGGGTCGGTTCGGCTGTCCCGGCTCAGCTCGTCATCGTCCCGATGCTCTTCCTGATGCCGCTGCGGCTCTTTCCCTTGGCGGTGTCGGTCGCGTCGCTCCTGTCGCTGGGGTTCACGCTGGCGCAGCGGCGCCGCCCGAATCTCTGCCCGAACGCCCTCGGCGCCTGCTGGTTCGCGCTCCCGCCGGTCCTGCTCCTGCTGTGGGACGGCGAGAAGCCGTTCTCGTGGAGCCACTGGCCGTTCTACGTGCTCGTCTTCGCCTCGCTGAGCTTGACCGACCTGACTCAAACCGCGCTCTACGAGCGCTTCGTCGGCGGCGTCGCGTTCCGCCGGCTCGTGTTCGTGCTCGTGACGGTGTACGCCTTCGACGCGCTGCTGACGCCGATCGCGATGCTGGCCGCAAGCGTCGGCGGCTATTCCTTCCTCGCGCTGCTGCCGTTCACCGGCGTCCTCTATCTCCTCGGCCATGAGCGTCGCGGCCGGCTGACGGCACAGAGCGAAGCGACGCGGCTCGAGAAGCTCGCGCACATCGACGAGCTCACCCGGGTTGCGAACAGGCGGAGCTTCGAGCGGAGGCTGGCCGTCGAGCAGGCGCGCGCGAGGCGCTCGGGCTCCGGGCTGAATGTCTGCCTGCTCGACCTGGACCGGTTCAAGAACTACAACGACACCTACGGGCACCAGGCGGGTGACGACCTGCTGCGGCGGGTCGCTGCGGCCTGGACGGAGGTGCTGCGGCCCGAGGCGTTGCTGGCGCGGATCGGTGGCGAAGAGTTCGCGCTGATCCTGCCCGACACCGCATCGGCGTCGGCCGAGGGAGTGGCTGCGCGGCTACGAGCGGCGACGCCGCGCGAAATCACGTTCTCGATCGGAATCGCCTGCTGGAACGGCGAGGAGACGATCGCAGACTTGATCGGCCGGGCCGACACGGCCCTCTACCAGGCAAAGAGCGAGGGCCGCGACCGGGCAGTCCTGTCGCCCTGACGAGGTGTGTGGCCGGGGCAGCGGCCGAAACCGCCGCCCCGGCCCGGGCTTATCCGGAGACGCCGGCCGTGGTCGGCGCCGGAACCCCGATTCCCTCTGCCACCCGCGCCCCGTACTCGCTGTCGCAGCGTGAGAACAGGTCGACCGCACGCTCCTGAACGTCGCGTTCGCACTGTCCGAGCAGGTCGATCATGTTCGCGACGAGATCTTCGCGTTCCCACTCGGGCATCGTGCGGTAGCGCTCGCCCGCCTGGGCGAAGTCGTTTGTCCGCTCGATCTTCGCCCGCATCAGCCTGCCGCTGACCTCCGGCTCGTAGTCCGCGCCCGACCTTGGCGCTTCGCTGAGGCCGCCGTGGCTGCTCGGCTCGTAGTTGACGTGCGGGCTCTCGCCCGTGCCGTCGACGTAATAGGCCATCGAGCCGTCGCGCTGGTTCGTCGCCGCCGGGGCGAGCGGAGCGTTGATCGGCAGCTGCAGGTAGTTGGGGCCGACCCGGTAGCGCTGCGTGTCGGAGTACGAGAACGTGCGGCCGACGAGCATCTTGTCGTCCGAGAAGTCGAGCCCGTCGACCAGCACGCCGGTCCCGAACGACGCCTGCTCGTTCTCGGCGAAGAAGTTCTCGACGTTCCGGTTCAGGGTCATCATCCCGACCGGGCGCAGCGGGAAGTCGTCCTCCGGCCAGGTCTTCGTGTCGTCGAGCGGGTCGAAGTCGAGCTCGGGGTGATCGTCGTCGCTCATGATCTGGACGTTCAGCTCCCAGCGCGGGAAGTCGCCGTTCTGGATTGCCTCGAAGATGTCCTTCGACGCACTGCCGAGCTCGGTCGCCTGGATCGCGTCCGCCTGCGCCTGGGTGAGCGACTCGATTCCCTGCTGCGTCTTCCAGTGGTACTTCACGAGCACCGCCTCACCGGCGGCGTTCACGAACTTGTAGGTGTTGACGCCGAAGCCGTCCATGTGGCGGTAGCTCTGCGGGATGCCGCGCGGGCTGAAGAGCCAGGTCAGCATGTGCATCGACTCCGGGGTCAGCGTCATGAAGTCGAAGATCCGGTTCGGTTCCTGGCGGAACGTGACCGGGTCGGGCTTCAGCGAATGGATCACGTCGGGGAACTTGATCGCATCGCGGATGAAGAAGACGGGGAGGTTGTTCCCGACGAGGTCCCAGTTCCCATCCTCGGTCTTGAACTTGACGGCGAAGCCGCGCGGGTCGCGGGCGACCTCCGAGGAGTCGCGGCCCCCGATCACGGTCGAGAAGCGCACGACCACCGGCGTTTCCTTGCCCTTCTCCTGGAAGAGCTTCGCGCGCGTGTAGGTCGACGCCGGCTCGTCGCCGACGGTGCCGTACGCCTCGAAGACGCCGTGGGCGACGAAGCCGCGCGCATGCACGACGCGCTCCGGGACGCGCTCGCGGTCGAAATGGGCGATCTTCTCGAGGAATTGGTAGTTCTCGAGCGTCGCCGGCCCGCGGTCTCCAACCGTGCGGGTGCTCTGGTTGTCGTGAACAGGATGGCCCTGACGCGTGGTCAGCTTCTTGTCACTCATGCCCTTCTCCTCGATTCGGATTGCTTCACACAGTCGGGGCAGCGGCCCCAGAAAATCACTTCGGCCTCGTCGATCTCGAACCCGGCGGCCGCGTTCGGCGCGAGACAGGGGGTCTCGCCGACCGCGCAGTCGACGTCGACCGTTCGGCCGCAGTCACGGCAGACGAGGTGGTGGTGGTTGTCGCCGACCCGGGTCTCGAAGAGCGCCGCGCTCCCGGCAGGCTCGATTCGCCGCACGAGACCGGCTCCGTGGAGGGCGCGCATGATGTCGTAGACCGCCTGGGTCGAGAGCGCGCCGATCCGGTCGCGGGCGCGTTCCTCGACCTGCTCGACCGTGACGTGCGGCGGGAGCTCGTCGAGCACATCCAGCACCGCGAGCCGCGCAGCGGTGACCCGCAAGCCGTGAGAGCGAAGCGTCGCGACCGGATCTGCGAGCTCGGTCATGCCGTCACCCTACCGTTAACTGGAACAGTTCCAGAAAACGACCGTTTTGGGCTTACTGGGTCGAGAGGTTGCGCCCGGCGAGCAGCTCAGGCGCGAGCTGTGCTCCGACGGAGACCACGTCGCCGATCACGAGCAGTGCGGGCGAAGCCAGCTCCGAGGCAAGGTCGGCGATCTCGTGCAGCTCGCCGGTGACCGATTCGCTGTCGGCATAGGTTCCACGGGAGATCACGCCAGCGGGAGTCGAGGCGTCCATTCCATGTTCGATCAACTGCGTTGCGATCCGGGGAAGGTGGGCCACCCCCATGAAGACGACGAGCGTCCCGGGCGTCCGCGCGAGGTGGCCGTAGTCGAGCTCTTCGCCCTTCGCGGAGTGCCCGCTGACGAGCGTCACCTGCGCCGAGAGACCCCGGTGCGTGACCGGGATTCCCACCGATCCGGGGACGGCGGACAACGTCGAGACACCTGGAACGACCTCGAAGGAGACCGCGGCCTCCGCCAGCGCGAGCGCTTCCTCGCCGCCGCGGCCGAAGACGAATGGGTCGCCGCCCTTCAGCCGCACGACCTCGAGGCCGCGCCTGCCGAGGTCGACGAGCAGCTCGTTGATCAGCGACTGCTCGACGTTCTCGCGCGAGATTCGGAGCGCATCTTCGGGCGCCTCGTCGACGAGCTCCGGTGAGACCAGCACGTCGTAGACGAGCGCGTCGCAGGAGCGGATCAGATCGAGGCCCTTCGCGGTGATCAGGCCCGGGTCGCCTGGGCCCGCGCCGACGAGATACACCGTCATGAGAGGCGCTCCGTGACGAGCTCCTCGAAGTGGTCGCGACGCTCCTCGTAGGTGGCGAAGCGCTCCTTCACCTCGGGGCGCAGCGCGCGCAGCTGCTCGGCCAGGACGGCATGGTCGGGTCTGACCAGCGCAGCGATTTGACTGCGTAGCCGCTTCGCGAGCGCCGGCGAGGCGCCACCGGTCGAGACCGCGATCGCGATTGGCCCTTCGCGATGGACTGCCGGGAGGATGAAGTTGCAGAGGTCGGGGACGTCGGCGACGTTGCAGAGCATTCCGCGCGCCTCGGCATCCCGTGAGACGCGCTCGTTCACGGCGCGGTCGGCCGTGGCTGCGACGACCAGGAAGGCGCCACGGAGGTCGCGCTTGCGGTAGCGGCGCTTGATCCAGTTGACATGCAGCGGCGCGAAGTCCTCGTGCAACTCCGGCGAGACCACGGTGACGAGCGCGCCGCACGTCACGAGCCCGTTTGCCTTCTCGAGGCCGACCGAGCCGCCGCCGACGACGAGGCACCGTCGCCCGGTCAGGTCCAGGCACGCCATGTAGTAGTTCTTCACGCCTGGCGTGACCACTAGTGGTTGCTCCGGTAAACGCGGTGCGTCTCGACCGAGCGAAAACCAAGCAGGCCTAGGACGCAACGAGGCCGCATACCCGAAGGTATGCGGCCGACTGAGGACGACGGCGTGCGACGAGTTTGCAGCCGGCCGAGGCGTGCCGTGTTTGGCGGGGCGACCACTTAAGCCCCGATCGTGGCGAGGCGTGCTCCGGCCTTGCCGAGCCGGATCACCACTTCGTATTCGCCGGTCGAGATCGTGACGCCGTACTCGCCCGGGCCGATCGCGCTCACCGAGACCTGCTCGAGTGTTCGTCCTTCGAGCGCTTTCAATGCTTCGTTCAGGTCGCGCGTCGTCTGGGTCAGCTCGCGCCCTGCGGGCAGCCGGCGGTAGAGCGCAACCACGGCCTGCTCGCCCTCCGGCCCGTAGATCGAGCGGATGCGGCCCGTGTGGAGGCCGAGCTCGAGCAGTTCCGCGAGCACTTCGGCGTCGTCCTCCTCGCTGATCTCGCCCTCGCCGAGCGCCGAGACGACGCCGGCCAGACGGGCGCGGCGGGTTTCGTCCTGGAGCATCGACAGCACTGCGAGCGCTTCGGCCGAGGCAACCTCAGCCGCGGTCTCGGACACTCGGATCGTCTCAGTCGGCATGCTCGCCGATCAGCGCGTGCAGCTCGTGCTCGAGACCGCCGCTCTCGACCGAGCAGTGAATACCGCACTCTTTGGGAGCGCCTGACTCCCACCACCAGCGGCCCGACCGGCTCGCAGCGCCCGGCTCGACCGCGCGGGTGCACGGAGCGCAGCCGATCGAGGTGAAGCCCTGGTCGTAGAGCGCGTGGTACGGCACGTCGCGCTCCCGGATGTAGTCCCAGACCTCTTGCTCAGTCCACTCGGCGAGCGGGTTCAGCTTGATCACCGCGCCGTGGTCGTGGTCGATCTCGACCTTGCGGATGTTCGTGCGGCTCGCCCACTGGTCGCGGCGCAGGCCGGTGACCCAGGCATCGAGCGTGTGGAGGTGCTTCGTCAGCGGGCGCACCTTGCGCACGTTGCAGCAGAGCAGGCGCAGGTCGACCGACGTCTTGAAGAGATCGGGGCCGTGCTTGCCGGTCATGCCTTCCACCTCGCCCGGTTCGGGGGAGATCAGGTTCAGGTCGAGCGCCGGGTAGCGGAGGCGCAGCCGGTCGGCGAGCTCGAGCGTCTCAGCCGGGAGGCGACCCGTGTCGATCGAGAAGACCTTGATCGCAGGATCGATCGAGTAGGCCATGTCGATCAGCGCGACGCTGTCGGCCTGGAAGGACGTCGAGATCGCGAGCCGGTCGCCAAACTCCTCGATCGCCCACGCGAGCAACGCCTCCGGCTCTTCACCCTCGAACTGGATCGAGAGCTCACCTGCTTCAAGTTCGTCGAAGAGTTCGACCGAGCTCATTCCGCCTCCTCATCCCGTTGGGCACGTGACTTGGCCGGCTCGAGACCTGCGAGTGCACCAAGCTCTTCATCGGACATCCGTCGTGCAAATGAAACGAAGCTCTCGCTGGCGGTCCGCTTGTCGAGCCAGCCCTGGATCAGCCCTTCGGTCGCGCCGTCGATCGCGTCGGTGGGGACACGGCGGAACAGTGGTCGGCCGATTGCCGGCTCCGGGCCGAGCGAGCCGCGAACGAAGATGTCGTAGGCCTGCCGGCGCACGCCGTCGTCGTCGCGCAGCGTCGTACCCTGGAAGCCGATGTCGCCGACCCAGTGCTGGGCGCAGGCGTGCGGGCAGCCGTCGAGGTGCAGGCGCAGGTCGGCGATGTCGTTGCCGAAGCGCTCGTCGAGGCGATCGATCAGGCGTCCGAGGCGCGTCTTCGTCTCGGTGACCGAGAAGTTGCAGTGCGGCTCGCCGGTGCAGGCGATCGAGTTTCCGCGCACCGGATTGATCTCGAGCGAGAAGCCGGTCTCCGCGAGCTCAGCCGTCGCCGCGTCGACCTGATCCGCGGGAATGCCGGTGACGATGAAGTTCTGCTGGCGCGTCAGCCGGATGTCGCCGCCGAAGCGGTCAGCCAGGTTCGCGATCGCGATCATCTGGTCGCCGGAGATCAGGCCGAGATGGACGGGGACGCCGATCATGAACTTGCCGTCCTTCTGCTCGGTGACGCCCATGTGATTCTTCGGCTCGACGGTGATCGGGGGCAGGGAGTAGCTCTCGAGCTTGCGGCCGAGCTTCGTCTCGACGCGCTCGCGGATCCCTTCCGGGCCGATGTCGTCGACCATGAACTTGAGGCGCGCCTTCACGCGTGAGACGCGGTACTTCAGGTCTTCCGACCAGACCGACGTGATCGCGCCGAGGATCTCGTTCGCCTCTTCCTTCGGGATGAAGACGCCCATGTCGCGCGCGAGTCGCGGCACCGAGGAGAGGCCGCCGCCCACCTGAACGGCGAAGCCCTCACGGTCGTCGTTGATCGTCCCGAGCAGCGAGATGCAGTTGATCTCGGGCGCGTTGCAGCGGTCCTGGCAGGCCGAGATCGAATACTTGTGCTTCCGCGGCAGGTTCGCCCAGTCGGGGTTGCCGTAGAACTCCTCGACCGCCGCGTCGACGATCGGCGTGCAGTCGAAGAGCTCGTCCTTGGCGAGGCCCTCGACGGGGCAGCCGGTGATGTTGCGGACCGTGTCGCCGCAGCCGCCGGCGGTGGTCATGCCGGATGCTTCGAGGTGCGCGAAGATCTCGGGCAGCTTCGCGAGCTCGAGCCAGTGGAGCTGGATGTTCTGGCGGGTCGAGAGCTCGCCGTCGCCGCGGCCGAAGAGATTCGAGGTCTCGCCGATCGTCCGGAGCTCGAGCGGCGAGAGCTTCCCGGCGGGAACTTTCACCCGCAGCATGAACGTGCCGATCTTCGGCTTGTCGTGGTAGAGGCCCCACCACTGGAGCCGCACGACATCCTCTTCGGCGACGTTTTCGTAGCCCTGGGCGATCAACGCCGGGAGCTCGTCGCGGATGCCGAGCGGGGCTTTTTCCCGCTTCAACCGCTCGACAGGATTGCGCTTGAGGACAAGCTCCCAGTCGACCGGAACGGCTTCGCGCGCGCTCATGGCCGCCACAGTAGCCAAGGCGGTTCATAAAGTAAAGTTTTGAGCGTCGACGCCATCCGTTCCACTTTACTTTGTACAGTTTTTACGGTAGTTTCCGGGTGCGGAAAATGCATTGCGTCCGGTGGCCAAGGCGCGTCGATCAGCTCTCTTTCCCTCCGGCTGGTCGGCCCCTTGGGCCCTCCGGCGTCATGTCCCCGCCGCTCTTGCGTAACGTGAGCCTGTGACCGAACGCATCAAAGTCCTCGTCCGCGAAGAGATCGCCGAGGCCGGAGTCGATCTGCTTCGGTCCAAGTTCGAGGTCGACGAGGACTCCACGAGCGAGCTCAAGGGGATCATCGGCGGCTACGACGCGATCGTCATCCGCTCGGCGACGAAGCTCACAGCCGAGCTGATCGACGCCGGCACGCGCCTGAAGGTGATCGGCCGTGCCGGGGTGGGAGTCGACAACGTCGATGTCGACGCCGCAACGCGCCGGGGGATCGTCGTCGCGAACGCACCCGAGTCGAACGTCGTCTCGGCGGCCGAGCACACGATCGGATTGCTGGTCGCGCTCGCGCGCAACATCCCGCAGGCCTATGCGGCGCTGAAAGACGGCCGCTGGGAGCGCTCGAAGTGGGGCGGGATCGAGCTCGAAGGCAAGACGCTCGGGCTGCTCGGGTTCGGCCGCATCGGCCAGCAGGTCGCGCGCAGAGCCCTCGGCCTGCAGATGAGGGTGATCGCCTACGACCCGTTCGTCGGAGCAGAGCGCTTCCGCGAGCTCGGAGTCGAGGCCGACACCTTCGACAACGTGCTCGCCAAATCGGACTTCCTGACGCTGCATCTGCCGCTGAACGACGACACGCGATCAGCCATCGATGCAGCCTCCATTGAAAAAATGCGGGACGGCGTCCGGCTGATCAACGCCGCTCGCGGTGAGCTGGTCGACGAAGCGGCCCTCCAGGCGGCGCTCGAGTCCGGCAAGATCGCCTCCGCCGCGCTCGACGTCTTCGGCAAGGAGCCCTACGCGGGCCCGCTGCTCGAGCTCGCGAACGTCGTCGCCACGCCGCATCTCGCCGCTTCCACCGACGAGGCGCAGGACCGCGCGGGCGTGATCGTCGCCGAGCAGGTCGTGGCGGCGCTCGACGGCGGCCTTGTCACGAACGCGGTCAATATCCCGACCGTCGGAGCGGAGGACCTCGAAGCGCTGCTGCCGTTCGTGCCGCTCGCCGCCAAGCTCGGCCGCCTGGCGCTCGACCTCGCCCGCGGCGTGACCGACAAGATCACGCTCGAGTACTACGGCGAGCTCGCCAACTTCGACACGCGACTGCTCACCGTCGCTGCGCTGAACGGGGCCTTCCAGGGCCGCTCAGACCAGCCGGTCAACTACGTGAACGCTCCTCTGGTCGCGGCCGACCTCGGGATCGAGGTCGTCGAGGAGAAGCGCCGCAGCTCGCGTGACTTCACGAATCTGATTGCGGTCACCGCCGGCTCGGCGCGTGTCGCCGGCACGACGATCGGGCAGGAGAACCGTCACTGGCTCGTCTCGGCGCTCGGCTTCGAGGTCGAGATCGAGCTCGCTCCGCAGATGATCCTCCTCCGCTACGACGACGTTCCCGGCGTGATCGGCCGAGTCGGCACGCTGCTCGGCGAGGCAGGCGTGAACATCGCGAACATGACCGTCTCGCGAAACCGCGAGCAGGGCAAGGCGCTGATGGCGCTCTCGATCGACACGCAGGCAACGGTCGAGCTGCTCGACCGGCTCGGCGAAGGCGTCGACGACGCCTACATCGTCGGCTCGCGCTAGCAGGCAACTTGTAAAGATTGTCACGAGGTGTGACGGGAGCCCTGTTTCGCGGCATATAACGGGTGTGATGATCTCCGCCCGACGCGTTCTGCTCGTGGTCGCGCTTGCGGCGTTCGGTGCTGCGGCGATGGGTGGAACCGCGCGAGCGGCAACAGCTGCCAAGTCGTCGCGCCTCGTCTCGTTCAGCTCGTGCCCGGCGCTCCTCACCTATGCGAAGGCGCACGCGACTCCGTACGTCGGGCCGTACGGCTTCGGCCGCCCGGTCACGACGAGCATCGGCGTCGCGAAGAGCGCCACGGCCACGGCGGCAGCGCCCTACTCGGTGCCGTCGCTCAGCACGGCTGCCTCGGCGACTGATGCGACGACGCCTGTTCAGGGCGTCGACTACTCGGGCACGAATGTCCAGGAGGTCGGTGTCGACGAGCCCGACAGCGTCAAGACCGACGGCAAGACGCTCTTCGCGGTGGAAGGCAACCAGCTGAACGCGGTCGACGTGAGCGGGCCGCAGCCGAAGCTCCTCGACACGCTCACGCTGGACAACGGCTGGAGTCACGAGCTGCTGCTCTCCGGAACCCATCTGCTGGTGCTCTCGCGCGGCGGCTACTGGGTTCAGCCGCTGCCCGCGCTGTCCGCGCAGATCCTCCCGATCATCCCGTCCGACTCGGTGATCACGGAGATCGACGTCTCGAACCCGTCTGCGCTGACGGTCATGAACACGCTCACGCTCGACGGCGCCTACGTCGACGCGCGCATGGTCGGGAGCACAGTTCGCATCGTCTCCTCGTCGCAGATGCCGCTCGCCGTCCCGTTCGCGACCCCGCAGAGCGCGACGACGGCCGGACTGGCCGCCGCGAAGGCGACAAACCGGGCCGCTGTGGCCTCTTCGAAGATCTCGGCCTGGCTCCCGTCGTACCGCATCGGCTCGGGCCCGGCTCGCTCGGTCGTCCAGTGCCGCGACATCCGCCGCCCGGTCCAGTTCTCCGGCCTCGGGATGCTGACCGTCCTGACGATCGATCTCTCCCAGGGGCTTACCCCGGTCGACTCGACCGCGATCATGACCGACGGACGAATCGTCTACGCCTCGCCGACGAGCCTCTACGTCACGACCGAGAGCTGGGCTTCCCGGCCCGATCCAAGCTCGCCGACCGACGCACCGAGCTCCGTCACGACGACGATCAACAAGTTCGACATCTCGAGCCCGACGAAGACCGTCTACATGGGCAGCGGCACCGTGCAGGGCTACCTGCTCGATCAGTGGTCGATGTCCGAGTTCCAGGGCGTGCTGCGCGTGGTCAGCACGGATGCGCCGGCCTGGTGGGGGAGCAGCGGCGACACGCAGTCGTATCTGACCACCCTCGGGCAAGGGAACGGCGGGCTCGTGCAGCTGGGGAGGGTCGGCGGCCTCGGGCAGGGCGACCGTGTCTACGCAGTCCGCTTCGTCGGCAATGCCGGCTATGTCGTCACGTTCAAGCAGGTCGATCCGCTCTACACGCTCGACCTCTCCGACCCGGCGAATCCGAAGGTCGTCGGCGAGGTCACGCTTCCGGGCTACTCGTCCTATCTGCACCCGATCGGGAATGACCTCCTGCTCGGGATCGGGCAGGACGTGGACACCGCGACGAACGAGCCCACCGGCACCCAGGTCTCGCTCTTCGACGTCTCCGATCTCGCGCATCCGACGAGGCTCTTCCACGACTCGCTCGGTCAGGGCTGGTCCGAGGCCGAGTCCGATCATCATGCGTTCCTCTACTGGGCGCCCACCGGGCTCGTCGTCGTCCCGTTCGGCCAGCAAGCTGTCGCGATGCACGTCTCGCGATCGGCTGGAATCACCGAGCTTGGGCGGATCGTTCAGACCCAGGCGAACCAGTCGTCACTGCCGACGATCGACCGTTCGGTGGTCGTCGGGAGCTCGCTGCTGACCGTCTCGAGCGCGGGGGTCGCGTCGAATGGGCTCACGTCGCTGGCCAGCCTCGGCTGGGCTCCGTTCCCTGCTGTGACAACGCCGCCTGGGCCGATTCGGCTGCCGACGCCGATGATCTCGAACGCGAAGCCCTGACAGTTCGCGTTTGACGTAAGCCGGTACCTCTGTCATTCTTCGTCTCGCTTGGCCGATGGAGGCCGGCGTTGGCAATGAGGCCTGCGGACTGTTTCTGAGTCCCGGCCTCTTTCTTTTGGTCCCACACAACTAGGTCGAGCGTCGGCCGTGCGCGTGTGTGCGGTCGACCGTTGAAAGGAGATTCGTTTGATCGGTGCGACCGTTCTCCCGTACCCCACCTGGCTGAACCCGGGCGACAACTCATGGCAGCTGACGGCGGCGACGCTGGTCGGCCTGATGAGCGTCCCGGGCCTGGTCGTGCTCTACGGCGGGGTGATGCAGAAGCGCTGGTCGGTCAACAGCATGATGCTGGCTTTCGGCGCGTTTGCCGCCGTGCTGATCGTCTGGGTGCTCTACGCCTTCGACATGGGCTTCGGGCACCCATGGGGTTTCCTCTCCAACGGATCGGGCGGAGACATCCACAAATTCCTCGGCAACTTCATCGGGAAGCCCGGAGAGGTGCTGAACCACGCGGAGGAGCAAGGCCAGGCGACGATTCCGCTCGTCGGCGGGCCCGACTGGCACTTCCCGCAGTCGACGCTCGTCTACTTCCAGTTCGTCTTCGCGGCGATCACTCCGTTGCTGATGCTCGGCTCGGTCCTCGGCCGGATCAACTTCAAGGCCTGGATGGTCTTCGTGCCGCTATGGATCACCTTCTGTTACGTCGTGAACGCTTTCCTGATCTGGGGTGGCGGCTACTGGGCGCAGAAGGGCGCAATCGACTTCTCGGGCGGCTACGTGATCCATCTCGCCGCAGGCGTCGCAGGGTTTGTCGCGGCCGCGGTGATCGGGCCGCGCCTCGCACGCGACCGCGAGATCGACGCTCCGAACAACCTGCTCATGGTGGCGGTCGGAGCTGGATTCCTCTGGCTCGGCTGGAACGGCTTCAACGGCGGTGACCCGTATTACGCGGGAGCCGACTCCGCGGCTGCCGTCCTGAACACGAACCTCGCCACCGCGGTCGCGTTCCTCGTCTGGGTCCTCTGGGATTACATGACGAAGCGCAAGCCGTCACTGCTCGGCAGCGTCAACGGCATGATCGTCGGCCTCGTCGCGATCACCCCGGCAGCCGGTTTCGTGAACGGCTACGGCGCGATGATCATCGGCGTCGTCGGCTCGACGATCGTGTACTTCGCCTACCACTACCTGAGCCGCTGCCGTCCGTTCCGGCTCGTGGACGACACGCTCGGCGTCGTCTACACGCATGGCTTCGCCGGTCTTGCCGGCGGGCTCATGGTCGGCATCCTCGCCGACTCGAAGATGGCCGTCTACATCAATCCGGACGGAACGCCCTGGTTCTCGGGCACCGGCAGCGCGCATCTCTTCAAGATGCAGCTGTACACCGGCCTCTGGGTGATCATCTTCACGGCGATCATGACCTTCATCCTGCTGAAGCTCGTCGGGCTCGTGATCCCGCTGCGGATGAGCGACGCCGACATGGAAGAGGGCGATCTCGCCGTCCATGGGCATGAGGTGTATCCGTCGGACGTCCCGTCGCTCGGTTACACAGGAGGCGCAGTGGCCGCAGCAGCAGTCGCTCCGGCCTGGACACCTTCGCCGGCAGGAGGAGGTGCTCCCGCCGGATCCCCTGAATAGCACGCCCTGCGCAAGGTGTTGCCGAGGCCCCGTGGAGAACGGGGGCCTCGGCGCCCCTTGCCCGACTGTGGCCATCCCGGCCACGGCTGAGTGCGACTATTCGGAGACGTGAGAGGACTCATATGACCAAGATCATCGTTTCCTACGACGGCACCGAGAACGACGACGACGCCCTGGCACTCGCACGTGTCCTTGGCGCGGCCGGCGCATCGCTCGGGCTGGCGTATGTTCGTCATGCGAAGGAAGCTGAAGGCGGTCGGGAGGCCGCGGCACAGACCGACGCCGAGGCGCTCCTCCGGCATGGTGCGATCTGGCTCGAGCGGCCGGAGATTCCGCAGCACGTGATCGTCAACGCCTCGACTCCGAACGGGCTCGCCGAGCTCGCGGCGATCGAGCATGCCGACGTCGTGCTGTTCGGCTCCGAATACCGGACGGCCACGAACCACGTGCAGCCGCAGGCCTCGGCTCAGCGGATGCTCGAAAACGGCCCGTTTGCGATCGGGATCGCTCCGGCAGGCCTCCGCCTGAAGGAGTACTCGGTCTCGGCGATCGCGGCGATCAACGAAGTCGGAGACACGAGCCCGGTCGAGACGGCCGAAGCCCTCGCGGGCAAGCTCGGAGCTTCGATCGTCGCGCGGGCTAGTGCGGGCGCCGATCTGCTCATCCTCGGCTCGACGCCGGGAACCTCCCCCGGGCGCGTTGCAATCAGCGCCAGTACCGCGTACGTGATCGAAACGAGCAACTGCGCCGTGCTGGTTGTCCCGCGCGGAACCGTGCTGCGTTTCGGCGGGGAGTGATGGAGACCATGGACAGAGGGGCGGCAGACCGGCCGCCCCTCGTCCTCGTTGCCGAGGACGCGACGATCGTTCGGCTCGACCTGACTCGCCTGCTCGAGCAGTCGGGTTACGAGGTGATCCAGGCCCGAGACGGAGAGGAGGCGGTTGCGCTCGCCGAGGAGCGGAAGCCCGACCTCGCGATCCTGGACGTGAAGATGCCGAACCTGGACGGGATCGAGGCTGCCCGCCGGATGCTCCGCGGCCGGCTCTTGCCGATCGTGATGCTCACCGCGTACGCCGACGAGGACTCCGTCACACGTGCGATCGATGCCGGCGTCTTTGCGTATCTGACAAAGCCGTTTCGCGAGCAGGATCTGCTGCCGGCGATCAAGACCGCGCAGGCCCGCTACACCGAGTTCCTCGGCGTGCTCGACGACTACGACTCGCTCTCAGAGGCGCTCGCCGCGCAGAAGATGATCGAGAAAGCGAAGGGCCTGCTGATGGCCAAAGAGGGCCTGACGGAAGGCGAGGCGTTCACGCGCCTGCGCACGGCGAGCCAGCTCTCGAGCCAGTCGCTCGAGGTGATCGCCGGAGCAGTCGTCGCCGCGTTCACAACGGCCGGCGTGCCGGACTAGCTAGACGCCGCCGGCGACGGCAGGCAGCAAGATCAC
The DNA here is from genome assembly GCA_035550275.1 of Gaiellaceae bacterium. Taxonomy (GTDB): domain Bacteria; phylum Actinomycetota; class Thermoleophilia; order Gaiellales; family Gaiellaceae; genus PALSA-600. The sequence goes on along the minus strand of DASZPQ010000073.1, from coordinate 8,117 downwards.
GGCGGTCGCGTCGGTGACCGTCGTGTCGAGGCCTTCGAAGAGGCGGACGTCGGAGCCGTCGATGAAGACGTTCAGAAACTGTGGCAGCTCGCCGTTGTCGAAGATCCGGTTCGCGAGCGCGGGGTAGGTCGAGACGAGGTTCTCGAGCACCTCTCTGACCGTCGTGCCGGGGGCATCGACGCTGCGGTTGTTCCCAGCGTCGGGCCGGAGAACAGGGGGGATGCGGATCGTCGCCATGACGCTTGACTCTAGCTACACCGGCTCTGGACGCAGGTCTTCCATCCGATCGATCTTCGCGAGCGACGGGAAGAATTTCGTCCAGAGCACCGCGAGCGTGATCGTGATCGCTCCTCCGGCGACGACGGCCGGCACGGTTCCGAGCAGCGCCGCCGCGAGGCCCGATTCGAACGCGCCAAGCTCGTTCGAGGCGCTGATGAAGACCATTTCGACGGCGGTCACCCGTCCCCGCAGCACGTTCGGAGTCGCCGTGGCGACCGTGATCGCGCGGATGTTCATGCTGATCATGTCGACGAAGCCGCTCACCGCCAGTGCGGCGAACGAGAGCTCGAAGTTGTGGGAGAGCCCGAAGACGACGATGCTCACGCCGAAGGCTCCGACGACGAGCAGGAGCGTCCTCCCGGCATGTCGTTTCAGCGGCCGCTTCGCCACCCAGATGCCGCCCGCGAGGGCGCCGACGGCGGTTGCGCTGCGCAGGATGCCGAGCCCGAGCGGGCCCGTATGCAGGATCGAGCGGGCGAAGACGGGCAGGAGCGCGACGGCGCCGCCGAAGAGAACGGCAAAGAGATCGAGCAGGATCGCGCCGGCGAGCATCGGTGTCTCGCGGATGAACCGCACTCCGGCGAAGAGGCTCTCGAGGCCGGCGACGGGCTTCGCTTCGATCTGCGCGACGAGCGGCTCTCGCATCGCGATCACGCCGCCGAGCGCAGCGACGAAGAAGGCCGTCGCGACGATGTAGACGGTTTCGGGCCGGATCGCGAAGAGGAAGCCGCCGAGCGCGGGCCCGGCCACCATTCCGACCTGGAACGAGATCGACCGCCACGCCATCGCGTTCGCGAGGATCTCGGGCGGGACGAGCGTGGGCGGGAGGGCCCGGCCGGCCGGGTTTCCGATCGCCGCGCCAACGCCTGCGAGCGCTGCGAGCGTCAGGAACGGCCAGAGCTGCTTTGCGCCCGCCAGCGTGACGAGCAGCAGGAGAACGGCGACCGCGATGTCGACGAGCACCGAGATCACGACAACGAGGCGACGCGAGAAGCGGTCGGCGAGCTGCCCTGCAGGGAGGGCAAGAAAGAGCAGTGGGAGAAACTCGGCCAGCCCGATCAACCCGAGATCGAGCGGAGACCGGTTGATCGCGTAGACCTGCCAGCCCACGGCGACGACCACCATCTGGCCGCCGAGGCCCGTCGTCAGGAGCGCAATCCAGAGGAGCGCGTAATCCCTGTGTTGCAGGGCGTCAGGCAGACGATGCCGGAGCCTGTTGTAGCCCTTTGCAGCCGGGGTCAAGCGGCCAGTATGCCCCGCGAGGGAGTTGTCACTCGCCGGCGAGGATGCCGTACAAACCGCGGCGCGTGTCTTCGAGCAGCTTCACCGCTGCAGCCCGTTGCGAGTCGTTGCCGCTGCGCACGACCTGCTTCACGGCGTCGGCGGTCTGCATCAGCACGCGTCGAAGCTCGATCATCTCTTCGGTCGCGCCGGCGTTGATCGCTTCCCACGGCGGCTCTGCGCTCTCGTCCTTTTCGGCCAGATGCGCACGGCCGGCATCGGTCAGCTCGAAGACGTTTCCACCGCCGCGCGCCTCGCTCGTGACGAGCCCTTCATCGGCGAGCAGCTGAAGGGCGGGATAGACGGAGCCGGGGCTCGGCCGCCAGATGCCGCCGCTGCGCTGTTCGAGCTCTTGCATGATCTGGTAGCCGTTGCGCGGCTCCTCTGCGAGAAGGAGCAGGATCGCGGACCGGACATCGCCGCGTCCGCGCCGCCGGCTGCGATGCATCCGCATCATCTGCGGTCCGCCGAAGCCTCCGCCGCCGAAGGGGCCGGGCCCGGGGCCGAACATGAAATTGCCTTCTCGTCTATGCATGTCGGAACATATATCCGATATATCGTTGAGTGTCAAATCAGCCGCGACGAAGGCCGCGTATCCTTGAGCCGATGAAGGTCGTCCTTCCCGATGAGACCGAGCTCGAGCTTCCTGACGGCGCCAGCGGGCTCGATGCCGCGCGCGCGATCGGCCCGAAGCTCGCCGAGCAGGCGGTGCTCGTACGGGCAAACGGCGAGGTGCAGGATCTCCGCGCGCCGCTGCCGGACGGCGCGAAGCTCCAGATCCTGACCACCCGCGACAAGCAGGATCCGGACGCGCTCTTCGTGCTGCGCCATTCGAGCGCCCACCTGCTCGCCGAAGCGGTTCGCCGCCTCTACCCGGGCGTGAAGATCGCAATCGGCCCGCCGATCGAGAATGGCTTCTACTACGACTTCGACTTCCCGGAGCCGATCAGCGATGCGGATCTCGAGCGGATCGAGGCCGAGGTGAACCGCGAGCTCGCCGAAGGCCGCGAATGGACACGCGAGGAGATCACGGCCGACGAGGCGCGGAGGCGGTTCGAGGCCGAGGGCGAGCCGTACAAGGTCGAGCTCGTCGACACCGCGCAGGGAGCGATCATGCTCTACGCGCAATCTCACAACGGCGGCGGCCCTGACTTCACCGATCTCTGCCGTGGCCCGCACCTCCAGAACTCGGGGCCGATCAAGGCGTTCAAGCTGACGAGCCTCGCCGGCGCTTACTGGCGCGGTGACGAGCACAACAAGCAGCTGACGCGGATCTACGGCACCGCCTTCTATTCGAAGGAGGACCTCGACGTCTACCTGGAGCGTCTGGAAGAGGCGAAGAAGCGCGATCACCGCCGCCTCGGCACGCAGCTCGACCTCTTCCACTTCTCCGACATCTCGCCCGGATCTCCCTTCTGGCACCCGAAGGGGATGGTGATCTGGAACGTGCTCGAAGACATGCGCCGCGCCGAGAACAAGGCGCGCGGGTACGTCGAGGTGCGAACGCCGCAGATCTACGACAAGACGCTCTGGGAGACCTCCGGGCACTGGGAGAAGTACCGCGAGCACATGTTCACCTTCGAGTCCGAGAACCGCACCTTCGGCCTGAAGCCGATGAACTGCCCCGGGCACTGCGTCCTCTATTCCGCCGGCGCGGTGAGCTATCGCGAGCTGCCGCTGCGGATGGCCGAGGCCGGGGTGCTGCACCGCGACGAGCTCGCGGGCGCGCTGCACGGCCTGCTCCGCGTGCGCATGTTCTCGCAGGACGACGCCCACATCTTCTGCACGCGGGAGCAGATCGAGGACGAGGTGATCGGCTGCCTCGAGTTCGGCTACGCGATCTACGAGCGGCTCGGCCTCGACATCCTCGTCGAGCTCTCGACCCGCCCGGAGAACAAGCTTGGCACCGATGAGGAGTGGGACGCCGCCGAGGCCGCGCTTCGAAACGCGCTCGAGCACCGCGGGATCGCGTACACCGTCAATGAAGGCGATGGCGCGTTCTACGGCCCGAAGATCGACCTGCACATGCTCGACTCGCTCGGCCGCTCCTGGCAGATCGGCACCGTGCAGCTCGACTTCCAGATGCCGCAGCGCTTCGGCCTTCACTACCAGGGCGCCGACAACGTCGATCACACCCCGGTGATGATCCACCGCGCGCTGATCGGCTCGTTCGAGCGCTTCATCGGGATCCTGATCGAGCACTACAGCGGCGCGTTCCCGTTCTGGCTCGCGCCGGTGCAGGTGCGCGTGATCCCGGTGGGCGAGGGCAACCGCGAAGACGCACACGCGCTTGCCACGAAGCTCGGTGGGTATCGGGTCGAGGTCGACCAGTCCGACGACACGGTCGGCAAGCGGATCCGCAACGCGGAGCTCGACAAGATCCCGTTCGTGGTCGTCTACGGCGCCAAGGAGAGCGACGATTCGCTCGCGATCCGCGAGCACGGCGGAGAGCAAACCACTCGATCGCTGCCCGAACTGCAGGAGATGCTTGCTACGCTCATTCCCTGGCAAGCAGGGGCATAGCTGTCTCTCACCTCCCGGCCATCGGCCCCGGAGGTTCAACCGAACGGGTTGAGAACGGTGACTGCCGCTGCCTACCAGCGGTTTTTTCATTTTCCAAGGAGGACAAAGAGAGCTTGGTGACAGCAATTTGAGGCCGCGGCGAGGTTCGTGGGAACCGCCGCGCCGACCGGAGCCGCAGACTCGCATCAACGACGCGATTCGCGTCCCCCGCGTGCGCCTGATCGACGAAAAGGGCGAGCAGATGGGGGTCAAGACCTCAGACGAGGCCAGGGAATACGCCTACAGCAAAGGCCTGGATCTCGTCGAAGTCGCGGCTCAGGCAGACCCGCCGGTTGCGCGGGTGATGGATTACGGCAAGTACCGCTACGAGCTGGAGCAGAAGGCAAAGGCCGCGCGGAAGAACCAGACCCAGATTCACGTCAAGGAGATCAAGCTCAGGCCCAAGATCGGAATTCACGACTACGAGACCAAGAAAGGCCATGTCGTCCGCTTTCTCAACCAGCGGGCGAAGGTCAAGGTCACGATCATGTTCCGGGGCCGCGAGCGCGAGCATCCGGATCGCGGGCGTGACCTGCTGATGCGTCTCGCCGAGGAGATCAAGGAGATCGGGACGATCGAGACCCAGCCGCTCCTCGAAGGTCGGAACATGACGATGGTGCTTGCGCCTACGAAGAACGCAGGAGTCAAACGAGATGCCGAAGATGAAAACTCACTCGACAGCGAAGAAGAAGTTCAAGGTGACCTCGACGGGGAAGCTCCTGCGGAGGAACGCGGGCCAGAGCCACAACTTCGAGAAGCAGTCGGCGACGCAGAAGCGAGCGTTTAACAAAGACGTTCCCGTCGCGAAGGCGATGGTCAAGACAGTGAACAGAATGCTGGGGAAGCGTTAGTCATGGCACGCGTCAAGCGATCCGTCAACGCGCGCAAGAAGCGGCGCAAGGTTCTCGAGCAGGCGAAGGGGTACTGGGGCCTCAAGAGCACCAACTACACCTACGCCAAGGAGCAGGTCGAGCATTCGCTCGTCTACGCCTACCGCGACCGCAAGGTCAAGAAGCGCACGTTCCGGCAGCTCTGGATCATGCGCATCAACGCCGGCGCGCGGGCTCACGGCCTCTCGTACAACCAGTTCATCTCCGGGTTGAAAGCGGCGAATGTGGAACTGGATCGAAAGGTGCTCGCGGACATCGCGGTCAACGATCCGGACACGTTCGGGAAGCTCGCCGAGCAGGCCAAGGCTCAGCAAGCCAAAAGCGCGACCGCCTGACCTGATCACCTCGCGCGACAACGAAACGCTCAAGCTTGTTCGCAAGCTGCACGAGCGGCGTTGGCGCGAGAAGCTCGGGCTGTTCGTTTGCGAGGGTGAGGATCTGACCGGCGCGGCCACCGCCGCGCCGGTCGAGCTGCTCGTCGCCGGCGAGAACGTGGAGGCGAAGCTGCTCGCGGAGGTCTCCACTGCCGCGCATCCACCGCGTGTGATCGGGATCTACCGGCGTGAGGATCTGCCCGCGGCAGAGGCGCGGCCGGTCACGCTCGCGCTCTGGCGAGTCGCAGATCCGGGAAACCTCGGCACGCTGATCAGGACGGCCGACGCATTCGGCGCGGCGGTCGCGTTGTCGGATGGCTGCGCCGACCCAACGGGCCCGAAGGCCCTACGAGCGTCGGCAGGCTCAATCTGGCGCGTCCCACTCCTGCCGTTCGAACCGGCAAGTAACAACTTGTTACTTGCCGGGAAGCGGGTTGCGCTCGTGGCCGGCGGTGGGGAGCCGCTTTCGCAGGTGGAGCTTGGCGGGGAGGTCGTCTTTCTGCTCGGCGCCGAGCGGGAGGGGCTGCCCGCGGAGGTCGAGCGCGACCTCGACGCCTGGATCCCGATCGGCGGCGCGGAGTCGCTGAACGTCGGGGTCGCGGGAGCGATCGCGCTCTACGAGTGGCGACGGCAGAATCCCTAGATGGCGACGGTCGCCCAGATCAACATCACGCCGGTCAAAGGGCTCGGGCTCCTGCATCCGGACGAGGTCGAGCTGACGGCCGTCGGGGTGGCCGAGAACCGGCGCTTCTATCTCGTCACCGCGGATCGCGGCCTCCTGTTCAACGGCAAGGACTACGGGCCGCTCGTGCGGGTTTCGCCCGAGCTTTCCGGCGACCGGCTCGAGCTCCATTTCCCCGACGGAACCGTTGTCGGGGGCGAGATCGAGCTCGGCCACGACGTGACGACGAACTTCTGGGGCCGGCCCGTGAACGGCCGGGTCGTTCAGGGCCCGTGGTCGACGGCATTGTCCGAGTTCACGGGCGACGCGGTGCTGCTCGTTCGCACCGAGGAGTCAGGCGATGGCAGCGATGTTTGCGTCGGAACGCTGATTGCGCGCGCCTCGTGCGAGCGGCTCGCGCAGGAGCTCGGGGCGCCGGTCGATCCGCGCCGCTTCCGGATGCTGCTCGAGCTCGACGGTCTCGACGCGCACGAGGAAGACACCTGGGACGGCCGCGTCGTGCGCGCCGGCGACGCCGTGTTGATCGCGCGCGGGCCGGTTCCACGCTGCGCCGTCACGACGCAGGATCCGGACAGCGGTGAAGTGAACCTCGACACGGTCCGCGCGATCAAGGACTACCGCGGCCTCCGCAACCGCAAGGCGATCGACTTCGGTATCTACTTCGACGTCGAGCAGCCGGGTCGCGTGCGCGTCGGCGACGCCGTCGAGCTGGTCTGACTCAGCTCAGGTAGCCCTCGCGCCGGCAGGCCGCGGCGGCAGCAGCCGGCTGGACGTCCTTGGCGGCGCAGAAGGTCTTGGCGCGGTCGCCGCAGTAGCGGACCGTTGCACCGCCCACGGACGCGGGGACGTTGAAGATCACGCAGCCGGCGTCCGAGTGCGCGGGCTTCGTGACGACGAAGACGACGGCGACGATGATCGCGAGGAGGGTGACGACGCCCATGATCCCGAGCGCGCGCCGGTCCGTGCTCCGCAGCGGATGGTTGATTCGATCCCACTGGCCTTCGACCGGCATGAGGCGATTCTAGACCCGGCTGCAGATCCAAATCGAGTCTTCGCCGCCACGCCACGGCGCGCGGTCGAACCAGCCGAAGAGCGCCTCGACCATGAAGCCCTCCTCCGCGAGAAGCGAGCGCCATTCCGGAATCGAGAGCCACGCGAGGCTCAGCTCCGCCTCGGCGCCTTCGCCGCGCACGCGCAGGATCAGCGTCTGCTGCTCTTCGTTCCACTCGGCTCGCTCGAAGATCCCGGGCTCTCGCTCGAGCCAGCGCGCATGAGTGTCGGCAACGTCCTCGGCGTCGGGCGTGAACACGTCGAAGATGAAGCGTCCCCCAGGCGCCAGCAAGCCGCGGACGGCCGCGAGCGCGGCGCGGCGGTCGTGGTCGGTCTGCATGTGCAGGAGCGAGCGGAAGGGGATGATCACGAGCGGATACGTCCCTTCGACGGGCGGATCGCGGAGATCGCCGAAGCGCAGATCGAGCTCGACACCTGCGAGCGCCGCCTGCTCAGCGGCGACCTCGAGCATCCCACGCGAGGAGTCGACGCCGATCACGCTGATCCCTTCGAGCGCAATCGGTACCGCGATTCGCCCCGTCCCGACGCCGAGCTCGATCACCGGGCCGCCGGATTGGACGGCTTCCGAGACGTAAAAGGACACGTCTTCGGTGACCGTGCGCGACCACGGGTCGTAGATGCGGGCGATGCTGTCGTACGCGGACACGCCGCTATGCTGCCCGTTGTGAAGACGCTGGCACGGTCGTTCCTGTTTATGGCGCCCCGGTTCGAGACCGGGGTCGCGGCGATCGCCGTCTGATCCACGCGTTCTCGGCCGGGGCCTGATCCGGAACAGGGCACCCCGCGAGCAAGGAGAATGTGACGAGATGGACTGGAAGGAATACGAGGAGACGGCCACACGGTCGAGCGAGTCGGCTGCGGCGAGCGCCGACCTGGAAGACGTGCGCGTCCAGTACCTGGGCCGAAAGAGCCAGCTTGCGCTGAGCCTGCGCGAGGTGCGCGATCGCGAGAGCGGCGTGCTGCTGAACGGGATTCGCC
>DASZPQ010000072.1:0-29834 GCA_035550275.1 Gaiellaceae bacterium | reverse complement strand
CGGGCCCGGGCCGCGTGACGGGTTGATGACGGGCATCGCCCGCCGGAGGGGTCAGTCGCTGCGGCTCGTCAGGACCGGGCTCGAGATCACGGTGCTCGCGCTCGGGTGGATTCTCGGCGGCACTGCCGGAATCGGCACGCTCGTCTATCTGCTCGCGATCGGCCCGCTCGCGCACATCTTCGTCCCGTTCTTCTCGCGCTACTCGCAGGCGGCGACGAGCCCTTCGTCGCAACCGCAGCCCACGTCAGGCTGAACGAGCGGCCTAGACGCCCTTGCGCGCGACGGGGACCCACTTGATCGCGAAGCTCGAGCCGTCGGCCGAGTACTTCCCGGGTGTTGCGCCCGCAGGTGAGGTCGCGACGCCCTGCTTGCCGTTGTGATCCGTGGCCGTCGCCTGCGGATCGATATCCGGCACGGTCAGTTTCGTGGGCACCAGGCGGATCGGGATCACCCTCCACTTGGGGTAGCTGAGTGTGGCCTTGTGGCTGTTGCCGACGGCCGAGATATTCCGCATCGTGATCGAGCCGAAGTTCGTCAGCGACGCTTCCTGGCAGGTGTAGAGAACGCACGTCGCCGGTGACTCCATCACCCAGTCCGCCGTGGTCGTGTCCTGCGACGAGAAGTTGATCGTCTTCACGAAGTCCCAGCCCTGGGTGACGTTCTTCACCTCGAGCCGCACGAAGCGGTAGTTGAGGATCCTGACGAGGCCGGTGATCGTGTCGCCGGCGTAGACCTTGTGGCTGATGTTCGGAAAGGTCTGGTACGAAAGATAGGGGACGAGCTCGAACCAGGCGAAGTAGACGGGCTTGCCGTTCTTGGAGCAGTTCGAGTTGGTTCCGACCTCTTCCTGGTTCGTCGTCTTGTAGCCGCCAATCCCGACCCAGGCAGCGGAGGATGTCGCGCCGAGCTTCTTCGAGCAGGTTGCCTTCGGCACGGTCCAGGTCCCGGTCACGCTCTTGTAGGTGACCTTCTTGCCGGGCTGATGGGTGGCGACGTACCCGGACCAGTTCGGAATCGACTCCATCGGCGCCAGATGGGCCGGCGGCTTGTCTGCGGCCTGCGCGGTGCCGACTCCGAGACCAACGGTCGCGACCGCGAGCACCGCGGTGTATCGAAACGATTGCATGCTGCGCGCTCGCGCCCGCAACAAAACCCTCTGTCCTGCCATCCCGTCGCCCATCGTAGGGTCATGTGTAGCGCATCGCAAGCGCACGTCGGCGGTTTTAGGCGACTCTTAGCCTCAAGCAGCGGGGGCCTCGTGCCGATGAGTGGACGTATGGCCTCAACTGCCGAGGTGCGTCCTCAGCGATGGGGTCAGACAGAGGCGCTTCGCGTCTGGGGCGCGGTCGCCGGCGCAGGCTTCGCCTTCCTGTTTGCTCATCTCACGTTCGGTCTCGGCGGCGCCGGGCTGGACAGCTTCGTCGATCGCTGGCTCTACGACGGCCTCGAGCTGCTTGCCGCTCTCGGCTGCTTTCTGCGCGCGGCCTGGGTGCCCGGGGAGCGCGTCGCCTGGAGCGTGCTCGCCCTCGGGATGCTGTCGTTCGCGACCGGAGACGTCATCTACGACTTCGCGTATTCGGGAGCTCCGTCGACGCCTTCGCTCGCCGACCCGTTCTATCTCGCCTTCTATCCGAGCTGCTACGTGGCGGTCGTCCTGCTCGTGCGCTCGCGGATCTCGACCTTCATCCCGAGTGCCTGGCTCGACGGGCTGATCGCAGCGCTCGCGGCCGCCTCTGTCGGAGCCGGCGTGCTGGTCGAGGTCGTGCTCCATCACTCGACCGGATCGCGGCTGTCGGTGGTCACGGATCTCGCCTATCCGGTCGGGGACGTCGTCTTGCTGGCGATCCTCGTCTTCGTCTTCGCCATCACCGGCTGGCGTCCGGGACGGACGTGGACGGTGGTTGGCTCGGCGTTCGCCCTGATCACCGTTGCCGACAGTGTCTATCTCGCCGTGAACGCAGCCGGGCTCTACGACGAGGGCACGCCGCTCGATGCGCTCTGGCCCGCGGCGATGCTCTTGCTCGCCCTCTCGGCCTGGCAGGGGCGGGAAGATCGGACCCTGGCGAATGAGCTCGACGGCAGGTTCCTCTTCGCCGCGCCGGTCGTCTGCGGCGTCGTCGCAGTCGCAGTCCTCGTCGGCAGCCGGTTCGACCACTTGAACCTGCTCGCAGTCTTTCTCGCGGCGGGCACGATCGTGACCGTGCTCGCGCGGACCGTGCTGAGCTTCCGCGACAACGCCCGTCTCCTCGACCGGGCGCGGAGCCAGTCGTTCAGCGACCCCCTGACCGGGCTCGCGAACCGGCGCAAGTTGATGCTCGATCTCGAGCGGGGCCTCGTTCTCGACGACGTCGAGCGCCCGCTCCTGCTCGTGATCTTCGACCTAAACGGTTTCAAGCACTACAACGACACCTTCGGTCATCCGAGCGGCGACGCCTTGCTGATCCGGCTCGCGGGCAAGCTCAAGCTGGCATCGGGGCCGCACGGCGAGGCGTACCGGCTCGGCGGCGACGAGTTCTGCCTGCTGCTCTCGTTGCCGAAGTCAGACGCCGAGTCGCAGCTCGATGCTGCCGTTCGAGCGCTCGCGGAGGAGGGCGACGGATTCGGAGTCTCGGCCGCATTCGGGGCCGCGTTCCTGCCGGAGGAGGCGATCGACGTGAGCACCGCGCTGCGGCTTGCCGACCAGCGGCTCTACGCGCAGAAGTACCACCTGCATCGCGGGCGAGGAGAGTCGTACGAGCTGCTCCTGCGCGCCCAAGCCGAGCGAGAGCCGGGCGTTCGCGATCATCTTCGCGGGGTTGCGGAGCTCTCCGTCGCCGTTGGCCGCGAGCTTGGGTTCCCAGCCGACCAGCTCGAGGAGTTGCGGCTCGCGGCCGAGCTCCACGATGTCGGGAAGCTCGCGATCCCGGATGCGGTGCTCAAGAAGCCCGGCCCGTTGAGCGAGCAGGAGTGGGCCTTCATCCGTCAGCACACCGTGATCGGCCAGCGCATCCTGGCCGGCGCGCCTTCGCTGCGGCGAATCGGCGAGATCGTCCGGGCGACGCACGAGCGCTGGGACGGGACCGGCTACATCGACGGGCTCGCGGGCGAGGAGATTCCGCTGCCTGCCCGGATCATCGCCGTCTGCGACGCGTTCGTCTCGATGACGTCCGACCGCCCTCATCGGGCGGCAATCGGCTTCACCGAAGCGTTCGCCGAGCTCGGGCGCTGCTCGGGAACGCAATTCGACCCGGAGATCGTGAGCATTTTTCGCTCCATCTACTCGGACGCCTGGGATACTCACGTGACGTGAGCTCGGTCACGATCGACGGGGCAACCGGAAGCCTGCTGATCGGCGGGAACCGGATGTTCCCGATCGTGCTCTCGAACCCGCCGCCCTCGGGCGGCACTGCTCCGAACGGCAAGAACGCTCTGGCCGAGATCGCTTCCGCCGGCGTGAGCTTCATCCGCACCGGGATCGCCGACTGGAGCGCGTCGCAGATCGATCAGCAGATCGCGGCCGAGCAGGCCAACCTGGCGCAGGCCCAGGCGCACGGGCTTCTGTGCTGGCTGTGGCTCGGCGGCCTGACGAACCTTCCGGTCGCCGCCGGATCTCCAAACGAGCAGCTGCTGACGAAGATCGTGGCCGCACTCGGAGGGCATCCGGCGCTCGGCGCCTACAAGGGCATCGACGAGCCCGCGAATCCGCCGCCGTCGAGCCGGATCCCCGTCGCCGCCTTGACGCGAGCCCACACGAAGCTGAAGGCGCTCGACGCCTCGCATCCGCTTGTGATCATCCAGGCACCGACGGGCACCGTCGCCGATCTGACGCCGTACCGGCCGGCGTTCGACATCACGGGCGCCGACATCTATCCGGTCTCGTATCCACCCGGGATCCACGGAGACGGCGCCAACCACGACATCAGCGTCGTCGGCGACACGACAAAGAAGATGGTTGCGGCAGCCGGAGGGAAGCCGGTCTGGATGACGCTCCAGATCGCGTGGAGCGGATCGGCGCCGTCGCAGTCCAAGCCAGAGACCGTGCCGCGGTTCCCGACGCTGCACCAGGAACGGTTCATGGCCTACCAGGCGATCGTGAACGGCGCGCGCGGATTGAACTTCTTCGGCGGCCACCTGACACAGGTGACGAAACCGGTTGACGCTGCCGCCGGCTGGAACTGGACGTTCTGGGAGCTCGTGCTCCGGCCGCTCCTGACGGAACTGACCTCGACCGCCGTTGCGCCGGCGCTCGTCGCAGCGAACGCGACGGCCGCAGTGAAGACATCGGCGAGCGACGTCGAGCTCGTCGTCCGCCAGGACGGGAGCTTCCTCTACGTGATCGCCGTCCGCCGCAGCGCGACGACCACCAGCGTCGTCAATTTCACGGGGCTCCCGCCGCGCCATGACGGGCAGCCGATCGGAGGCGGCCAGGCGCTCTTCGAATACGTCCAGGATCCGCCACCACCGCCGATCCAGGCCGGTGAGCAGACCTTCCGGAACGTCGATGTCGCGAGTGGCGGCTTCGGCGACTGGTTCGGGCCGCACGACTCGCGCGTCTACCGCTTCCCACTCTCAGGCTAAGCTGAAGGCTGCTGCACATCAGCCCGTTCCCGCGGGTCGTGCAGTTGTTCTGAGGACGGCCCGCGCTCGCCCGCGGGTCGTCGTCTATCTGGCTCTGCTCGCTGCGCTCAGGCGCGGGGGTACGTGAGCGTCCGGCTGAAGCCGCCGAGGAAGCCCGGCCCGGCCGCGTTGACCCTCATCGCGATCTACAGAAGCTCGCGCAAGGCCTCGATTGCCTCGTCGACCGACCAGCAGATCCGCCCAGCCGAGGCGATCGCTCCGATCACAAAGAGATTCATGCCATCGCCGACGGCGTTGCCGCGGCGGCGCTGAAGGCGCAGATCGGTGACGATTCCGACGATCCCGCGGTACTGCGCGTTGTCGGCCCGCACGAGCTCCGCGAAGGCGCCGATCTCGGCGGCCGTTCCGTCGTCGATCACCGGCCCGTCGAGCCAGGCGAGCAGGACGTTCGACGAACGAAGGCCCTCGCCGTCGACGCGGTAGACCTCTTCGGGCGTCAGCTCCGTGATCCGGTCGAAGTTCTCGTGCGGGACGAAGCAGTCGAAGCCCTCGGCGCGCAACGTGGCCGCCAGGACGTCGAGCCAGTTCCGTTCGGCTTCCGAAAAAAGAGGCCCGGCGACGTAGATGTTCATGTTCTCAACGATACTTTGGGTGGCCATGACGAACACACCTGACGGCGCGGGCAAGCGCGTGCTCGTCGTCGACGACGAGCCGTCGATCGTCGACGCCGTCGCAACCGCGTTTCGCTACGACGGATTCGAGGTCGAAGAGGCGACGACCGGGGGAGACGCCTTGCTCGCGGTCGCACAGAACGAGCCGGATCTGATCGTGCTCGACTGGATGCTCCCGGACATCGAGGGCATCGAAGTCAGCCGCCGGCTCCGTGAACGGGGGTCGAGTGCGGCCATCCTCTTCCTCACAGCCAAGGACTCGGTCGCCGACAAGGTCGACGCATTGCGCGTCGGTGGCGATGACTACGTGACGAAGCCGTTCAGCCTCGCCGAGATCGTTGCCCGCGCGCACGCAATCCTGCGCCGTACCCGCGGACTCGCTCCGGGTGAGGTGATCCGCTTCGCCGACCTGGTGCTCGACGAGGAGCGGCACGAGGTGCATCGCGGCGAGACGCTGGTTCCGCTCACGGCGACCGAGTTCTCGCTGCTGCGCTACTTCCTGCTGAACCCGAACCGGGTGCTCTCGAAGTGGCAGATCCTGCAGAACGTCTGGCACTACTCGTTCGAGGGCAATCCGAACGTCGTCGAGACGTACGTGAGCTATCTGCGCAGGAAGCTCGACGCTGCCGGGCCGCCGCTGATCAAGACGGTGCGCCAGGCGGGCTACATGCTCGAGGCGCCGAAGGAGCCCAGCTGAGGACGCTCTCTCTCCGCGCCCGGCTCCTGCTCGGGGTGATCCTGCTCGCGACCGTCGGCCTCGTGACCGCCGACGCGGTCACCTACACATCGCTCCACAGCTATCTCCTCGCCCGCGCGGACGACTCGGTCGACGCGGCAGACAACGGGATCGCGTTGAACCTGCCGGGCATCGAAGCGGCAGGAAACAACACGAGCACCGGCGCCTCGGCCGTTGCGAGCCTGGTCAGTCCGGGCTACTGCGTTCAGCTTCGAAGCACGAACGGGGTCGGCGTCTCGAGCACGCAGTGCCTGCCGCAGGTCCAGCAAGAGCCGCTCCCGCCGCCCCCGAAGTGGCCGGTTCAGGTCTCTGTTCCGAAGACGACCACGAGGCACGACGCCGAGCGGGTGAGCTACTTCACCGTGCCGTCGGTCGGCTGTCCCAGCCAGGCAAGCGCGCCCTCGGCTCCGTGCGGCGGGGGCGGCCAATACCGAATCCGGGCATCGATCGAGCCGGTTGCTCCGAGCGTGATGATCCTGATCGCGGCGCCTCTGACCGGCCTTGACAGCACCCTGCACCACCTGCTCGTGGTCGAGGTCTTCGTGACCGTTGGCGTCCTGCTCGCGCTGGCCATCCTCGGGAGCTGGGTCGTCCGCATCGGCCTGCGGCCGCTCGAGGCGATCAGGCGAACCGCCGCAACCATCTCCCACGGCGATCTCTCCCAGCGGATCGAGCGCACCGACGAGAAGACGGAGGTCGGCAGGCTCGGCCTGGTCCTGAACACGATGCTCAGCCAGATCGAGTCCGGCTTCCGCGCCCGCGAGGCGACCGAGCAGAAGCTGCGGCGGTTCGTGGCCGACGCTTCGCACGAGCTCCGCACGCCGCTCGCGGCCGTGCGGGCTTACGCAGAGCTCTTCTCGCGCGGCGCGTCGAGCCGGCCCGACGACCTCGCGCGCTCGATGCAGGGGATCACTCGAGAGTCGGAGCGGATGTCCGCTCTCGTCGACGAGCTGATCCTGCTCGCGCATCTCGACGACGGCCGCCCGCTTCGCCGCGAGGAGGTAGATCTCGAGGATGTCGTCAGCGACTCGGTCGATACCGCGCAAGCTGTTGAGCCCGACCGCCCGTTCACGATGGCGACCGAGCAGGCGATCGTCACCGGCGACCGCGATCGTCTGCGGCAACTCGTCGACAACCTGCTCGCGAATGTCCGCGCGCACACGCCGCCGGGCGCTCCGGTGCGCGTGGCGCTCAGCCGAACAGAAGGCAGCGCCGTGCTCTCGGTCACCGATTCCGGCCCAGGGATGTCGGCAGACGAGGCGGCGCACGTCTTCGAGCGCTTCTACCGGGCGGACGTCTCGCGCTCGCGCTCGAGCGGCGGATCCGGCCTCGGGCTTGCGATCGTCTCTGCAATCGCGGAGGCGCACGGAGGCGCGGCGGCCGTCAAATCGGAACCGGGACACGGCGCGACATTCACGATCACGCTCCCGCTCGCAGCTGTCGAATCCCGCTTGGAAACAGGGGTTTCGGCCTAACTGAGAATTCCCAGCACTTTCTCAGCTTCGCGAGTTAGGCTCGCCAGAGTGTCGAGCTCACCGAAGGGCGTCAAACAGCGCGTGGGGGATGAACGAGAGCTGACTCCTGGCGAGTGGTGCGTGTTGGCGCTCCTGGCCATCGAGCCGGCCCATGGCTGGACGCTTGCGGGCGAATTTGGCTCTGACAGGGATGTAGGCGCGATCTGGCCGCTCAGCCGGCCGCTTGTCTACAGGGCGCTCGAGATCCTCGAGCAGCGTGGTCTGATCGAACCGGCTCGCATCGAAGCCGGTTCGCGTGGACCACATCGCACCGTGTTTCGTGCGACGCCTTTGGGGCAGGGGGAGTTCAAGCGGTGGCTGAGCGAGCCAGTCGAGCAGACGCGGGACATGCAGCCGCTGTTCTTGCTCAAGCTGGTCTTCGGAGAACGAGCCGGCATCCTGCCGGCGCCGATCGTCGAGAAACAGCGTGCGGCATTCTCGAGCACGATCGAGTCGCTCGAGGCCCAGCTTGCCAAGAGCTCGGGCACCGAGTGGGGCATGGTGTGGTTCCGCCTCGAGTCGGCGAACTCGGTGCTGCGGCTGATCGAGACGATGGGCACGTCACGGCGCAACCCTGGTCGCGTCGTGCTTTCGTCGGCTGCCTGAGCTGCGGTAGCTTCCGGTCGCAGTGGCGATCGACCCTCAGGTTGAGCAGTACCTCGAGCGTCTGAATGGGCTCGGCCTCACGCCGATCCACGAGCTCACGCCGGCGGAGGTGCGCGCGAACTTCGCTGCCAGCATCGACGCCCTCTTCGGCCCGGTCGATCCGGTGTTCGCAGTCGAGGATCGCGAGACGGACACCGGCGTTCCGGTTCGGATCTACCGCCCCGGTGACGACCCCGAACCGGGCCCGGTTCTCATCTTCTTCCACGGCGGCGGCTGGGTCGTCGGCAGCATCGAGACGCACGACGGCATCGCGCGGGCGCTCGCGAACCGGTCGGGCTGCGCCGTCGTCTCGGTCGACTACCGGCTCGCGCCAGAGCACCGGTTCCCCGCGGCGATCGACGATGCCTGGTCGGCCACGCGCTGGGTGCTCGCGAACGCGGCTGAGCTAGGGCTCGACCCTGGTCGCGTCGCGGTCGGCGGGGATAGCGCGGGAGGAACTCTGGCGGCGGTCGTTGCGCGGCGGGCCCGCGATGCGGGGATTCCGCTTGCGTTGCAGCTGCTCGTGTACCCGGTGGCCGACCACAGCTTCGAGACGGGCTCGTACAGCGAGTTCGCGGAGGGCCACAGCCTCACGCGAGAGGGAATGCGCTGGTACTGGAGCCACTATCTCGGCGATGCCGACGGCCTCGATCCCGATGCCTCTCCAGCGCGCGAATCAGATCTGACCGGGCTCGCGCCCGCGTTCATCGCGACCGCCGGTCTCGATCCACTGCGAGACGAGGGCGAGGCGTACGCTCGCCGGCTCGAGGACGCAGGCGTCTCGACCGTGCTCGTCCGCTACGACGGCATGATCCACGGCTTCCTGCGGATGCCTGCAGTGATCGACCGCGCCGGAGACGCGCTGGATGATCTTGCAGCGGTGCTTAGCGGCGCTTTTTCTTAGCGCTGCTGCTGCCGCCGCTCGGGCGGTTTCCCTGCTGAAGCTTCTGCTGCATCCGCCGCTGCTGGCGATTCGCCGGCTCGGGCATCGCGCCCTGCTCCTGAACGGCTTCCATGTAGGCGCGGCGCTCCGTTGCGGAAAGCGTCGAGAGGGCCTGCTGCGCCTTCTGCGGATCGGGATTGGTGCCGGCTCGCTGCATCTTGCGAAGCGCCGTCGCAAGCTCGGGGTTCTGGCGCTCGAGCGCAGCCGTGCTGATCTTCTGGAACCACCGGCGCATGAATCCGACCTTCGAGAGCGTCGCGATGATCGGGCGCAGGTATTTGCCGCCGCGGAACCGTCCGAGAAAGACCACAATCCCGAACAGCAGAGCGAGGCCGACGATGATGAAGATCGGAATGAGGATGTAGGTCATGGTTCTCCGTACAGGTTACGAGCCGACGACCTTGACGAGCCAGCGACGATCGCGCTCACGGTCGAGCTCGATGAAGAGCACACGCTGCCACTGCCCGAGCGCGAGCTCACCGTCCGCGACCGGGATCGATTCGCCGGCCGAGCCGAGCAGCATCGACATGCAATGCGCATGGCCGTTGCCGATCCCCGAGTCGTCGTCGGGATCGATGTTCTCGGTGCGGCGATCCCAGTCGTCGTGGGCGTAGTAGGTGTCGTCGGGGATCAGGCGGCGCAGGAGCCGGGCGAAATCCTCGAAGAACCCGGCCTCGAGCTCGTTCACCCGTATACAGCACGTCGTGTGCGGCGAGTAGACGCAGCAAATCCCGTCGACGACATCCGAGGCGCGAACGATCTGGTTCACGTCATCGGTGATGTCCGTGACGTGAAGGCCGCCTTGCGTCCGAAAATGACGCTCCTCCTGGAACACCTTCACGGAGGAGAGTCTAGCCAGCGCGTCGTGATGAGGCGAACCCGTGCGGTAGCGTGCGCACGCAGGGGCCCGTAGCTCAGCTGGTTAGAGCAGCGGACTCATAATCCGTCGGTCCTTGGTTCGAATCCAAGCGGGCCCACTGTTGTCCCGCGCGTGGAAAATCCTAGAATTTTCCGCGCTCGGGCTCTTGCTCAGCTCGTGGTGGGCGAGCACGGGCGAAGCCCGCACTCGCCGTCGACTCGTGGTTCGTCCAGACCGTCGTTAAGCGAGCTAGAGCGATTCCCAGGTCAGCTCAGGTCCACGCGAAGTTGATGGGGTGGGCAACTCGTCCAACACGAGATCGCCGGCGCGCACCTCGCGCGTCTGCGGCGAATCCTGGCGCAGGCGCGCGAGGAGCTCGTCGGCGGATTGGCTCAGGATCTCGAGCGTCTGCTCAGGGGTTGGATTGTCCTGCAGCTCGGTGAGCTTCCGTTCGATCGAGGCGGCCAGCTCCTGGGACAGGTCCGGCTTGTCGCTCAGGTAGTCGGACAGAAGCTCCGTGATCTCGGCGGGGTCGGTCCCTTTGCGCCAGGCGACCCGCTCGTCCGGTTCGAAGGCGACCGGCTCCGGCTCGAAGTCGCCGAAGAGATCGTGGGTGATCCACGGCGAGTCCTCGACAAGCAGGCTCCGAGATCCATCGTCGAACTCGACGATGATCCGCAGGACGACGCGGCCACTCGGGTCACGCTCGGAGTCGTCGTGGCCGATCACGACCGCGCCGATTGGCTCATCCTCGCGACGCAGGACCCTGACTCGATCGCCGGGCTTGAACCGGGTCACGACCCCGCCCTGCCTGAGGACGCGCCGGCGGATCCGAACGGGCTGTGAAGTTCGACCATCATCTGCTTCCCCATACGGTCAATCGGCAACCGCAGATTTGAATTCAGCCCGGAACGCTCGAGCCGGCCGCTCGCTACTTGAGGAGCTCCGCGGCGGCGCGTTCGGACTCGTCGAGGGCATCGACGATGTCTCCGAGATCGAAGCCGCTCCGGATCCTGCGCGGGGCGTCGCTCGCGATCCAGTCTCTGGCCACTGTCTGGTCGCCTTTCTCATGCGCCTCGACGAGGACGTAGACGAAGCTGTCGATCCAGTCCCGAACGAACACAGCGGGCACCGCCCTGCAGTGCCGGTTGCGCTCGCGCAAGCGCACAACCGCCGAATCGACGGCTCGATTTGCCCGGCGCGAGCGAAAATGGGGTGCGTGCGCTCTCATCTCTTTTGTCATCACCCCTTGTTACAAAAAGTAAACGTGTGCTGACTGGGCGGCGACGCTCGTCAGTGGCCGTCGGAGATCTTCTCGATCGTCGCGCGGAACGTCCCGCCGCCCTCGTTCTCCGAGAAAACCGCCTTGGTCTGCCCGGCAGCGACCTTGAACGGAATCGGGATCCCGGCCTTCACGAACGCGTTGATCACCTCGACGCCGAGCTGGCCGAAGCCCTTGCAGATCGCCCCGTGAAACGGGTTCCTCATGCTGAAGTCGCTGCTCGGGGCGCTGATCGTGATCACGTTCGCTGTCGCCTTCCCCTTCAGCGTGTAATGGAACGAGAACGGCGCCACCGAGCCGGATTCGCTTGGAATGCCGGTGCCATGGCAGCTGTAGGTGCCGCCCGACGAGCCGGTCCAGCCGGGCCCTCCTGCCGAGGCGTCAGTCACCGTCCCGGTCGACGTGTTGACGGTGAAGCGGCCGGGCTTCCACGTGAATGTGCCAAACGTGCCGCCGGTCGACTGGCCGCTCAGCACCATCGTGAATGACCACAGCTCTCCGCAGTCGAGCTTCTTGGCCAGATCGGGCGTGCCCTCGCCGCCGAGCATCTGGGCGATCGCGTTCGCCTGGATGAAGCAGCTCAGCTCGCCGGCGGTCGCCTTGCAAGGATCGGCGGGGGTGGCTTTCTTGACCGCGGCGTCGGCCGCGCTGCGAGCGCTGTCGAGCGCGCTGGTCGCAAAGCTCTCGTCGCCGATTGCCTGCGCTCCGCGGGCAATCGCGATCCAGTCGCCGACCGAGCTCGCGCCGGAATCAGTCGCCCACTGCTCGAAGTCGGAGGTCGCCGCGGCAGCAGCTGCGTCGGCGCCTGCGGTGTCGCCGCCCTTCTGCGCCGTCGCCTCGGCGGCGAGGTCGTCAGCGGTCTTCGAGGCGGCCGAGACATGGATCTGGCTCTGGACGCTCGGGCAGATCGAGGTTGCCCGGCGCGCGCCCGAGAGCCGGCGGAGGGGCGCATGGATCGTGCCGCTCTTGATCTCGGCGATGAGCGCGACCAGCTGTTGGTGCGCAGCGGTGCGGTTTGTCGCATAGAGCGCAGCGATCGCCGCGAGCTGCGTGTGGATCGCAGACCCCGCCGCAGCCGAGCAGATGTTGCCGCCGCCGGCCTGGAGCGATGCCGCCAGCTGGTTGGCCTCAGCCGTGCCGACCGTCGAGCCGCTGCCGGATGGGGTTCTCGCGGCAGCGGCGATGTTCAGCGAAACCGTCGCGTTCGCGTTGCAGCCAGGCGTGACGCGGATCGACGCGTGTGGAGATTCTCCGCCGGCAAGCGCGATCGCGAACACGACAACAAGCAGGGTGGTGAGTCGCCCCGGAGTCAAGGCGTCAACCATCTCACATGTGGCGGTCGTCCAGGGGGCGGCGAACGCCCTCGTTCCCAGCCTCTTAGTAGGCGAGATCCTCGAGCATCTCCCGGTATTCCTGACGGGTGATCTCGCCGCGCGCGTACCGCCCCCGGATGATCTCGATCGCCGGATCGTGGATATCCGCCTTCGGGGCAGGCGCGGGCTCGACTTCCCGCGGTGGCGGAGTCGGAGCTGGCGGCGGGGGTGGAGGTGGAGGCGGCGGTTCTGGCGCCGCCACGGGCTCGGGTGCAACGGCTGGCGGCGGCTCTACGGACGGCGGGGCCGGCTCGGTGAGAACGGGAACGGGAATGGGGATCGAAGTAGGCGGAGCGGGAGCAGGCGCCGGAGCGACGGGCTCCGGCAAACGCGGCACTTCATCGGGAACCGAGGTGAGGATGGGCGCTGGTGCGGGCGGAGGTGGCGGAGGCGGTGGAGGTGGAGGGGGCGGGGCAGCCTCAGGAACGGCCTCCGCCGCAAGCACCGGCCACAGCTCGTTGTTGGGAACGGGAATCTCGAGGGCCTGGTCGCCGCTCTCGAGCTCGTCCGGGCTCATGCGTGTCGCCGCAGAAGCTCCGGCGAGCGACCGGTGAAGCTGTTCGTGCCAGATGCGGTTCAGATTCCTCTGGGCGTATGCCGTCCAGAACGGGAGGATGAGCAGGAAGAGGCCCCAGGCCTTGCCCGTCGAGAGCTCCGGCTCGGGGGTGCTCGTGAGGCGCTGCGCGTTCTGGATCCGCCGCAGCGTGTGCTGAACCGACACGAACGGCGGGACGAGCAGCAGAGCGCCGAGGGAGACGGCGAGCGTCGAGCGCCCAGGTTTCACGTCCAACCTCCGCCCGGGCTCGCCGCAGACGGTGCCGAGATCGCGCAGTTCGCGGTTGACGCGGTAGTACCAGACGAGCAACGAGATCCCAAGTGTCAGGATTCCGAAGAACGGAACGGTCCATGGCTTGCGAATCCGGATCACGCGTGAGTCGATCAGCGCCGAGACATGCGGGCTCATGTCGAAGATGGCGGGTCTTGCTGCCGGTGCCGGCGTGGGCTCGGGCTCCGGTGGCACGGGCTCGGGAGCGACAGGCTGCGGATGCACGGCCTGTGGCAGGGCCGGCTGGGTCGTCGCGCTCGGATCGAAGCCGGTGAGCTCGAAACCGGGCCAAACCGAGATCCCCACGAACCTCGTTCGGACCGTCGTGAGCTCCCGTGTCTGTCGTGCAAGCTCGGCGGGATCGCTGTTCGCTGTGCCGGCGATCGAGACCAGAGCCGGGAGCAAGGTGTCGGGGACGACCTTCGAGATTGGCTCCGCCGGTGAGGTGCGACCGGTTGCCGAGATGATCAGCCGGTTCTCATCGGTTCTGAGACGCAGCATCGAGTCTTGAAAGTTCGACGCGCGATTGGCGATCTCGAGCAGATCCTGGCGTTGAAGTGTCACATCCATTGACATCATGAAAGACGCCTTTGCTGTTTACGTCAATGTCCCTGCTCCGACTTTTTTCCCCGGATAGGCCTGCTAGGAGACATTTTTCGCCAACATCGGCGCGAATAGGCCACAATGCCGTCATGCAGTCCTCCAGGCTCCTGCTCGCGCTTGCATTCGCCCCGTTGGCGCTTGCTGCATGCGGCGGCGGGAAGACGGCGTCAACCTCCACACAGACGACGACCACCGCGGTCATCCCATCGACGCTGAGGATCGTCGTCAATTCGATCTCGCTCACCTCGGTCACGCACGATCAGCCCCCAAAAGGGGCGAGCAAGGGCGATTCGATCGACTTCACCGACACACTCTTGAACAGCGGGCCGCAATTCGGTAAAGGCGCAGCGGCAGCGGTCGGAACCGACAAGGGCACGATGTCGTTCACGAGCAAGTCGACGGCCAGGTTGACGGGGACAGCGACGTTGCCGAATGGCACGATCACCTTCCGTGGTGCGGTGGTCGTGAATCCCGACGGGACGATCAGCGTCGCGGTGGTCGGTGGAACCGGCAAGTACCACGACGTCACCGGGCTGCTGAAGGTCGGCAAGGGAACCAAGAAAGCGCTCAACACCTACACGCTGAACTTTCCGGGCGCCGCGGCTACCGGCCCGGTCGCCTGAGCCTGTCATCTAGCATGGATTCCATGCACGAGATCGGGACGATGCGGGTGAAGAGCGGCCTCGCCGAGATGCTCAAGGGCGGCGTGATCATGGACGTCGTGAACGCCGAGCAGGCGAAGATCGCCGAAGAGGCAGGCGCCTGTTCGGTGATGGCGCTCGAGCGCGTTCCCGCCGACATCCGCCGCGACGGCGGCGTCGCTCGCATGTCCGACCCGGACATGATCAAAGAGATTCAGGCCGCAGTGACGATCCCGGTCATGGCCAAGTGCCGGATCGGCCACTTCGCCGAGGCGCAGATCCTCCAGTCGCTCGAGATCGACTACATCGACGAGTCCGAGGTGCTGACGCCCGCCGACCTCGAGCATCACGTGAACAAATGGGACTTCACGGTTCCGTTCGTCTGCGGCTCGACCAATCTCGGTGAGGCGCTCCGCCGGATCGCAGAGGGCGCCGCGATGATCCGCACGAAGGGCGAAGCGGGGACGGGCGACATCGTGAACGCGGTCACGCACATGCGCGCGGTCTTCGGCGGCATTCGCCGGCTCGGCTCGCTGCGCAGCGAGGAGCTCTTTTCCGAGGCGAAAGAGCTGCGGGCTCCGCTCGAGCTCGTCCAGTGGGTCGCCGAGCACGGCCGCCTGCCGGTCGTCACGTTCACGGCCGGGGGGATCGCGACACCCGCCGATGCCGCACTCTGCATGCAGCTCGGCGCAGACGGCGTCTTCGTCGGCTCGGGGATCTTCAAGTCCGGCGATCCCGAGAAGCGGGCCCGCGCGATCGTCGAGGCGACGACGCACTACATGGACGCCGACGTTCTGGCCCGTGTTTCAGCAGGTCTTGGGGAGCCGATGGTGGGGATCTCGACCGCGACGCTCGATCCCAAGGATCTGCTCGAAACCCGCGGCTGGTAGTTACCAGACGCTTTCGAATGTTCCGAAGCGCAGCTCGTGCAGGTAGTGGAAGGCGGTTTCGTCGACCCGGCGCATGTAGTCCTCCCGGTTTGCCTCGACGAACGCGTTGTAGGCGTCGCTCGAGTCCCACCGGTCGATCACCAGGTAGCGCCCCGGAATCTCCACGTCTTTCAGGAGCTCGGTGCCGATGTAGCCGGTGCCGGAGCGGAAGAACTGCGCCCACTCGCCCTCCGGACCGTAGGTCCGCTCGAACTCGGGCTCGTCGGTGACGTCGTAGCTGAAGACAAGGGCAATCACTTCTCTGGAGAGTAGTGATTGCTTCCGCTAGGTTCGGATGAAGTGACGGCGACCCTGATGGACGGCAGAGCCCTTGCCGCGAAAATCCGCGAGCGGGTTGCCGCGGATGTGAAGGCGCTCGGAGCGGTCGGGCTCGTGACGGTGCTCGTGGGCGACGATCCGGCGTCGGACACCTACATCCGGCTGAAGCACAAGGCGGCGATCGAAGCAGGAATCCAGGCGACCGACCTGCGCTATCCGGCGACGATGTCGGAAGCCGGGCTGCTGGAGAAGATCGCCGAGCTGAATGCCGACCCTGCGGTCGACGCGCTGCTCGTGCAGCTCCCGCTGCCCGGTCATATCGACGAGGACACGGTCTTGCGTGCGGTCGATCCGGCCAAGGACGTCGACGGATTCCACCCCGTCAATGCCGGCGAGCTCTATCTCGGGCGACCGGGCCTCGTGCCCGCGACTGCGAGCGGCGTGCTCGCACTGCTTGACGAGTACGAGATCGAGCTTGCGGGTGCCCGCGCGGTCGTTGTCGGCCGCAGCGCGATCGTCGGGAAACCGACGGCGATGCTGCTCCTGCAAGCGAACGCAACGGTCACGATTTGCCACTCGCGGACACGCGACCTGGGCCATTACACGCGTGACGCTGACGTCCTGGTGGTCGCCGTGGGACGCGCAGGTGTCGTCACGGCAGAGATGGTGAAGCCCGGCAGCACCGTCATCGATGTGGGCATGAATCGGGCTGAGAGTGGGCTGGTCGGCGACGTCGATCCGGCGGTCGCAGAGGTCGCCGGGCACCTGACGCCTGTCCCCGGGGGCGTCGGTCCGATGACGATTGCCTGCCTGCTCGAGAACGCGGTTCGTTGTGCCCGCAAATAGACGTGATATGGGTGTTTTCACAAGGGTGACAGGGTGGTATCTTTTTGCCCGCTCCGTCGGTCGGCGGGGGGTTGTGTAGTCATCCAGCAAGGAGTACGAAGTTGGCAGAGGGAACCGTCAAGTGGTTTTCGAACGAGAAGGGCTTCGGGTTCATCGAGCGTGAGGGTGGGGACGATGTGTTCGTTCACTTTTCAGCGATCACGATGGACGGCTACAAGTCGTTGACCGAAGGTCAGCGTGTTCAGTTCGAGGTCGTGCAGGGCGACAAAGGCCTGCAGGCAGCGAACGTTCAAGCGGCCTGAGCTTCCTTTTTCGGAACCGATTCACAGAGGCTCCGCAAGGAGCCTCTTCTTTTGCCGCGGTAGGAAACGAACATTCTGGAAGGATCAGGGTCAATGGCGATTTCACGCGAAGAGGTCTTGCACGTCGCTCGGCTCGCCCGGCTCGAGTTGTCGGACGACGAGGTGA
The DNA here is from genome assembly GCA_035550275.1 of Gaiellaceae bacterium. Taxonomy (GTDB): domain Bacteria; phylum Actinomycetota; class Thermoleophilia; order Gaiellales; family Gaiellaceae; genus PALSA-600. The sequence continues at coordinate 12,662 of DASZPQ010000072.1, read as the reverse complement.
CGCGCTTTCAGGAGCAGCTCTCGGCGATCCTCGAGGCAGTCTCGAAAGTTGCCGAGCTCGATCTCGCGGACGTGCCCCCGACCTCTCACCCGCTCGAGATCGCGAACACATGGGCAGCAGACGAGCCTCGTCCCTGCCTGACCCTCGACGAGGCCTTCGCGAACGCCCCGGATCGCGACGGCGATCTCTTTAGGACACCACCCGCGTAATGGCCCACATTCGGCACAGAGCCGGCACAGACATGGCACACCTTCTGTGCGACGCTTCCAGCAGGGAGGCTCGCGCCCCCCTGGGGGCACGTGGGGGCTCATCCGGTGGAGGCGCACGGCTATGAGCGCACCCGGCGGGATCGACACGCTGCGGCTCAGCGCGGAAGCTGCGATCGGGATGGTCGAGCGCGGCGAGGTGTCGGCCCGCGAGCTCTGGGAGGCCTATCGCGCCGCGATCGATGCCCATGACGAGGAGTTGCACTGCTACCTGACCCTCACCGACGAGCCGGCCGGCGACGGGATTCCGATCGCGCTCAAAGACGTCATCTCGACCAAGGGCATCCGCACGACCGCCGCGTCGAAGATTCTCGACTCCTACGTGCCGGTCTTCGACGCCACCGTCGCGGCGCGCTGCAAGGACGCCGGCCTGACGCTGCTCGGGAAGACGAACACCGACGAATTCGCGATGGGCTCCTCGACCGAGAACTCGGCGTACGGCCCGACGCACAACCCGTGGGACCCGACTCGCGTCCCCGGTGGCTCCGGTGGCGGCTCCGCCGCCGCCGTGACAGCGGGGCTCGCGCCGTGGGCGCTTGGCTCCGACACCGGTGGCTCGATCAAGCTGCCATCTGCGTTCTGCGGCAACGTCGGGCTTCGGCCGACCTACGGCACCGTCTCACGCTTCGGCGTCGTCGCGTTCGCGTCGAGCCTCGACCAGGTCGGCCCGGTCACGAAGACCGTGCGCGACAACGCCCTCCTCTACCGGATCATCAGCGGCCGCGACGAGAACGACTCGACGACCGTGGACGCTCCACCGATCGTGCTGCCGGAAGGCGAGGATCTGAAGGGAGTCCGGATCGGCGTTCCGCGCCAGCTGAACGACGTCGACGGGATCGAGCCGGGCGTCAAAGCTGCGGTGCAGGCCGCGATCGAGCAGGCGCGTGAGCTCGGAGCCGAGATCGGCGAGTGCGAGCTCCCGCTGTCGGTCGAATATGGGATGGCCTGCTACTACCTGATCGCCCCTGCCGAAGCCTCGTCGAACCTCGCCCGCTACGACGGCGTGCGGTACGGCCTTCGCTCCGGCGGCGCCGATTTCCGCGAGATGGTGATGAACACTCGCCATGATGGGCTCGGCGACGAGCCGAAGCGCCGGATCATGCTCGGCACCTACGCGCTCTCGTCCGGCTACTACGACGCGTATTACGGCACGGCGCAGAAAGTCCGCACGGTGATCAAGCGTGAGCACGAGGCAGCCTTCGAACGGTTCGACGTGCTGGTGTCGCCGACGTGCGCGACGGTCGCGTTCCCGCTCGGCGCGAAGTCCCGCGACCCGCTCGCGATGTACCTGACGGACGTGCTGACGATCCCGTCCTGCGTGGCCGGACTGCCCGGGCTCTCGATTCCCTGCGGCCTCTCGGAAGGCCTGCCGGTCGGCCTGCAGCTGATCGGGCCGCAGTTCGCCGAGAACATGCTCTATCGCGTCGGCCACGCGCTCGAGCAGGCGCTCGCCCTCGACACCGTCCCGGAGCGGTTGCGATGACAACCACCTGGGAACCGGTGATCGGGCTCGAGATCCATGTCCAGCTGAAGACGAAGACGAAGATGTTCTGCCGCTGCGCCAACGGCTTCGGCGGCGAGCCGAACACGCAGACCTGTCCGGTCTGCCTTGCCTTCCCAGGCGCGCTGCCGGTGCCGAACGGCCGGGCGATCGAGGAGACGATCAAGCTTGGGATCGCGCTCGGCTGCGAGATCGCCGATCTCGCGGTGTTCCACCGCAAGAACTACTTCTATCCGGACAATCCGAAGGCGTACCAGATCTCCCAGTACGACGAACCGCTCTGCGCCGGGGGCAGCCTCGTCGTCCCGGGTGTCGACGGCGACCTCGAGATCGGGATCGTGCGCGCGCACCTCGAAGAGGACGCGGCGAAGAACGTCCACGTCGGCGAGTCCGGCCGGATCAGCGGCGCGACCTCGACGCTTGTCGACTTCAACCGCGCCGGCTCGCCGCTCGTCGAGATCGTCACGGCGCCGGACATCCACTCCTCGGACGTGGCCAAGCGCTTTCTCCAGCTGCTGCGTCAAACGATCGTCGAGCTGGATCTCTCCGACGCCGAGCTCGAAAAGGGCTCGATGCGCTTCGACGTCAACGTCTCGGTGCGGCCCGCAGGAACAGACGAGCTGCGCACGCGCACGGAGTTGAAGAACATGAACTCGTTCAACTTTGCGGCAAAGGGGATCGAGAAGGAGATCGCCCGCCAGATCGGGATCTACGAAGCGGGCGGGACGGTCCAGCAGGAAACGCTGCATTTCGATCCGGGCCACGAGGACTCGGCGCCGCTCCGTTCCAAGGAAGAGGCGCAGGACTACCGCTACTTCCCCGAGCCCGATCTCGTCCCGGTGCAGCCCCCGCCGGAGCTCGTTGCGCGTCTGCGCAGCGAGACACTGGAGCTTCCGAGCGCGCGGATCAAGCGGATCGCCGACACGCTCTCCTTTTACGACGCCGACGTGCTCGTCACCGGCGGCCTCGACCTGCTCTGGTCGGCCGTTGTCGCGGCCGGCGCCGACCCGAAAGAGGCGGCGAACGTGCTCGCGAACCAGTTCGTGGCCGCGGGCCACGATCCGGCGCAGGTGAGCGCAGCCGAGCTCGCGAAGCTTGTCTCGGCGCGCGCCGAGATTCCTCGGGCGGCGTTCGACGACGCGCTCGCGCATCTTGGAGACGACGGCTTCAGCGCGGATCCATACGTCGCTCAGAAGACCGTCAGCGACGTGAGCGCCCTCGACCCCGTGATCGACGCGATCATCGCCGCCAACCCGGGCCAGGCCGAGCAGTTCCGCGGCGGCAAGGAGGGCCTGCTCGGCTTCTTCGTCGGCCAGGTGATGAAGGAAAGCGGCGGCACAGCCGACCCGAAGATCGTCAGCGCGCGACTGCGCGAGAAGCTCGGCGCGTAATCAGCGTCAAGCTGGGCTCGGCGACGCCGACGTAGAGCAGGATCACGGCGAGCAGCGCAAACCCGCTCGCGGCCGAGACCCCGAGGCCCGACAGCGTCGAGCCAGCGGCAGCAACGGCAACGCCTCCGAGGATGAACGAGTTGCCGAACGGACGCCGGCGAAACGTCGTCAGCGCGATGAGCACGACTGCGACCGTGCCGAGGCTGTTCCCGGCGATCGCGAAGACGCGCGGCAGCCAGTCGACGTGATCCTGCGCGGCCGGGATCGCCGTGCCGAACGACCCGTGCACCGGCATTGCCAGCACGAGCCCGATCGAGAGACCGACCCAGGCGAATCCGAGCGGTGCAGCCCAGGCCCGGCGTGCAAGGAGCAGCGAGCCAACCCCGAGCAGTGGCGCCGTGAGCAGCCCGCCGGCGAGGTAATAGACACGGAACGACGGCGTGTCCCAACCGTGCGCAGAGCCCCAGGCCATGGCCGCGGCAGCGGCTGCGTAGGCGAGCAGCGCGCCGGCCCACGCGGGACGCCGGCTCCGCAGCAGGGAGCCCGCGAGACGCAGTGAGACGAGCGCGGCCGCGAAGGAAAGAAGGACGTTCACCTCTCGTAGTGTGACGCGATCGGCAGCAGCTAGCCTGAGGAGATGAAGAAGCGCTACCTCTTCGCGCCCGGGCCGACGCCCGTGCCGCCCGCAGTGCTGGCTGCGACGGCAGAGCCGATGGTGCATCACCGCGCCGCAGATTTCCGCGTCATCTACGAGCGTTCGCTGGCGCGTCTCCGTGAGGTTTTCTGCACGTCCAACGACGTGCTCCTGTTCAGCGCGTCGGGAACCGGAGCGATGGACTCCGCAATTGCGAACCTCACGGCGGCAGGCGACAAGATCGCTGTTGTCACAGCAGGCGCCTTCGGGCAGCGCTGGCTCGCGATCTGCAAGCACTACGGCCTCGACATCGAGCAGATCGACTACGCCTGGGGCGAGGTTCCGGTGCCCGAAGAGGTCGGAGCCGCCGCCGCAGCCGCAGGCGCCGGGATCGTGCTCTGCACGCAGTCCGAGACCTCGACCGGCGTGGTCACAGACGTTCAGGCGATGAAGCAGGCCGTCGGCGACGCAGTTCTCGTCGTCGACGCGATCTCGTCACTCGGCGCGGTGCCGCTCGAGACCGACGCCTGGGGCATCGACGTCGTCGTCTCCGGCTCGCAGAAGGCGCTGATGTGCCCGCCCGGCCTTGCAATGGCGAGCGTCGCCGAGCACCTCTGGGACACGCTGCCGCCGTCGCGGACGTTCTATTTCGACTGGCGCGCGACGAAGAAGGCGCAGCAGGCCTTCGACGCCGCGTTCACGCCGGCGGTCTCGCTGATTCGAGGACTCGATGTCGCGCTCGGGATGATCCTCGAGGACGGGCTGGAGGTCGCCTTCGAGCGGCACGTCCGGCTCGGCCGGGCGACACGTGCCGGCGTGAAGGCGATGGGCCTCGAGCTCTTCTCGCCGGATACCGATGTCTCCGCAGTCGTCACGGCTGTGAACGCCCCCGACGGAATCGATGCTTCCGACCTCCTCTCGCACCTGAGCAAGCAACACGGCGTCACGCTCGCGCCTGGCCAGGGCGCGCTGAAGGGAAAGGTCTTCCGCATCGGCCACATCGGCTGGTTCGACATCTTCGACATTGCGACCGCGCTCGGAGCACTCGAGCTCTCGCTGGTCGAGCTCGGCGCCGACATCGAGCGGGGCGTGGCGATCACCCGAGCCTTCGAAGCGTACGAGCAGCGCGTCACCGCCTGAGTACCTGGCCGGAGCCCGTCCAGCGCGTGACCGCGTACCTCCGCGGCGCCGCCGTCGATGCCAATGTCCAGGAGTTTCCCGCCGGCACGCTGACTGCCCAGGCGGCCGCGACGGCGATCGGCTGCGACCTTAGGCAGATCGTGAAGTCGCTCGTCTTCGTCTGCGAGGGCGCGAATATCCTTGCGCTCGTCCCGGGTGATCAGCGTGCCGACGAGACGAAAGTCGCCGCCGCGGCCGGCGTCACAGCTGTTCGGATCGCCTCGGCCGACGAGGTCCTGGCCGCGACCGGGTTCGAGCCCGGATCGGTCGCCCCGTTTCCCCAACGTGCGATCTGGCGCGCCTTCATCGAGCGCACGGTGCTTCAACACAAGAAAGTCTGGATCGGCGCCGGGTCGTCGATGCACATGGCGGTTCTCGCGCCCTCCGATCTCCAGCGGCTCGCGCGGGCGAACGCAGCCGATCTGACCGTGCGCCGCTAAAGTTCAGGGAAAGCAGGCGAAGGAGGCCCCCGTGCAAGCAACCGAGAAGATCTGGATGAATGGCGAGCTTGTCGACTGGGACGACGCCCGCATTCACATCGGGGCGCATGGGCTCCATTACGGCACCGGCGTCTTCGAGGGCGTCCGCTGCTACGACACGCCGAAGGGCCCGGCGGTCTTCCGCGGCACCGATCACATGCAGCGCCTCGTCAACTCGGCGCGCTTGATCTACATGCAGCTCCCCTATTCGGCCGAAGAGCTGATGGGCGCCTGCAACGAGCTGCTCGCCGCAAACGGCCTCAATGAGAGCTATATCCGGCCATTCGCGTTCTACGGCTTCGGCGAGCTCGGCGTCTCCTCGCGTGGGAACCCGGTCGAGGTCGCGATCATGTCGTGGCCGTGGGGCACCTACCTTGGCGCCGAGGCGCAGCTCAGTGGCATCCGCACGAAGATCTCGAGCTGGCAGCGCATCCCGGCGAACGTCGTCCCGCACGCCTCGAAGGCGACCGGCGTCTATCTGAACTCGATGCTGGCCGTCACCGAAGCGCAGAACGCCGGCTATGACGAAGCGATCCTCTTGACGCCCGACGGCCATGTCGCCGACGGTCCGGGGGAGACGATCTTCGTCGTCTCGAAGGGCAAGCTCTTCACGCCCGATCTGTCAACGGGGATCCTGCACGGGATCACGCGTGACTCCGTGATCCAGATCGCTCAGGATCTCGGGTACGAGTGCGTTGAGAAGAACCTGATCCGCTCCGATCTCTACCTCGCGGACGAGGTCTTCATGTGCGGCACCGCAGCCGAGGTGACGCCGGTGCGCTCGGTCGACGACCACGAGATCGGCGTCGGTCCGGTGACCCAGGAGATCCAGAAGGCGTATCTCGACACGGTTCGCGGCGTGAGCGACCGCTGGGCACAGTGGCGCGAGCTCGTGCCGAGCATGATCCGCGCTCAGTGAGCACGACGACAAAACGCGTCGCCCTCTCGTCGCCGTGGATCGACGAGCGCGACGAAGAGCTCGTGCTGGAGGTGCTCCGCTCGGGCTGGCTCTCGCTCGGGCCGACCGGCCCGCGGTTCGAGCAGCTGCTCGCCGACGCCGTCGATGCGCCCTATTGCGCAGCGGTTTCGTCCGGCACGTCCGGGCTCCATCTCTGCATGCGGCTCGCGGGAGTGGGCCCGGGCGACGAAGTGATCACCTCGCCGTACTCGTTCGTCGCGTCGGCGAATTGCGCGATGTACGAAGGCGCGACTCCGGTCTTCGCAGACATCGATCCGAGCACGTTCAACCTCGATCCGGCCGCCGTCGAAGCCGCAGTGACGGAGCGCACGAAGGCGATTGTCGCCGTCGACATCTTCGGCTATCCCTGCGAGCTCGACGAGCTGCGCGCGATCTGCGACCGGCATGGGCTGGCGTTGGTCGAGGACTCCTGCGAAGCCCTCGGGGCGAGATACAAGGGCAAGCCGCTCGGCTCGCACGGCCACCCGGCGGTCTGGGCCTTCTACCCGAACAAGCAGATCACGACCGGCGAGGGCGGAGCCGTCACCACGAGCTCGGAGGAGGAGTATGAGCTCCTCATCTCGCTGCGGAACCAGGGCCGCCTCGAGACGTCGAGCTGGCTTCAGCATGGCCGGTTCGGGTTCAACTACCGCCTCGACGACATCTCGGCCGCGCTCGGGATCGGGCAGCTCGAGAAGCTGGATCGCATCCTCGAGGCGCGCAGCGAAGTCGCCGCCCGCTACGCGGAATTGCTCGCGGGCGTCGACGTCGAGATCCCTCTGGCGGATGACGACGACCATGTTCGCTCGTGGTTCGTCTATGTCGTGAAGCTTCCCAGCGGCGTCGACCGTGACGGCGTGCTTGCCAAGCTCGCGACGCAGGGAATCGCGGGAGCGCCGTACCTGCCGTCGATCCACCTCCAGCCGTACATGCGCGAGCGGTTCGGCTTCGGCGAGGGCATGTTCCCGGTCAGCGAAGACTGCAGCGACCGGACGATGGCGATCCCCTTCCATGCGCGACTCGCGCTCGAAGACCAGGAGCGCGTCGTCGAAGCGCTTCGCTCCGCCCTCGCCTAGCACCCGCTTGAAGCGGTCGTTCTTCGCGCGGGACGTGCAGGAAGTCGCGCGCGACCTGATCGGGGCGGGGATCTACGTCGACGGTGTCGGCGGCCTGATCGTCGAGGTCGAGGCCTACGAGCCGACCGACGAGGCCTCGCATGCGTTTCGCGGGAAGACGCCTCGGAATGCAGCGATGTTCGGCCCCGCAGGGCACGCCTACGTCTATCGCTCCTACGGGATCCACTGGTGCCTGAACCTCGTATGTGGAGCTGAGGGAACGGCGAGCGCGATCCTCCTCCGCGCTCTCGAGCCCGCCAGGGGGACGCCGGAGATGCAGGCTCGGCGAGGGGCAAGAGCCGAGCTGCGTCTCCTGTGTTCGGGCCCCGGCCGGCTGTGCCAGGCTCTCGGCGTCACCGGCGCGTACGACGGGCTCCCGCTCGACCGGGCGCCGTTTCGGCTCGAGGCGCGCCGCGAGCCGGTCGAGATCGTGACCGGGCCCCGAATCGGGATCACGAAGGCGGTCGACTTGCCCTGGCGCTACGGGCTCGCCGGCTCGCCGTTTCTCAGCCGCCCGTTTGCTTCGGTGGCGCCGCGTCGGCGAGCTTGACCGCGAGCTGCATTCCGGGGGCGATCGCGACTCCCCAACGCGGATTCTGCGAGACGACCCGGCCGCCCGCGCTGCCCGTGATCTGAAGCTTCACCTTCAGCTTTCCCACCTTCGCCCTCGCGCGCTTCGCCGTCAGTCCGACGAGCTTCGGAACGACGCCATGCTGGGCCTTCGGCAGCACGAGCAGCACCTGGTTGTACGCCGACAGCGTGCCCTTGTTCGGGATCTGGCCGATCACGACGCCGAGCTTCTCTCCAGGCGTGGCCGGCTTGTAGACGATCTTCCAGGTGAGCGGCTGCCCGGTCAATCGGGTTTCGGCAGCCGCCAGCGTTGCGCCGCGCAGATCCGGCACGTCGACCTCGTTCGGCTTGCAGGGCGCGATCTTGCTGGGGGCGTCCCCGACGAAGAACTCGATGTTCACTGCCGTCGAGCAGTAGCCGTTATCCCGCGCGAGCCCAACCCCGGCGCGATTCACGACCTTGACCTGCTCGACGTTCAGTGCCGGCGGCGCCGGAAACGATTCGGGTGAGTCGTTCTCGTAGGCCAGCGCTTTCGTCATGAAGGCCTTCCAGATCAGCGCGGGGTAGGAGCCGCCGACAACGGCGTGGCCGTGGAACTGCGTCAGCATCGGAACGAGCTTGTCGGGATAGCCAACCCAGACTGCGGTGACGAGCTGAGGCGTGTAGCCGACGAACCAGGCGTCGCCGTAGTTCTCCGTGGTGCCCGTCTTGCCGGCAACGGTGTACCCGGGAATCGCTGCAGCGGTGCCCGTTCCGTACCCGATCACGCCTTCGAGCAGCTGGTCCACGATCGCGGCCTGGGTGCTCGTCAGCACGGACGTGTTGACGGGCGCGTTCGCCTTGCAGGCCTGGCCCGGAGACTGGACGCACTCGATCGCCCGCGGCTCGTTCCCGAAGGTCGAGCCGTCGACCCGGTCGCCGCCGTTCGCAAACGCCGAATAGGCGCGCGCCATGTCGAGCGGCGTCGCCGGCTCGGCGCCGAGCCCGATCGAGAAATAGCTCGGTAACGGGGTGCTGACTCCGAGCTCCTTGGCGGCCGCGGCAACGTTGCCGGGGCCGACCACGTTCGTCAGCTGGGCGAAGACGGTGTTGTCGGAATACGCGATCGCCTTCGAGAGGTCGATCGGGCCGAGATCTTCACCTTCGAAGTTGTTCACGCGCCAGACCCGGCCGCCCGCATCGATCGAGACGGTGTGCGACGTGAGCACCGTTGCCGGCGAGATCCCTTCCTTCAGGGCAGCCGCGAGCACGAAAGGCTTGAACGACGACCCGGGCTGCCGTTCTCCCTGGGTGGCCAGGTTGAACTGGCTCTGGTGGTAGTTCCGTCCGCCGATCATCGCGAGCACAGCTCCGGTGCGAGGATCGAGCGCCACGAGCGCCGCGGTCGGGCCGACAGATGGCGGCAACTCCTTCGCGATCGCCTCGCGCGCGAGCTTCTGCAGGCCGAGGTCGATCGTCGTCGTGACGTGCAGGCCGCCGCTGTAGACCTTCTTCGCCCCGTACTTGCTGACGAGCTGCTCCGTGACGTAGTTCGCGAAATACGGCGCCCGCGTGCTCTGCCCCGACGGAAGATGCACCGATTGCGGTTTCGGCATCTTCGCGCGGATCCCGACGGCGTACTGGTGCGGCGTGATCTGGCCCTGCTTGTACATCTCGAGCAGCACGAGGTTCCGCCGCGCGAGAGCCTGCGCCGGATGGGCGACGGGATCGTAGAGGCTCGGATCCTCCGGAATCCCGGCGAGGAGGGCCGCCTCGGCTGGCGTGACCACCGCTGCGCTGTGGCCGAAATAGATCCGGCACGCCTCCTCGACGCCGTAGGCGCCGTTCCCGAAGTAAATGGTGTTCAGGTACGCGGTGAGGATCTGATCCTTCGTCCAGTGCAGCTCGAGCTGCGTCGCCAGCGCCGCCTCACGGAGCTTGCGCGCGATCGTCGGCGCATTGCCGGTGTCGGAGTTCTTCACGAACTGCTGCGTGATCGTCGAGCCGCCCTGCACGGCGCTTCCGTTCGTGATGTCGGTCCAGAGCGCCCTGAAGATGCCGTGGACATCGATCCCGCGGTGCTCGTAGAACCGCTTGTCCTCGATCGCGACGATCGCGTGCTTCAGCCAGGGAGAGATCTGCGCCGAGGGCACGACGACCCGCGCCTCGGACCCGTGCAGCACCTCGAGGATCGATTTGCCGTCGCTTGCGTAGACCTTCGTGTTCGCCTGCTGGGCCTTCTGGTTCTCAGGATCGAGGCCGTGGAGCTGGCCGGTCACCGCGGTCAGCAGACCGAAGGTGAACGCCGACAAGCCCAGAAGCCCGAGTACGAAGAGCAGGGCGAGGAGTCTGAGCTTGCGGATGCGCCGTCGTTTCGGCGCTCGAGACTTTCTCCGAAGCAGCGTCAGGGCGCCCGCTAGTGTAGCCGCGGCCATGATTTCCGACCTGACACGCAACGCCGTCGACGTTCTGCCCGAGGGCGGGCTCGAGGCGAAGCTGAAGCTCGGCCGTCCGCTGCGGGTGAAGCTCGGCATCGACGTCACGTCGCCGGATATCCACATCGGCCGCGGGATTCCGCTCCAGCGCCTGCGCGCGTTCCAGGACGATGGGCACACCGCAGTCCTGATCATCGGCGACTACACGACGCGAATCGGTGACCCGTCGGGCCGGTCGACGGAGCGGCCGATCCTCTCCGACGAGGAGATCGACTCCAACGCGAAGACCTATCTCGAGCAGGCGATGGTGATCCTCGATCCGGACAAGACCGAGGTTCGGTACAACGGCGAGTGGCTCTCGAAGCTGACCTTTGCCGACGTGGTGCGCCTGACGAGGACGCTGACGGTGGCGCGGATCCTCGAGCGCGACGACTTCACCAAGCGATTCGCTGCGCACGAGCCGATCTCGGTCTCCGAGCTGCTCTATCCGCTGATGCAGGCGTACGACTCGGTCGCAATCGAGGCCGATGTCGAGCTCGGGGGCACGGATCAGCTCTACAACCTGCTCGCCGGCCGCGAGGTGATGGAGTCGTACGGGCTCGCACCCCAGGTCGTCCTGACCACGCCGCTGCTGCTGTCGTGGGACGGCGAGAAGATGAGCTCGTCCGTCGGCAACAACATTCCGCTCACGCTGGCGCCGGAGGAGATGTTCGGCCGCACGATGCGGATCCCGGATTCGATGCTCGCCGACTGGTGGAAGCTCGTCGCCGATCAGGAGCCGCCCGCCGGCGAGGCGATGGAATCGAAGCTCGCGCTTGCCCGCTGGATCGTGGCACGGTCGCATGGCGAAGCCGCGGCTGCCGCCGCCGAAGACCATTTCACCCGGGTCGTCCGCCAGCACGAGGCGCCGGAGGACATCCCGGACGTCGTGCTTCCCGCCGGCGATCCCGTTCATCTCCCGGCATTGCTGGTGTCGTCATTCGGCGTCGGCTCCACGTCTGAAGCGCGTCGCCTGATCGAGCAGGGTGGTGTCAAGGTGGGGGGTGAGCCGGTCAAGGCGCTCGACCTCGCGCGCTCGAGCCTCGATGGTGCGCTCGTGCAGGTCGGAAAACGGCGCTTCGGCCGCATAACGAGCGCTTGACTAGGCCATAAGCGGCGCTATACTGCTTCGGCTGTCCTGTGGGCAGCGTACGACAGTCCCCAACCTCGACGACCAAGGGAGCCTCCAAACCGTCTCGTATTCGCTACGATTCGTTCTTACTGGAGGCCTCTGGCGCGAGTCGGAGGCTTTTTTACGCTGTCAGTGCTTGATGGTGTCGGTCTTTGAAAACTCAGCAGCGAGCGTTATTACGTCGAGACCTCGATCTCGGCCGGCTTCGGCCAGCTGAGTGAGAGGCCAATATCGCCGTGTCTTCGGACACGGCCTTTGAGCAGCAAGTGGCTCGAAGTGAGAAGACTCACGTCCCCGGTGTTTCTGAACAGCAATGTTCTGCGAACATCGCGTCGGACGTGAATCCATTCTTCACGGAGAGTTTGATCCTGGCTCAGGACGAACGCTGGCGGCGCGCTTAACACATGCAAGTCGAGCGAGAATCAGACCTTCGGGTCTGAGGAAAGCGGCGAACGGGTGAGTAACACGTGGGTAATCAACCCTTGACTCTGGGATAGCCCGAGGAAACTCGGATTAATACCGGATGGCCCAACAGTCTTTCGGGGCGGTTGGAAAAGGTAGCTTCGGCCTCCGGTCAGGGACGAGCCCGCGGTGGATTAGCTTGTTGGTGAGGTAACGGCTCACCAAGGCGACGATCCATAGCTGGTCTGAGAGGACGATCAGCCACACTGGGACTGAGACACGGCCCAGACTCCTACGGGAGGCAGCAGTGGGGAATCTTGCACAATGGGCGAAAGCCTGATGCAGCGACGCCGCGTGAGGGAAGAAGGCTTTCGGGTTGTAAACCTCTTTCAGAAGGGACGAAGCTCCTCGGGTTAATAGCCCAGAGGGTGACGGTACCTTCAGAAGAAGCCCCGGCTAACTACGTGCCAGCAGCCGCGGTAATACGTAGGGGGCAAGCGTTGTCCGGATTTATTGGGCGTAAAGAGCGTGTAGGCGGTTAGGTAGGTCCGTTGTGAAAACTCGAGGCTCAACCTCGAGACG
>DASZPQ010000071.1:0-68040 GCA_035550275.1 Gaiellaceae bacterium | reverse complement strand
CGACGGCCGTCGCGGCCGCGAGATAGACGATCGCGGAGACCGCCGACGGCACCGCTTCCCTGAGAATGGCCGAATCAGGACCAGCACCGAGCTGCGCCGGGTCCACCGCCGCGTCCGTCTCCGCCCCAGACAGACCTGTGTCGTTCATCCAGCCGCCCCTCGTTTTGCCGCACGACCATACCTCGCCGCGACCCTCGACGGTTTCCTTTCGAACTTCCCAACGCCCGATGTTTTCGAACGCAAGGTCGCGGGTACCCAAACTCTGTGGTCGAGGTACCTCCACTCGCGGCTGGGCGTCGGCGTTCGGTTCTCCAGCTCGTGAAGGCAATAGGCCTGGTCGGCGTGGTCCTTGCCGTCGCGACAGCATGCGGAAGCAGCAAGCATGCGAGCTCTTCGTCGCCGCCGGCCTTCACGGCGGCGCAGCTTGCCGCGCCTGACAGCACCGACTGGATCGACTTCGGCGGCAGCAGCCTCGGCCAGCGCTACTCGACGCTGAAGACGATCACCTCCGGGAACGTGAAGCAGCTCGGGATCGCCTGGAAGACGACACTCGGCGAGCCGCTGAGCCAGAACGTCGCGACGGGCCTCGAGTACGGCGGCACCTATTACATCCAGTCCGCCCAGGGAGACGTCTTCGCGCTCGACGCGATCACCGGCGCCTCGAAGTGGACGTGGACCGGCGACGGCGCGGGCGGCGGGCGCGGCCTCGCCATGGGCAACGGGCTGATCTACGCGGCCGAGAAAGACAACTATCTGGTCGGGATCGATGCGACGACCGGCAAGCAGGCCTGGCGAACGACGCAGCTCTTCGATCCCAATCTCGGCTACTCGTTCCCGGGCCCGGTCACCTACACACCGCTGAACAACGGCGAGGTGCTCGTGGGCACGGGCGGCTCTGACTCGGGCATCCGGGGCTACCTGATCGCCGTCAGCGCGAAGACCGGCAAGCTGCTCTGGAAGCACTCATTCATCCCGTTCAAGAAGGGCGATCCCGGCTTCGACACGTGGGGCCAGCCAGCCGACCTGAACCACGGCGGCGGCGGTGTCTGGACGCAGCCCGAGGTCGACCCGGCAACCGGCTACGTGATCGTCGCAACCGCGAACGCGTCGCCGTACGTGAACCGGCCGGCCGGTAACGACCTCTACACCGCATCCGACGTCGCGCTGAACGCGAAGACGGGCCAGATCGCCTGGTATTACCAGGAGGTTCACCACGACGAGTGGGACTACGACATGCCGCAGTCTCCGACGCTCTTCGACATGACCTACAAGGGCAAGCTCGTCCACGCGCTCGACCAGCCGACGAAGATGGGCCTGAACTTCATCCTGAACCGCGACACCGGCAAGCCGATCATCCCGACGCCGGAAACGAAAGAACCGCAGAATCCCGCGTCGCCCGGCACGTCGAAGACCCAGCCGATTCCGCAGGGCGACACCTTCGCGTCGCAGTGCGCCACGAAGAAGAGCTGGCTCGAGACCGGCGGCGACCCCTCGCTGAAGGGCGATGACGGCAACCCGATCATCTTCGGCTGCATCTACACCCCACTCGTCTCGACCAACTACACCGCGGCCGGCAATCACGACGTCGCGGACTGGCTGCCGAGCACGTTCGACCAGTCGACCGGGAAGCTCTACATCTGCGCCACCGAGAACCGGATCAAGGCGTACGAGGCGATTCCGATCGCCGACGCGAAGCCGATCCCGGGGACTGGCAGCGAGACCGAGGTGAACGGGATCAGCGCGAGCGACAACGCGTTCAAGAAGCAGGGCCAGATCGTCGCGTACACGCCTCAGACGAACACGATCGCCTGGCGGACGACGATTCCCGGCGGGAACGCCTGCTACGACGGGCTCGCCTCGACGGCCGGCGGCCTCGTCTTCATGGGCACGCCTGACGGCCACTTCCTGGCCTACGACGCGAAGACCGGCAAGCTGCTCTGGACATCGCCCAAGCTCGACGGAGCCGTCGGCTCGTCGCCGATCGTCTACCAGGGGAGTAACGGAAAGGAGTACGTGACGCTGATGGTCGGCGGAACGTCCGAGGGCGGAACGATCGCCGTTCAGAACGACACGGTCTACGCGTTCTCGATCGGCACCGGGACGGCCAAGACGAACGTGCTGCCGGCGATGAAGAGCACGTCGACGACGACCAGCACGACTGCCGCCCCACCGGCGACCTCGACTCCTGCTTCGGCCGCAGTCACTGCGGGTGCGGCGCTCTGGAAGCAGGCAGGCTGCGCAACCTGCCACACGATGAAGGCCGCCGGCGCGACCGGCAACGTCGGCCCGAACCTGGACAGCCTCAAGCCAACCGCGGCACAGGTCGACGCGCAGGTGACCCACGGCGGCCAGGGGATGCCTGCGTTCAGCCCGAAGTACAGCGCCAAGCAGATCTCGGAGATCGCCGCCTACGTCTCCAAGTCGACGTCCGGGTAGCCCTGTGAAGAGCCTTGCTGCGCTCGGCTGCGCGTTCGCTCTCCTCGCCGCGGCCACAACGGCTGCCCAGGCCAGGCCCGAGACGACGGCGCCGACGATCCGCTACCTCGACAGCGTGATTCTCAGCGACACGGGGGTGAAGCTCCATTCGACGCGCGTCCGCACGGCAACGGGCAGCGTGCTCGTCGTCGTCTTCAAGATCCGGAACTCGAGCAAGACCGCCCGCCGGTTCGAGATCGGCAGCTACCAGTCGCCGTTCGTGCCGGCCGGCAAGTCGCGCAACTACTCGGTCGGGTTCAGCGGCGCGGAGAAGCTCCCGTACCGCTCGGTCGCCCGCACCGGCAAGAAGTTCTCGGGCACGTTCACAGTGATCTAGTTGGGCCCGCGGAGCGCCGGCAGCGAGACGATCAGCGCAACCACGAGATTCACGACCAGGGCCGGGATCCCGATGAACATCGTCGTGCGATGCGAGCCCCAGCCGAAGTCGTAGCTCGAGGCTGCAAAGCCAACCTTGAACAAGAGGAACGTGCCGTACGCCGTCCCGGCCGCCCAGCCCGCGAAGGCCGCGCGCGGCGAGAGCTTGTGCCAGACGAGGCTGAGGAAGACCGAGGGCAGCGTCTGGAGGATCCAGACGCCGGCCGCCAGCTGGAAGTTGATCACGAAGGTCGTCGGCACCCCGACGACGAACCCGACCGCGCCGAACTTGACCACGAGCGAGGCGATCTTCGAGACCTGCGTCTGCTCGTGCGGGGTCGCCGACGGCTTCAGCTCGAGCCAGATGTTGCGCGAGAAGAGGTTCCCCGCAGCGATCGCCATCATCGCCGCCGGCACGAGCGCGCCGATCGCGATCGAGGCGAGCCCGAAGCCCGCGAACCAGCTCGGGAACATCTTGTCCAGCAGCGCGGGCACCGCGGCGTTGTTGCCGTAGTGCTTGTCGGGATGCACGCCCGCGGAGATCGCGAGGTAGCCCAGGATCGCCAGCAGGCCGAGCATGATCGTGTAGATGGGCAGGAAGATGCAGTTGCGCTGGACGACGAAGCGGCTCTTCGACGCGAGCGCTCCGGTCAGCGTGTGCGGATAGAGAAAGAGCGCGAGCCCGCTGCCGATCGCGAGCGTGGCGTAGTCGGCGTAGAGGTTCCCCGGCAGCGTCAGCCGGCTCTGCGGCACGTGCGAGAACGCGTGCGCGTAGCCGCCAAGCTTGATCGGGATGTAGATCACGGCCGCGAGGACGGTGATCCAGATGAACACGTCCTTCACAACCGCGATCAGCGTCGCAGAGCGCAGCCCGCTGACGTAGGTGATCAGCGCGAGCAGCGCGAACGCCGTCCAGAGCGACGCCTGCACGGGCAGCCCGATCTGCGCCATGCAGATCTCGATCCCGTAGACCTGGAGCGCGATGTACGGCATCGTCGCGACGATCCCGGTGATCGTGACGGCTGCCGCCAGGGAACGAGAACGGAAGCGGTCGCGGACGAAGTCGGCGGGCGTGACGTAGCCGCGGTCGCGCGCCAGCGTCCAGAGCTGCGGCACGACGAGGAAGGCGACGAGGTAGGTGATGATCAGATACGGCAGCGCGAAGAAGCCGATCGCGCCGCCGCCGAAGACGAGCGCCGGCACGGCGATGAACGAGTAGGTCGTGTAGACGCTCCCGCCCTGCAGGAACCAGGTGAGCACGCCGCCGAACTGCCGTCCGCCGAGCGCCCACTCGTCGAGGTCGTGCATGTCTGCCTTGCGCCAGCGGCCGGCGAAGAGGCCGATCACGGTGATCAGCGCGAACGCGCAGGCGATGATGATCGCCTGGGTGACCTCGATCGCTCCGACGATCACTCCGCCCCCACTCGCTCGTGCCCGAGCAGCAGGTAGACGACCGCGGTGACGACGCCCCCGAAGACGACCGCGGCGAGCTGGTACCAGACGAAGAACGGGATTCCCGCGAGACCGGGATGCCGGTGGCTGTAGAGCGGCGGGTAGATGATCGCCGCGATCGGGAGCAGCAGCAAGAGGAACGGCCACCGGCGATGCGTTCGGCCCACCGGCGCTCCCTGACTCACCACGGCGCCAACGATAAACAACCGTTCGGCCCGACTCGCAATCTCAATTATGGTCTCGCCCGTGCTGCTTTCGGTCGGGTCTGGGCTCTTCTACGTCCTCATCGCGCTCGGCGTGGTCGCCGTCAGCCTCGTCGCGGCGTGGCTCGTCTTGACCTACACCGCGCTGAGGCCGCCGTTCGACTTCGGGGCCGTCGACGGCCTCGTCGGCATCGTCTACGGCATCCTGCTCGCGATCCTCGTTCTCTTTGCCTCGACGCACTACACGGCGGCGATCAACGACACGAACCGCGAGGCGACGTCGCTGAACGACATGTACAAGGCCGCCGGCCCGCTGAAGGAGCCCCTCCGCAGCACGCTCCGGCACGAGATCGTCTGTTACGCCCGCGAGACGATCGAGGACGAGTGGCCGAAGCTCCAGAAGTCGAACGGAGCGGGATCGCCCGTCGTCTTCGCGCGCACGCGGCAGCTGAGCTCGACCGTCGAGGACGTGACGGCCGCGAACCCGACGAACCTGACCATCTCGACGCTCTTCAACGCCAACCTGTCGCGAGGCGAAGCCCGGCAGCTGATGCTCGAAGACAGCCGGCCTCAGATCCCGGCGCCGTTGTGGCTGGTCGTCTTGATCGGCATCGGCCTCGTCGTCTTCCTGCTCTCGATCCGCTACTGGGAGAACAAGGCGCACCTCGTGATCGGGCTGGTCACATCGCTCGCGCTCCTCGTGGCGATGGTCGGCGCGATCGCCGAGCTCGACCGGCCCTTCGCCCCCGTGATCGGCCTGAAACCGGCGGCGATGGAGAGCGTGCTGACGAGCGTCGTGCAGTCGTCGGCGAACTCCGCCGGGGCGCTCGCGCCCTGCAAGTCCGCCGAGTAAGCCGCTCACACAGCGGGCGAGAGCACCGCGACGTAGACGGCGCCTTCGTCGGGGATGAACCGCTCGATGCGCCAGCCACCGCTCGCGACGAGCTCGCGCATCTCTTCTCGCGAGACGAAGAGGTAGTCGAACCAGGGCGTGGCGTAGTCGCGATGACGGACACGAAGCCGGATCTGCCCTGACATCCGTCCGCGCTCCCGGTTCCGGCGGTGATACGCGAGGTGGTAGGGATCGTCGGTCAGATCCGGATCGAGGCTCTCGGCGATGATCCGCGTCGCCGGCGTCGAGACCCGGAGCAGCCGCCGGAGGAGCGCGGGTGCCCTCGTCCTGCTCTCGAGCAGCCCGAAGTTGCCTCCGAGCAGCAGGATCGTCTCGAAAGTGCCGAGACCCTTGCGGCCGACTTCCGCGAGCCGCATCACGCGAGCGTCGGCGACTCCGCGCTTCGCGCAGACCTCGATCGCCTCGGCCGACGCGTCGATGGCGACAACCTCATGGCCGCGCTCTTGGAGGTGCAGCGCGACCCGCCCCGCGCCGCAGCCAACGTCGAGCACGCGTCCCCGGACATGCCGCATGCCCTGCCGCTGGTGCGGCGGCCACGATCGAAACGGCGCGAAGTAGTGCGCGCTCGAAGACGCCGAGACGAAGCCGTCGTCCCGTTCGACGATCTCCAGCACGCCGTCCTGCTCGAGGCCGGCAGTCAAGAGCTTCCCGAACGCGTCGCCGATCTTCACCGAGCTCATCGCGAGAACCTAAGCGCTACAGCCGGCGAACGTCGCGCACGAGGAGGACGAGCGCGGTCGAGACGACGATGATCGCCGCCGAGCCGAGGAGCGTGGCGCGGTCGCCAACCGCTTCCGCCACCGGCCCGGCGACCGCGAGGCCGAGCGGGACGAAGACAATCGAGCCGAAGTCGTCCCAGGCCGAGACCCGTGAAAGCAGATGCCGCGGCGTCTCGCGCTGGAGCACCGTGTACCAGGCGACGGCGAAAACCTCGAGCGACGCACCGCCGAGGAATGCAAAGAGTCCGATCAGAACTGCTGGGAGCGGCCGGGCAAGCGCGAGCAGCGGCAGGGCCATCGGGAAGACGCACACCGTGCCGAAGAAGAGCAACCGGCGTACCCGAATCCGGATCATCAGAAAGCCCGTCACGACGTAGCCCACCGCCTGTGCGGTGAGGATCGCGCCCCAGACGGCAGGACCGCCCAGGCTTGCCTTCGCGATCGGAGGGCCGAGCACGTTCATCGAGCCGTTCTCCACCGCGTTCACGAAGGAGAACTGCACGACGATCGTCCAGAGCCACGTCTGAGAGCGAAATGCGTCCCAGCCTTCGCGCAGCTCCCGAAACACATTCGCGCGGACAGCCGAAAGATCTCGGTCGGCCGCCCGCATCGCCTCGATGAAGGCGCTGCCGCCGAAATAGGTGAGCCCGTCGATCAGGATCGCGTACCCGGGGCCCACCGTGGCAACGAGGACGCCTGCGGCAGCCGTGCCGCCGATCACGGTGCTGTTCTGAGCCATGCGCAGCATGGCGTTCGCGGGCTGGAGCAGGGCCTCCGGCACGGTCCCCGGCAGCGCAGCGCGCGCCGCAGGCGTGAAGAACGCCGCGGCGCTTCCGTTGACCGCGGCAAGCGCAGCGAGCGCGACGATCCCGGCCTCGTGCGTCAGCAGCAACGCCGCGGACGCACATTGCGCGGCGCCGCTGATCGCGCCCGTGACGACCATCACGCGATGCCGCGGCAGCCGGTCTGCCCAGACCCCACCGAGCAGCAAGAACACGACCTTCGGCAGCTGCTGCGACGCGAGCACGTACCCGACATCCGCCTTCGAGCCGGTCAGGTCGAGGATCGCGAACGCGATCGCGATATTCGACATCGCCGTCCCGAACAACGAGAGCGTCCGGCCGGCGAGCAGAAGCCGAAAATCCCGCTCCGCGAGCGGCCCGCGACGAAACGTCATCGGAGCGAACTAGGCAGACCGCCGTCCCACGACAAAAGCCTATTGGGACCGGTGGCTATTCAAAGGCGCGACTCGGCGGGGCGGGCGCGAACGCCCGCCCCGGACCGAACTCGCGAGTCGCGCAACTTAGCCGAGCGGGATGGTGACCAGGAACGGCTGAACGTGAGTCGCCACGCCAACGCTGGTCTTGACCGAGATCCGGCCCGTGTGTGCCTTCTTCGGAACCCTGGCGATGATCTTCGATGCGCTCGGCACGGTGTACAGCGCCTTCACGCCACCGAACTTGACCCACATGGCGCCACCGAGGTTCGCGCCCTTGATCGTGACCTTCGCGCCGACCCTGGCATGGATCGGCGTGATGCTCTTGATCAACGGCTTCTCCGCGACGGCACGCCCGGTCTGGGCCGGGGCCCCGGTCGGAGGATCGACCGTGAAGACCATGGTCGAGTTGACCGTGCCGCCCGGAGTGATGATCCCGATCTGGCTCGGCCCGTCCATCGTCTCAGGGTCGATGATCGCCTTTACATGCGTCCCGGTCGAGTCGACCGTGACCTGCTTGGCGTTCATCCCGTTGAACTGAACCTGCGCGCCGGTGAGGTTGTGACCGTAGATCGTCACGGTCGCGCCAACCATCGCGTGGGTCGGCGTGAACGAGATGATCGACGGCGCCGCCACGGACGGGCGGGCCAAGGCCGAACCACCGAGCACCGAAGCCGACACGACAAGCGCCAAGAGGCTGAGTCCATATCTAATCGATGCATGGCTCATAGAAGCTGATCTCCTTTCGCATCTGCCTGCTCGACTAGAGGTTCCCCGTTTTCGCGAATCCAATGCCCCGCTCGCGGATCGCGCGAGCAGGCATGATCGGCCGATGGCGACGCTCGACGACGCTGCACAGCTGGCAATGGCGCTTCCCGACGTGGTCGAGGGCGAGCGCCACGGGACGAAAACCTGGTCGGTCGAGGGCGGGAAGTGCTTCGCCTGGGAGCGCCAGTTCAGCAAGGCGGACATCCGGCGCTTCGGCGAGGAGACGCCACCTGCTCAGCCGATCCTGGCGGTTCGCACGCTGGATCTCGACGACAAGGAGGCGCTCCTACTTGCCGGGCACCGGGGCTTCTTCACGATCCCGCACTTCGACGGCTACGCGGCTGTGCTGATCGAGCTGAGGATCGCCGGCAAGAAGGCGCTGCGAGAAGCGCTCGTCGACGGGTGGCTTGCGTGCGCGCCGCCGCGGCTGGCGGACGCGTATCTCGAATCCGAGCGGCGTCGCCCGAAGGCGTAGCGCGCCTTACGCCAGAACGGCGCCGAGGGCCCGGATCGACTCCTCCGTGATCGGGTCGAGCACGAGGATCACCTCATCGGCGCCGGCTTCCGCCAGCGCGCGTACCTCTGCTGCGACTGCGTCGAGCTCCAGCGGCGGCGCGTCTGGCGAGACCATGCGCTCGCCAGCTCCGCCGTCGATCTGGACGAGGAGGCAGGCACTGCGGTCGACGGAACGCGGCTCGCGGCCGGCGCGCTCACACGCAGCATCGATCTGAGCGTTCAAGACGGCAAAGCCCTCGGCGCGGTTGCCGAAACTCGTGAACCAGGTGTTCCAGGCGTCGACGTGCGGCAACGCGATCGCCAGCATCCGCTCGCCGTTCGCACCGATCATCAGCGGCGGCCGGCGAGCCGGCGGCGGAAGCAGGATCGCGTCCTCGGTCACCTCGAACGCACCGGCGGTCGTCACACGCTCGCCGGCCAGCAGCCGACGGATGATCCCGAACGCCTCCTCGAACCGCGCGACGCGGCGGTCGTAGGGAAGGCCGAAGGCCCGGAACTCCGTCTCGTTCCAGCCGGAGCCCAACGCGACAACCAGGCGTCCGCCGCTGATCTCGTCGACCGCCGCGGCCGTCCGCGCGAGGATCCCCGGCGGCCGGAACGCGGTGCAGGCGACGAGCGGCCCAAGCGTCACCCGCTCCGTCTGGGCGGCGAGCCCGGCGAGCACCGTCCAGCAGTCCCACGGGCCGCGCTCGCTCCGGCCGTCGCCGCGATACAGCAGATGGTCGCCGACCCAGATCGAGTCGAAGCCCACCTCCTCGGCCGCCCGCGCCATCGCAACGAGCTCCGGCCAGCGCACATCGCGCTCGACCTCCGGCAGTTGCACCCCGACGCGCACTAGGCGTCGCTTCGGTGGATTCGCCCGCTCATGCGGTCAGGACACTAGCCGGTGGGTGTCCAGGCTTCGGCGCTGCGCCTGATTGGGGTCAAGGATCAGGGGGAACGCTTTTGGCATGGATCCTGTTTCGCCGACGGTCTGCGCGGTGTGCACGACGGAGGCGCCCGAAGACGCTCGCTTCTGTCCCCAGTGCGGCGCCGAGCTCGGTCAACGTGTGACGGACGAATCGCCGCCCGTGGAGTGGCCGACGGTCCTCCATGACGAGCGGCGCGTGTTCGGGCTCGCACCACCGGCGGTCGTGTTCGCAATCGCCATGGCCGGATTCGCGCTCGCGATCTTCCTGCTCGCAACCGGGCACCTGGTGCTCGGCGCAGTGCTGCTGATCGCCGCATCCTGGTTCGGCGCGTTCTTCGCCTCGCTGGCCCGGCGAATGCCGCAGAGCAAATTCGCGCGACTGAGTGTCGACGCGGGAAACACGGTGCGCGGCTGGGCCTGGTACGCCTGGGTCTCGCTCTCGAGCTGGTCGTCAGCCGGCCGCAAGGCAGTACGGCTGCGTGCGGCCCAACGCCGCCTGCGACATGAGCAGAGCGGCGTAATCCGCGATCTCGGCGACGCGGTCTACCGCGCCGACGAAACCCGAGCCGACGAGCTCAAGGCCAAGGCCCAGGCGCTTGGCAAGCAAATCGAGGAGAGCGAGCGCGAGCTACGACTCGTCCTCGACGCGACACGGTCGCGGATCGGCCGCGAGCGGTCGGCGATCCGGCCGACGCAGGTGCTCGTTGGGCCGCCGGCTCGGAAGAACAGCGGCGAAGGCTAATGATCGAGGTGTGGAGAGGGACGCCCACCAACCACACGCCTCCCGATCTCGCGAGTCGCTAACGCATCTCTCGCCAAGTCCGCGCGATTCCACGCGGACTTGGAACGAGGTACAGGTGTCCCCTTAAGCGAGGCGAAACAAGCGATCTGAGACGAACGACGATTCTGGTGATTGGATCCTTGACGGGATCCGCGCGCGTCTGAGCACGTCGCCAAGATGACTCGTGATCCCTATGTTCCCGAGTAACACGATGCCATCACCGCTTCCCTGAACATCCTTGACAAGTTCACGCAGCGACTCGAGTCCGCGATCAACCTCGAAGATGTGTTCGTTTACCGGTGTACCGGGATAGATCATGCGTCCCCGAGACTCAATAGGGCCCCGGTGCAGCTGAACAATCCATGCCAACTCCCCATCATGGACCCACTCAATACGGACTGGGCCGAGCTGATTGAGCGCAACGGTCAAGACCCCCCGCACATCGCGGACGACCTCAGACGGAAGAGGTTCGGGCGCGATCTCCCCAAGCATGAAAGCTTCTCCCGAACCGCGAACACCCTCAATCAAAGCGCTTGCAGCTACAGTCGCCGCTGCCGCAGCACCTGAGTAGAGCGGCTCGATGCCTCTTTGCGCAAGGATTGCCGCGATTGATGTGTCGGGATCTTCTTCAGCGAGCAAGAGAAAAGGATCGACCCAACCTCGCCTCGTCGTGAACCGTCCTGGCTGTTGCTCGGCTGGCGCTGTGCGAATCCACGTCTCGTTGATGCCAGTAGGTCGACCGAACTTGAATGGAGCCACGTTCCTGGCGACCACAGTCGTCAAGGGAACATGAAGACCAAGCGCATCTGCGATCAAAAGCCCAAATGTCTTGTCGCCTATGTGCCGACTGAACCTATTGGGCCAGACCCAACTAGGTTCGAGCGTGACTCCTTCTACATACTCCTGTTCCCAGATTATCGTGTGACTTCTACGAACCCCACGCCGCAGCGGATGAATACTGAATTCCGTCCGCAGTCGATCGGGGTAGTCAAGGTCAGGACGGAAACCGTAGACGGTCTCAAGCAATCGCAGACCCAGAGCTTGAGGTAGTGAGGCTATTCCAGGTTTCTCAACGCATCGTGGGGTATCTCCCGGCGCAAACTCCAGAAGGCCACCTAGCGATACGCCCGACACGCCACCATCACCGACATCGATCGTCTCGTTCACAATCGTGTATAGACCCGTCTCGGCCAGGCGAGTTACGTGTTGGGTTACCAGAAGGGGATCAGTCAGGCCATAGATGAATTCGTGTGACTTCGGTTGCTTCGGGTCAAACGCCCGAATATTCACAGAGCCCTCATCGGCGCGAGCAAGGATGACGGCGACGTTCTCGATCACCGACGCAGTCGGATTCGCAAGGGCGTCGCGAAGGCACGCGTGCCGAACTGCTGGCCGAGCACCGGGTCCGAAACTAATGAACTGCGCAACGTTCGCCTGCGTAGCCAATTCTGCCAACACGGAATCCTTGAAAAGGAGATCGGGATCCTCAGTTAGGCGTCGCGCTTCTCTCATTTGGCCTCTGCTCGCTCACGCACAACCACAGAACACACAATAAGCGCCGTGGTTGACGAACACGGCGGCCTGGGGACAAGATTTTGCGCTCTTTACACACGTCTCGTCATAGGCAACACAACGTACGACGCTGACTCAGGCCCTCGATCCGAGCTTCAGATGCCGAGATCGCTAGCAAGCTGCGAGGCCGAAAGATCATTCAGGGCCGCGAGGTAATTCGCAGCATCGGTGATCGCGTCGTCGCGACGAAACCGCGGGGGGACAAGCGCAGGGTTAGCAATGAGGGCATCGAGTAACTGCGTAACGAGCTGGCGAGCCAACTGATCTGTCTCAGCGACAGACGTGCTTCGGTAGTAAAGCGTTGTGAGCAAATCGAGTAGATCGCTAACGAGCGCTTGGTGCTCAGGCTTCGGGACGACCGCTCGTTCAGCATCCTCTCTCACCAATACTGCGGACGCAAGACCTCGTCGCTGAAGCTCATTGAGCGAATAAGAGGCTGTGTCTTGGATAAACCGATAGATGAGCATGCTAACCACCCGCCGACGGACGAGCGTCGGACGCTCTGCGTCGGGCCAGACACGAGATGATTCGAACCACTTCGTTTCCGAATCATCGATCAACTCAGAGATCGTCGGCAACTCCCGAAGCTGATCCATCGACACGTATTCGCCAGCGAGCGCATCATCAAGGTCGTGGGAGAGGTACGCAAATACATCCGCGACATCAACGATCTGGCATTCGATTCCCCCCATTGGAGTCGCGGCGAACTCACCGAATGCGACAGGCTCATCAAACGGCGTGGCGTGACGAGCGATACCCTCCCGCGTTGCCCATGTCAGGTTCAATCCCCTGAAGTCGATGAAAGCGGCCTCGAGACTGTCAACGACTTCCAATGAGTGCGTATTCGCGTTCCAACCTGGATGTCCGTGATCTCTCAATGCATCGCTGAGCGCTCTCTCGCCTGCATGGCCAAAAGGTGGATGACCTAGATCATGAGCAAGTGCAATAACTTCGCAAAGTGCCTCGTCTGCACCAATCAGACGACCAACTCCGCGAGCGATCTGAGCGACCTCAAGAACATGGTTTAGACGCGTCCGATAGACGCTGCCGTGGCTTCTTCCCAGCAGACCTTGGACCTGCGTCTTGTACTGGAGCTCGCGAAACGTCGCTGAATGGATAATCCGATCCCGATCAACTTCGTAGGAAGATCGTCCAGAGTTCGGTCGCGAAGACTGCGGGTGCAGCCGGGAGCTCCACGGCCCATTATCCGGTGTCCTTGCGGTATTCAGCTGCAGCCCCATAGCCAAAGCGCTCCTCCGCCTGCAAGCACAACAGCAGCGGCAATCGGGATTACCCACTGGTGGGAACCCATTAGTTGCCATTGAAATAAAGCGAGCAATCGGATGACAACGGTGCCAAATAGGGAGTAGGTGACGGGCTGCCAGTTGGAATGGGCGAGCGCAAGGCCGAGAGTGGATACGACAAAGAACGGCACGAAGAAGACGATCCCCTTGCCCCATAGGGCTGCACGAGCCGCAATATCAGGCGGTGTGTAGTCCGCCCCAACACCTGGGAAATTCAGCCCCCGAAAATATACAAAGTCGATCGCCGGGAAAAGTGTGTAAATGATCAGCAGAGTCGTCGCAACAGCCCAGCGGTTCTCGATGTGGACGTGGTTGAGCCTCATGACGCCAAGAAGCGCAAGCGAAACGATCGTGAACTGGACGAAAGCATTTGCCTGCCCAAAACGGCGGACTTTATGGATTGCGCGGTGCGAGAGCCGATGGGCATCTTTGTGAAAGCTCGAGGCGAGAGCGGTCTTGAAGACCTCTAACGTCATGTTTTCCCAGTCAGACTTGGTCCACGAGGCAATGGAACCGTAGAAGAGAACTGATTCTGGAGGAGCGGGTTTATCCACGAACCGTGGTGTGAAGGAAGTCGGATCAAGCGCCACGATCGCCAATGACACGGCGAAGAACAGCCCGATGATAAAGCAGCCGAAAAAGTAGTCACCAGTCGCGACATATGAGTTAGAAAACTGAGGGAGACCGTGCCCTGACGACCCAGCCGAGATGTATAACGCGACGCCAGCGGCCGTAAGAAACGCGAGCGCTGTGAGTACTCGATTGATCTTGTCGTCTTGATGCTTGAGAAAAAGAAGCGGCTCGTTGTAGCTTTCCTTAAAGACCTCCCACGGTTCGCCGGACATTTCGGAAACTCCCTTGGTCGAGGTAATCCTGACGAGGAAAGCCGGATCGTCGCAGGACGATCGGATAGGCAGCCACGCAACTCACGTCTCGACAAGCCCCTCGACCAACTATCCGCCGCCCTCCAAGTGCCGCCGAAGCGCGTCCAGCCGCCTGTCCCAGTCCCCCCCAGCCTCGGTCAACCGGTACCGCATCTCGCGCCCAGCGCGCTCCGATTCCACGAGGCCGGCATCAGTGAGCGTGACGAGGTGCTTGGCAACCGCCTGCCGCGTCATCGGCAGCTCGCCCGTCAGCTCCGTCGCCGTCGCCGTGCCATGGTTCGCCAGGTAGCCGAGGACGTGGCGGCGGTTTGGGTCGGCTAGGGCTCCGAAGACGGCGTCGAACGGATCAGGCAAAGGCCATCGCCGACGCCTGAAGGCCCAGCGCCGTCGACCAGGCCGGTGAGGTCTCGACGACCGTCAGCAGGGTGCCGTCGGCGTCGTCTTCCAGCGTGAACTCGACCTCGCCCTCGTCCGACCATTCGAAGGTCAGGCGCTCTTCGGGCTCGACTTCCGTGAACGTCGCCGAGCGCTCCTCGCCGTTGCCCCAGCGGAAATGGGCGTCGCCGCCCGGGCGCAGGTCGACCTCCACCTCGTTCGCGAACCAGTCGGCCAAGCGCTCGGGATCGGTCAGGGCAGCCCAGACCTCCTCGCGCGGTGCCGGCAGGACGATCTCCTTGCGGATCATGGCAACCTCCAAGCTGCTCGACGGGTTGGCAACCTCAAGGTTGCACGTTAGCGCACTAGCCGGGGGAGGGCTCACGGGCCTGCAGGACGACCGCCGCGACGACGATCGTGCCGCCGACGAGCGTGCTCGTCCCCGGCCGCTCCGAGAGCGCCCACCAGACCCAGAGCGGGCCGAGCACGACCTCGAGCAGCGTGATCAGCGCCACCTCGGCGGCCGGGATCAGCCGCGCGCCGATCGTCAGGAAGGCGAGGCCGAGACCGCTCTGCCCGATGCCAAGCGCGACCATCAGCAGGAGGTCCTGGCTGCCGATCGAGCCCGGATTGGCGAATGGCCCAGCGACGGCAAACACCAGCACCTGCGAGAGGCAGACCGCCGGGCCCATCGAGATGTCTCGCCGGTGCCGCGTGATCACGACGCTCAGCGCGAAGCAGACGGTCATCAGCACCGAGAGCGCGAGGCCGATCCCCTGCATCCCGCCGGGACCGCCGACCATCACGCCGACTCCCGCGAGCGCGACCACCATCGCGACCACCGTCCGGGTCGAGATCGCCTCGCGGAAGCCGGCCCAGGCGATCAACGCGGCGGCGATCGGCGCGGCAGCCTGCATGAAGAGGACGTTCGCGACGGTCGTGTGGTTGAGCGCGACGATGAACGTGCCGGAGGCCGTCGCGGTCAGGGCAGCGACGGCCAGCTCGGCCCAGCCGATCGAGCGGAACGCCCGCCAGACACCGCTCCGCTCGGAGAACGCGACGAACCCGAAGAGGCCGAGCACCGCGAAGAGCGCGCGGCCCGCGACCTGCGTTGCCGTGCCGACCGAGAGCTCGCGCTGCATCACGCCCGCGGTCGACCAGGCGAGCGCCGCGAGCGCGACGTAGATCTGGCCGCGACGGCGTAGCGCGTGGGCGTTCGGAACGGCTGCGGTCAGCGAGGTCACAAGCTCCAGTCAATCAAGGACGATGCGCAACCTTAGAGTTGCGCTATTGTGAGCGCAACCTCAAGGTTGCACATCAGAGGAGGTTCACATGCTGGTTGGTCAGGTCATCCCGATGGTGGTCGAGCAGGACGGGCGCGGCGAGCGGTCGTTCGACATCTACTCGCGGCTGCTCCGCGAGCGCATCGTCTTTCTCGGTCAGGAGGTCGAGGATCAGATCGCGAACCTGATCACGGCGCAGCTGCTCTTCCTCGAGGCCGAGGATCCCGACAAGGACATCTGGCTCTACGTCAACTCACCCGGCGGCTCGGCCTATGCGGGGATGGCGATCTACGACGCGATGCAGTTCGTGAAGCCCGACGTGGCGACCGTCTGCCTCGGGATGGGCATGTCGGCCGGCGCCATGATCCTCTGCGGCGGCGCGCCAGGGAAGCGCTACGCGCTGCCGAACGCGAAGATGATGATCCACCAGGGCTCCGGCGGCTTCCGCGGCACGCCGGCCGACATTCAGATCGCGGCGCGGGAGATCCTCGACCAGACCCGGCGCTACGCCGAGATCATCGCGCAGCATTCGGGCCAGGACGTCGAAAAGGTGACGGCCGACATCGACCGCGACCGCTTCATGACGCCGCAGGAGGCGGTCGAGTACGGCCTCGTCGACGCGATCATGGAGTCGCGCGGCGTGCCGGCGAAGAAGGCTGCGTAACGGCCGGCCCGGAAGCCCCGGACCGGCCGCGGCGCTCCGAGGGTCTAGATCGCGGTACGTCCTCCGTCGACCGGCAGGTTCGCACCAGTGACGTAGCTCGCGCGATCGGTCGCCAGGAACAGGACAGCTTCGGCCACCTCGCTCGTCTCTGCCATCCGCTTCAGCGGGGTCGTCTGTCCCAGTTGCTCGGCGGCATCACCCATGCGCCCGACAACCTTCGCGCTCCGCGTCGGCCCAGGGGAGATCGTGTTCACGCGAACGCCGCCCTCGGCGAACTCGGCGGCCCAGGTTCGGGTGAGCGACTCGAGCGCCGCTTTCGTTGCGCTGTACACCGACATCCCCGGCATTCCGAAGCTCGCGACCATCGTGCTGATGTTGATGATGCTGCCACCCCCGTTCGCGACCATCCTCGGAGCAAGTGCGGCGACGAGGAAATACGGGCCACGCACGTTTGCCGAGAACGACTCGTCGAACGACGGAACATCCTGATCGGGCGTCGGGCCGAAGGTGACGGCAGCCGCGTTGTTGACCAGGATGTCGACCTCACCGGCCGCGTCGGCCAGCGCCCGCACCGAATCGAGGTCGGTCAGATCGGCGAGCACGAACCGGGCCTTGCCCCCGAGAGCCGCAGCGGCTTCCGCCCCGCGCTCGGCGTCCCGTCCCGTGATCACGACCTCGGCGCCCTCACCGGCGAAGAGCTTCGCGATCTCGAAGCCGATCCCGCCAATCGCACCGGCGCCCGTGACGAGCGCCTTCTTGTTCTCGAGTTGCATCAATCCTCCTGAAAAGTTTTTGGGTTGTCTGACCCAGAACGTACAGGAGGTCTTTTGGGTTGTCAATCCCATTTTATGAGTTACACTACGCGGATGCCGAACCAGACGGAAGCGCCGGTCCCACGGCTGACTCCCAAAGGGCAGGCGACAAGAGAGCGCATCGTTCGGGCTGCTGCCGACCACATCTTCGAGCACGGCGTCGGGGGCACGAGCATCGAAGACGTGCGGAAGGCAGTCGGCGTCAGCGGCTCGCAGATGACGCATTACTTCCAGGACAAGCGCAGCCTCGTCCGAGCTGTGATCGCCTACCAGGCCGAATCGATCCTCGAATTCCACCGCGCGCCCGAGCTGGGGCAGCTCGATACATTCGCCGCGCTCGAGACGTGGGCAGACATGTCTGTCGCAGGTCAGATGCAGCGGAACTGCACCGGCGGCTGCATCCTCGGATCGCTCGCAGGCGAGCTCGCAGAAACCGACGCGTGCTTTCGCGACGACCTCGCGGACGGGTTCGATCGTTGGGAGAACCTGCTCAGCGACGGGCTGCGGACAATGCGAGATCGCGGCGACCTCCGTCCGGATGCCGATCCCGACGAGCTCGCCCTCGTCCTGCTCGCCGCCCACCAGGGCGGCCTGCTGCTCACGCAGACGAAGCGCGACGTCGCGCCGTTGTCAGCGGCACTCACGGGCGCGCTGTACTACGTCCGCTCGTTCGCGACCGCCGCGCCGGACTAGGCATCGGCTGCGACGACTTGGCAGTCCCGTTTCCTCGACGACAACTGCGGACCGCGCGTTAAAGCCCAAGCTGGAGCCGGAGCGCCTCGTCGAGCTCGGCCATCAGCGGCGGCTGGAGCATCCCCACCTTGGCACCGAGACGCTCGACCGATACCGCTCGGACTTGCTCGGCCTGCGCCTTCGAGTCGTGACGGAGCCCGCTGTCGGCCGCTCGAAGCAGGACCTGAAACGGATAGACGTGGGCAGTGGCAGAGGTGACGGGAACCACGGTGATGACGCCGCGTCCAAGCTGTGCCGCGGCACTGTTCGCTCCGTCATTGCTAACGACCACAGCGGGTCGCCGCGTGTCTGCCTCGGAGCCTCGCACCGGCTCGAGATCGACAAGCCGGATCTCACCTCGGAGCATCGGGCCTCAGACCGTCGGCTGTGGTCGCGTCCCATTTGCCGGCAACGCCTGACTTCTCCCATTCGGCGAATGCAGCCTCGTAGGCCGGCCCGAGCTCAGTCGCGCGAAGGAGTCGCACGGCGCGATGCAAGACGGCGGAACGAGATGCAAATCCCGCGGACGCCGCGTATGCGTCCAGGAACTGGACATCCTCGTCGGGAAGGCTGATGCTCAATTTCATACCAGGATACTACCGCTAGTAGGATTCAAGTAGTGTCACTTCCGGTCAGCGCGGGACCGAGCTGACCTTGACACCAGGTCTTTCGGCGCCTAATCTTTAGGTACATAAAAACAAGGTGCCGAAGGAGTAGGAATGAGCGAAGCAGTGTCTGACCGAATCGAGTCCCACGTCTGGCGGATCGCGTTCGTCGTGATCATCGGATCGATCATGTCGATCCTCGACACGACCATCGTCAACGTCGCGCTCGAGACGCTCGGGCACGACCTGCACAGCACGATCGCCAACACGCAATGGGTGATCACGAGCTACATGCTCTCGCTCGCTGCCGTGATCCCGGTCACCGGCTGGGCGGCGCGGCGCTTCGGTGCGAAGCCTGTCTACCTGCTCTCGCTCGTGCTCTTCACGGCCGGCTCGGCGCTCTGCGGCGTCGCGCAGTCGCTCGACCAGCTGATCGTCTTTCGCATCATCCAGGGCGTGGGCGGCGGCATGATCCTGCCGCTGGGTCAATTGATGATGGCAACGGCTGCTGGCCCGAAGCGGATGGGCCGCGTGATGAGCATCGTCGCGGTTCCGGCCATGCTCGGGCCGATTCTCGGGCCGACGCTCGGCGGGCTGATCGTCGACAACGCGAGCTGGCGCTGGATCTTCTACGTCAACCTGCCAATCGGCCTGATCGCGTTCCTCGCCTCCTGGCGGACGCTCCCGCGCGTCGAGAAGTCGCCCACCGACCGCCTCGACGTCCGCGGCCTGCTCCTGATGGCGACCGGGCTGCCGCTCTTCACCTACGGCCTCGCCGAGATCGGGACGAAGGGCAGCTTCACCGCCACGAGCGTGGTGCTGCCGTCGCTCGCCGGGCTCGCACTGATCGGCGCGTTCGCCCTGCATGCGCTCCGCGTGCCGCGGCCGCTGCTCGACCTGCGCCTCTACCGCCGAGCGACGTTCGCGTCGGCCTCGATAGCGATGTTCTGTCTCGGCGGCGCGCTCTTCGGCGGGATGATCCTGATGCCGCTCTACTGGCAGCAGGTTCGCCTCGAGAGCGTCGTCGACACGGGTCTCCTGACCGCGCCGATGGGGCTCGGGATGGCGCTCGTGATGCCCAGCGTCGGACGCTTCGCAGACCGGATCGGCGGCGGGCCGCTCGCGCTCGCCGGCGTGATCGTGACCACGATCGCGACGATCCCGTTCGCCTTCATCGGCGCCCACACCTCGATCCTCTGGCTCTCGGTCGCGATGTTCATCCGCGGCATGGGCGTCGGAATGGCATTCATGCCGGCGATGTCGGCCGCATTCGCGTCGCTTCGCCCGTCCGAGCTCGCCGATGCAACGCCGCAGCTGAACGTACTCCAGCGCGTCGGCGGATCGATCGGAACCGCAGTCGTCGCCGTCGTCCTGGCCCGCGCGCTGGCCGGCGCGAACGGGATCGGCGAAGTGGCGAGCGGCTACGGCACCGCCTTCTGGTGGTCGGCCGGAATGACTGCGCTCGCGATCATCCCCTGCATGATCCTCGTCCGTGCCGAGCGCACCGCCCGCGCCCAGCGCGCCGAGCCGATCTCGCACGCGCTCGAGGCGCAGTCGCTGGCGGAGGCCGTCGCATGAGCACGGCCACCCCGCAGCGCACCGGCGCCCGCGAAGCTGCGATCGCCGAGCTCGGCTCCGCGTTCAAAGGAGCGATGGGCGCGATCCGCCGCCTCCGTGGACGCGACACCCATCGTCACGGCGAGCTCAGCTTCGCCCAGTACCACCTGCTCTTCGGCCTCGCCGAGCGCGACGAGCTCTCGGCGGGCGAGCTCGCGGTCGCAGCCGACCTCTCCCCCGCCACGACGACGCAGCTGCTCGACAGCCTCGCTGCGATGGGGCTCGTCGAGCGAGCCCGCTCGGAACGCGACCGCCGCGTCGTCACGTGCACGCTCACGACCCGCGGGCGCGAGCTGATTACCGAGCGCCGCGCTCACTTCGAGCAGCGCTGGCACACGGCACTTGCCGAGTTCAGCGCTGCGGAGATCGGCACGGCGGCCGCGGTCGTGAGCCGGATCCGCGAGCTCTACGACGAGTTCGACGCCGACTCGGCCCGAACGGCCTAGGAGGCGTCAGCCAGCTGCCAGAGCGCGTCGTCCCCGAGGGGGCGGCGGCTCGCGGTGCCGTTGCCGACGAGCTCGATCAGCGCCGCTTCGGCGGCGGGGCGATCGACCGCGTCGTTCGAGCTGGTCATCAGGAGCGCGACCTCCTGCGTCGTCAGCCCTTCCGGGAACCGCCGGAGCAGCGGCTCCGGGGTCTCGGGCGCTCGCTCCCGCGTCAGCGTCGGATCGAGATTGGCGACGACGACGTCGTAGGCCTCGATCGTCTGGAAGCCACCTGCGACGAGCCGCTGGCCGTTCAGCTCGAAGACGACCGAGGGAGCGGTGAAGCGAACCGGGCCGTCCGAGGTGGCGGTCTTGCCCTGAAGCTCTGCGGGCGAGCCGGCGGCCGTGCGCGCCTCGGCGCGATCCTGCTCATAGGCTTCGGTGACCTCGGCGTCGTCGAGACGCGAGACGATCTCCGCCCCGTCGAGGCCGGGCACCGTGTCGAGAATGACGGCGAGCTGGGCGTCGTCGTCCAGCAGCACTGGGCTCGTGAAGTTCGCAAGCTGCAGCGCGCGGTGCGCACGCCACTCGTCTCCAGGGTGCATCAGCCGCGTCGCGACAACCGCGCGGCACGCCCGGCCGGTGGCGCTGATCCGCGCCTTCGGCTCGGGGGCAAACGGCATCCCGTAGCGGCGGAAGCTCAGCTGGCTGCGGGCAAAGAGGAGGGGCGAGAAGCCGCGGTCGGCGTACTGCGACGCGTCGTCTGACAGGCCAATCAGGACGAGCCGCCAGTCGAGCTGGTCGCCGTAGCGCCAGTCGAGCACGCGAAGCGCCGGAATCGCCGAATAACCCCAGGGGCACGCCGGGTCGTTGTAGAGCGTGGCACGGATCGTGGAAGCCATCACTTCCTTGATACCACAAGGAGTCGGCCTCGCAGGTGCCTACACGGGCGGTGCGGTGTTCCCACCGCGCAGAGCCTCGCCCCTTCAGCCCTACTCGCGAAGCTCGTCAATACGAGCTTCGAGCGTGGCGATCGCAGGAGAATCGGGACCGCGAAACAACGCAATCCGGTCACGGGCCCGAGCCCAGGTCAAACTGGCGCGTCGTCGGTCGCCCGTCAGCCGGCACGCATCTCCGTAACGGATGGCCCGACCATGCGCCTCGTCGGCATCCTCCACAAAGAAGTCCATCATTGGCTTCATGCCTACACGTGCGGTCCATGCAAGCGCCGTTGCCGTCGGGCGATCACCTTGAACTTCGCTGACTCTTGCCTGCTCGAGCATCAGCATGCCGAGGACAGCTGCTCGGATCAGGCGGGCACGTGGGCGAATCGTCGCAAGCTCGTACGAGTCCTTCAGGATGGCCGTCAAATCATCGCGAGACTCCCTCAGCGCTTCCCCACGATCGTCGAGGTCTTCAATCAGCGCTGCCTGCTCAAACACGATCCGAGCGAGATTGGATCGGCTCAGCAGACGAGCGGTCGTCGCGCGGGGCGAGTCGCCAGCGTCCCTGAGCTTCAAAGCCTCCTCGGCTTCCCGCCGGCCTCTCGCGAGCCCCTCGACAGCCGAAGCCGTATCGCCTTCAAATGCCGAGAGATACGCGAGCTTCATCCGACGAACCGAAAGATTGTTCAACTGGGTGACAATCCTTGACTTACGGCCTCTCAAGATCGGGTCGCTGAGCACGACCTCGCTGATCTGCGATATCTCCGCGGGAACTCCCATCTCTTGCAAGAGATACAGACTCGTCGCGATTGCTTCGATCTCTTGACCGACCTGCGAAAAAGCTGCCGCGAGATCGGACAAGAACCCTAAACGCGTATCCCCATCGAGATAGGGCTCGCGACTCAACGGGCCATTCCGGCGCAAGCAGTCGGCCAGGAGTTTCCGAGCCTCGACGACAGCCTCACGGCGATCCTGGCGCATTAGCAGGTACGCGCGCTCCAAATCACAGCGCTCCCGAAGATGCGCCTGAGGGGAATAGCGTTCCGGCGTCTTGCTGATCGTCCCCAGCCGCTTCACTGGAGCATCGATCATTTGAAGCAGTTGCTGGGCATCGCGCGTGAGACGCTCATTGCGTAGAGCCCCGACGCGTTGCAGCGCGGCTCGCGCCATAGCCTCGCTGATTTCAAGCATCGCTCGGGAGGGTTTGTGGATGCAAGAGGCCTCGCCGAAGTGCGTCGAGCGCGGCGGCGATCTCAGTCGGCGGCTTCTGTTCCGCGAGCGCCTCAAACACGAGCGGCGCAGCCCCGCTCGCCAGCGCTTCCTCGGCGTCGATCTCTCGATCGTCAGGAAGCCAATCCGGATGCTGTGCCGCAACGAGACCAATGATCGGGGTGAAGAGATTCCCGTCGGCCGTCCGGCCAGGCATCCCTGCTTGCGCAAGGCCGTTCACAGTCACGACCGAGAGCCTGTCGGCGAGATCCCGAACGACGCCGCTTCTGCTCTCATCGTCGATATTGGACTCGAGGTGATCGCCAATGATTCGCTGGTAGAGCGCGGTGAATGCAGGAAAACCAACGCTATCGCTTCCGTCCGGAGACGTGCGCGCCGCGTTCAGACAACGGGCGAGCGCCCGATGATCGGCGCTCCCCCAAGCCCACACCGTGCGTGCTGCTGAAAGGAAATCAATCCGCAGGGTCGATTGCCGGGCCCGGATGGCGTCAAGCAGACCTCGTGCATAGGGAGCGAATGTCGCGTCGGCTGCGAGGCAGATGCCGATTCTTGCGACGACTCGGGGGGCGTAGCGTTTACCAGCAACGCGATCCGACCAGATTGGCGCGTCGTACCCGTACATCGAGCGCAGCGAAACCCAGTTCTGATCGATTCGCCGCTCGAGAGCGTCGCATTCTGGAAGCTGCGAGACAAGCGTCAGGAGATCTGTCGATTCGGCCTCCAAGACGCGATCTCCGATGGGTGGCCGGCGAGCAACACCAACGCCCTCTCGCTCAGAGAGCGAGAACTCGTGCTGGCAACGCAACTGCATCGCGATCGCGATTGCCGAGCGAAGCTTCGCGTTCACGGTCTTACCGTTCTGGGACACAAGGCCGTTCGTAGATTGAATCTGGCGCGCAAACGCAGGAGGAACGGCATCCCCAAGCGCCCAGAAGGAGAGGTAGTCCATCCCCGCAGTATCAGTCAGATAATCGCAACTGCCAACCCCGCGTTCTGGCGAGTTCGGCCACGAAAACGGACTCCGTTTTCGCTAACACGCAATGCAGAAAACGGCCTCGCGAATACTTGTCCGGGGACCTACGCTCACATCATGAGCGCAATCCTCAACATGGTCGCGAATGCCTCGCCTTACTGCTTGCTCGTCTGGATCCTGCGGAGCCCCTCCCGCTGGGTCGCCCGTGAGCTCCACTATCTCCATCGGGCGTTGACCGAATGGCAGCGAGTACGCAAGCTCCTGGTCGAGCTGAGCACCCGCAGCCGCGTCTGACGACGCCTTGACGGCCGCTCTCGCCGCGTCATCCTACACGGGCGGTGCGGTGTTCCCACCCGATCCCGGCGGCGGGATCGTGGGGAACTTGCGGCGCCGGTCGGCGAGCTTGATCGCCTCGAGCGGAGTCGTCGCCTCTTCCGGCAAGACGGCGGCGCCGAAATGCACGGTCGGAATCGAGCTCGCCGGGTTTGCTCCGAGCGCGGCAGCCGCGGTCTTCGCCAGCGCCATCGCCGGCTGGAGCGGCGCGTAGATCAGCGCCGACAGCTCGACCTCGCGCGAGCGGTAACACGCTGCGTCCTCGCCGAGCGTCTCCTTCAACGTCTGAGCGAGCTCCCTGAGCAGAGCCTCGCCGCGAACGCGGCTCATCGGCTTCTCCAGGCCGGTTCCGTCGAGGTCGTAGACGACCAGCAGGCTTGGAGCGGCGTTCCGGGCAAGCGCCAGGTTGAGATCGACGTCGAGCTGGCCCCGGCGGCCGAGGCCGGTGAGCTCGTCGACCATCACCTCGGAGCCGGGGGTGCGCTTGACCTCGACGGTGGCGGACGTCTGTGCGACCGGCGCCGGGGGTGCCGGTCGCGGCGGAGCGGCAACGGGCTGACCGTGGCGAACCGGCGGGGGTTGGCGGCGCACGGGAGCCGGAGCAACCGGCGTGTGCGCCACGGCCGGCCTCGACGGCGGCTCGGGCAGCTCAGGCCGCGCGGTGGCCGGCGGTTGCGCCGCAGCCGGAATCTGCACCGACGGCTGGACGGGCGCGGGCGATCCCCCCGGCCAGCCGGGATTCAGGATCTGGAGCTCCGGGTGACGTGTGAGCATCAGCTCGATCGGCGTCTCGAGGCGAGTCCCGTCGTGATCCGTGACGACGCGGATCGTCGGGCGATCCGCGCGTTGCGGCGGAACGTAGGAGACGATTCCCTCGCGCCCGTCGGAAAGCGTGATGTAGGTCCCGGCCGGATGCGGTGCGACCACCGAGCGAAACGCGGCGACAACTTCGGGGTCGAAGAGGGTGCGGGAGCCCCTGATGATCTCCTGGACACCGACGTAGGCCGGAGCCGACAGCCGGTATGGCCGCACCGAGGTGATCGCGTCGAAGACATCCGCGACGGCGGCGATGCGCGCCAGCTGGGGAATCGCCTCGCCTTTGAGCCCGCTCGGATAGCCGGTTCCGTCGTAGCGCTCGTGATGGAAGCGGATCACCGATTTCGCCCGGGCGCCGACGGTCTCGTCGGTCACCATCTTCGCTCCGGCGGCCGGGTACGCCTTGATCAGCTCCCACTCGACCGCGTCGAGCGGGCCCTTCTTGTTCAGCACCTCGGTTGGAACCGTGATCTTGCCGATGTCGTGGAGCAGCAGCCCCAGGCCGAGCCGGGTGAGCCGCTCGTCGATCCGGTCATAGCGGCGCGTGCCGTCGTAGTCGAGCCAGCCGTAATCCTGGAAGAGCCTGCGGCCGATCACGAGCCCGAGCACCGTCACGTCGATCGAGTGCTGCATCGTGTACGCATCGGCGGTGGCGAGATCGGTGAACGCGAGCATCGCGTCACCAGCGTCCTCGAGGTCCTCGATGATCGCCCGGACGACGCTCTTCAGCTCGAGCACGACCTCGGTCCGCAGCGGGCCGCTCGCGGCCGCGACGGCGCCGGGCAATTCGCCGAAGGCGGTTTCGAGCGCGCGGCTCGCCTGAAGATGGGTCGTCGCCCGCAGCGGCATCGGCACGTCGATCCCGGCGCTCAGCTCGTCCTCGATGTAGACCGCCGAAATCCCGCCGTCGTTCAGCTTGTCGCGGTAGCTGCCGCGGAGCACCGTGCCGGCGCGCAGCAGCGGGGTCACTCCCGAAGAAGCACCCCAGACGTCACGTGCGAGCACCGACCCCGGCTCCACTGATTCGATTGCGACGAGCCGCATTGTCCCATGGTAATCGGTGACAGACCGGCAACCTTAACCTGCAAAACCCGCCATTTGCATTTGACCCGTCTACAGGTTTGAATACGTATAACTGCGCGAAACGGGAGGGCGACAAATGAGGCGGGCAAAAGGGGCGGCAATCGTGCTGTGCGCGCTGGCGGGCTTTGGGCTGGCCACGATCGCATTTGCCGGCACGACTCCGAAGGTGATCAACCTCGCGAACGCTGCTCCGTGTGCAGCCGGCCAGATCCCGACGCCCGCCGCGCCGTGCAAGCCGGGCGCGAAGACGCCGGAGAATCTGGGCAAGTTCCCGACCTGCCCGAACGGCCAGGATCCGACTCCGACGAAGCCGTGCGCGCCGAACAGCACGACGGGTCGATTCAACATCGCCCAGTTTGCACCGTGCACCGCAGGCCAGCAGCCAACCGCCACGGTGCCGTGCGACCCGAAGGGGAACACCCCGATCAACCTGTCGCAGTTCCCCGCGTGTATCGCCGGCGAGGATCCAACCCCGACGCAGCCGTGCCGGCCGACGCCGGCGAACGGCCAGATCAACATCACCCAGTTCGCGCCGTGCGCGCAGGGCCAGATGCCGACCCAGGACAAGCCGTGCAGGCCGTCCAACTCGACGCCGGTCAACCTCTCTCAGTTCCCGCCCTGCCAACCGGGCGAGAACCCCTCGGCGACGAAGCCTTGCCAGCCGACGACCGTCACCGGCGCCCTGAAGCTCGGTGGATTCGCGCCGTGCGCCGCCGGCCAGGTGCCGACGCAGGACAAGCCCTGTAGCCCCGATCCGACAACGACGATCAACCTGGGCAACTTCCCGCCCTGTCAGAGCGGGCAGACGCCGAGCTTGAACAATCCGTGCAAGCCCACTCAGACGACGGCGGCGATCAACGTCTCGACCTTCGCACCCTGCGACGCAGGCCAGGTCCCGACGCCGACCAAGCCGTGCAATCCGACCAACGCACCCGGCGTGAGTGGCTCGCAGGGCCCGAACGGCACGATCACGATCACCACCAACCTGAGCCTGTTCCCGCCCTGTGCTGCAGGCCAGAAGCCGACGGCGACGCTGCTCTGCAACCCCGCATCCGGTGGCTCGAGCACCTCGCCGCTCGCCCCGACCGCCCCGAGCCCGAGCTCCGTCGGGCCATGTGCCGCCGGCCAGGTGCCGACCGCTGCGAAGCCGTGCATCACATCGGGCGGCGGGCCGACCTCCGGCCCGACGTCGGGCCCGACCACCGGGGCGACCGGCGGAGGAATTGGCTGTGGCCCGGGAATCACCTCTTGCGTAATCACGCTGCCGACCGGGCAAACGGTCACTCTCGGCGGCAGCGGCGGCGGCACTCCCACGCCGCCGACGACAACGGCTCCGCATCCCCCGACAACCACAACGTCAACGTCGCCCTCACCGGGGCCGACGACCACAACTCCTCCCACCACGACCACGACTCCGCCGGGCACGACGACGACAACGGCGCACTGAGCGGCTGAGACGCTAGGCAGCGGCGGGAGCGGGCTGGCTCGAGCCGTTCGTCTCCCAGCCGGAGATCGAGATCTCGATCTCCGGGCTGCGGATGAGCGCCAGCTCGACCGGCGTCTCGAGACGAGTTCCGTCGAAGTCGGTGACGACTCGGATCACCGGGCGGTCGGCACGTGTCGGCGGCACCTCGGTCACGATTCCCTCCCGACCGTCGGAGAGCCAGACGGACGTACCGACGGGATGGGGTGCGACGATCGCGCGAAAGACCGCTACGACCTCCGGGTCGAAGAGACTGCGATCGCCAGCGGTGACCGCCTCAACTCCGACACACGCCGGAGCAGCAGCCCGGTAGGGCCGCGCCGAGGTGACGGCGTCGAAGACATCGGCGACAGCGGCGATCCGGGCGAGCTGCGGGATGTTCTCCCCCTTCAGCCCTGCCGGGTAGCCCGTGCCGTCGTACCGCTCGTGGTGAGAGCGCACGACCGACCTCGCGCGGGGACCGACCGCATCGTCTGTGAGCATGTCGGCGCCGGCCGCCGGGTAGGCGCGGATCAGCTGCCATTCGCTCTCGTCGAGCGGGCCCTTCTTGTTCAGCACTTCCGACGGGACCGTCACCTTGCCGATGTCGTGGAGGAGCAGCCCAAGACCCAAGCGGATCAGGCGCTCGTCGATCTTGTCGTAGCGGCGTGTGCCGTCGAAGTCGATCCAGCCGTAGTCCTGGAA
This sequence comes from Gaiellaceae bacterium, assembly GCA_035550275.1. GTDB lineage: Bacteria > Actinomycetota > Thermoleophilia > Gaiellales > Gaiellaceae > PALSA-600. The sequence continues at coordinate 39,893 of DASZPQ010000071.1, read as the reverse complement.
GAGCTTTCGGCCGAGCAGGATCCCGAGCACCGTCACGTCGATCGAGTGCTGCATCGTGTACGCATCGGCGGTCGCGAGATCGGTGAACGCGAGCATCGTCGCGTCGCCGGCGTTCTTCAGGTCCTCCATGATCGCCTTGACGATGTTCCTGAGCTCGAGCGCCATCTCCATCCGCATCGCTCCGCCTGCCGCTGCGACGACTCCGGGCAATTCGCTGAATGCGGCCTCGAGCACCCGAGCAGCTTCGAGCTGCGTGCTCGCGCGCAAGACCTCGGGAATGTCGATGCCGGCCCCGAGCGCATCGTCGATATAGACAGCGCCGATCCCGCCTCTGATCAGCCGCTCGATATAGGTGTCCCGCAGCGCCGTGCCGGCACGCAACAGCGGGGTTATGCCTCCAGATCCACCCCAGACGTCACGTGCGAGCAAGGCACCCGGCTCCACAGAGTCGATTGCCACTAGCCGCATGACACTAGGATCGTCGATCTTCGAGAGCCTCGCAACCCTGAACCAGCAATCACACCAAATTACTCCTGAAACTTGGATCGGGCCTCAGGCGCGATTCGATGATTACGCCTTCCCGCGAACGGGTACCAGAGGCAGGTCAACCAAGAGGAGGCAGGAGATGGGTGGGATCGGACTGGGGGGCGGGCTCGTGATCGCCGGCATTGTGATTGCGGTCGTCTGGAGCCTCTGGCTTGGCGTGATCGTGGGCCTGATCGGCCTTGTCGCGTTCGGCGGATTCGCCAAAGGCAAGTGGTACTAGGAACGCTCGGCTAGATCTTCACGAGCCATTTCTCCGCCGCGACGAGGCGGCGTTCGAGCTGCTCGAGCGTCGCCTCCGAGATGCGGGCCAGGCCCGACTGACGGTTGAGCTCGGCATTCACCTGCGCGTGCGTCAGGCCTGAGCGGCGGACGAGCTCGCGGGCAAGGTCGGCGTTGGCGTCACGGAGCTGGCTCTTCTCGGCGCGGCGCGTCAGAGCAGCTCCGTTCGCTGCGTGCCCGATCGACCCACCGCCCGGAAGCGGCGGTGGCGGCGCGAGCGTCAGCTCGACCTCGTTCGCAAGCTCGTCCTCGGCGTCGTCGTGGTCGTCGTAGTCCAGGTCGTCGAGCGCAGCCTCGGCTGCTCCCGTGGCAACTGCCGAGATGACCGCGAAGAGGGACAGCTGCTCGTCGGTGACCTCACGCGTCACCTCATCCTCGTCGGGCCGCTCGAGCCGCTCGTCGTCGTCCCGCCGTCGCAAGGAGTGGCGCCGCTGCTCGGCAATTCGCGCCGCATGGCTGCGGAGCCGTGGATCGTCGGGGATGAAGAGCCACGCGCGCTGGTTCGTGACCCCACGCGTCCAGCGCACGAGACGCCCGACTGCCTGGCGGAAGAACAGCTCCGTGGTGGTCGTCGTCGCGAAGACGCCGACCCGCAAGCGCGGGATGTCGACCCCCTCCGAGACCATCCGCACGGCAACGAGCCATGCGTCGTCGCTCGAGGCAAAGTCGGTGATCTTGGCCGAGGCCTGAGGATCGTCAGATGTCACGAGCCTGACGGTTGCTCCAAAGCGCATCCGCAGCAGCGTCGCGATCCCCCGTGCGTGCTCCTGGTCGATCGCGATCACGAGCCCGGCGGCATTCAACTGCTCGCGGCGGACCTCCGTGAGCCTCGCGTTCGCGGCTCTGAGCACCGTCAGCAGCCAGTCGCCCTCCAGCGAAAGCGCCGTGCGGAGCCGCTGGCCGGTGCGAGCAGCGTCGAGCGGATCGTCGAAGCTCGCCTCGTGGATCGAGCCGTCGGGTGCCGCCCACTCCATGTGGCCGCTCGTGCTCGGGAAGTAGATCGGCCGCACGACCCGCCGGTCGGCGAGCGCGTTCCCGTAGCCGTACTCGAAGTCGGGCACGGCCTCGTCTCCTCGGTAGGAAACGAACGGAATCGCCCGCGTGTCCGAGCGGAACGGAGTTCCGGAGAGGGCGAGGCGGCGGGGAGAGCCGCCGAACGCCTCCTGAATCGCAGCGCCCCAGGCGCGGTCGTCGCCGGCGTGATGGAGCTCGTCGAGGACGACGAAGGCGTTGCGTGAAAGCCGTGCGAGCACGTTCGCACTGCTCGCGACCTGCTGATACGAGGTGACGATGCCGTGCATGTCGGGGGGCAACGCCCCATCGGCGGCCGACCAGAACGGATCGAGATGGAGCGAGAATCTGGCGGCCGCCTCCGCCCACTGGATCTTCAGATGAGCCGTCGGCGCCACGACGATCAGCCGGCTGCTGGTCGCAGCGAGCTGGTGGCGAGCCGCCGTGAGCGCAAACGTCGTCTTCCCGGCACCCGGCGTTGCGACGGCGAGAAAGTCAGGCCCGGGAGCCTCGACAAACCGGTCGAGGGCGTCCTTCTGCCAGGGTCGTAGACGGACGGTTCGAGTCATCAGAGGTGTGGCGCATGCGCCCGAGCAGACGAAAAGGCCGGCCGGGCCGCGCCCCATTCGAAGATAGCGATCGCATCGAACGGCGAAGCTAGGGAGTCGCGAATGCAGCGAGCGGCTTGCCGGCTGTCGTGTCTTCGTGGACGATTGCCCGCGCATGCGCGATCGCCGCCGGCGTGCTCGCGAAGAGGAGCCCGTCGCGCCGCAGGTGCGCAGCGATGCCGAGGGCGGCGATCACACCCTGATGCCCGGGTTGGATCCCGGAAAGCAAGACAGTGATGCCGCGCCGCTCCAGATGCTTGATCGCCTCACCCAGGACGTGCGCACCGGTCGCGTCGAGCGCGGTCACGCGTGACATGCGCAGGATCACCACCTTGACGTCAGCCGTCTCGGTCAGGCGAAATAGAAACCGCTGTGCGGCGGCGAAGAACAGCGGCCCGTCGACTCGGTACGCGACGATGTGCTCTGCCAGCAGGGCTCGCTCCTCCTCGGAATGGTCGCCGGCGTCGAGAGGAGTCTCGTCCATGCGGACGCTCCGCGCGACTGCGCGCAGGGCGAGCACGATCGCCACCGCCACGCCCACCGCGATCGCCGTGATCAGGTTGAAGACGACGGTGACGGCCAGGGTCAGCAGGAGGACGGCGGCATCGGCGCGCGTGGCTCGGATCACCGGCAGCAGCGAGGCCGCCTGGATCATGCGAACCGTCGTCGCGAACAGCACGCCTGCGAGCGCTGCGACGGGTATGTCGGCAACGAGCGGCGCCGCAACGAAGACGACCGCCCCGAGCACAACTGCATGCGTCAGGCTTGCGAGCTTCGAGGTCGCGCCGGCGCGCACGTTCACGGCAGTGCGCGCGATCGCTCCGGTCGCCGGGACGCCGCCGAACATCGATGTCGCCAGGTTCGCGAGCCCCTGCCCGAAGAGCTCGCGATTCGGATCGTGACGCTCATCGACGGTCATTCCATCGGCGACCGATGCCGAGAGCAGACTCTCGAGCGCAGCCAGCGCAGCGACGGCGAGCGCAGCCGGGAAGAGCCGCTCCACGGCCCCGGGATGAACGAATGAAAGCGACGGCCCGGGAAGCGTCCTCGGCAGATGACCGAGGGTTGTCAGATCGATGCTCGCGGCGTGCGTGAGCAGTGTCGCCGCCGCGACGACGAGGAGCGAGACAGGAACCCGCGGCCCGCGCCGCGACGCACCGAGGATGATCGCCGCAACGGCCAGCGCCACGCACAGCGGCGCTGCCGCAGGATGCGTGACGAAATCCCTGACCGCATGGAAGGCGTTCTGCCACACCTTCTCGCCCGGCGAGCTCGACGCTCCGAGCGCGGCGGGGAACTGCTGCAGCGCGATCACGATCGCAATGCCCGCGGTGAACCCTTCGACGACCGGGAGCGGCAGGTAGCGGGCGTAGCGCCCGACCTTCGCGAATGCGAGCGCGACCAGGACGAGCCCGGCCATCGCGCCCACCATCAGGACGCCACGCGAGCCGTATTGCTGCGCGACCGGAACGACAACGACCGCCATCGCTCCGGTCGGCCCCGAGACCTGGAGGTTCGAGCCTCCGAAGATGGCCGCGACGGCACCAGCAACGATCGCGGTGACGAGCCCGGCTTCCGCACCGAGCCCGGAGCTCACTCCGAACGCGAGCGCCAGAGGCAACGCGACCAGAGCGACCGTGGATCCGGCCACGAGGTCACCAAGCGGCGCGCGTTTGACCGCCTCCCAGTCGGAGCGAGGCGGCAGCAGCTCACGCAGGCGTGCGGCGGCGTTCATCGGCTTCCTCGTCCTAGGCCCTACAGATCACCGTTCGTGTCCGAGCTGAGCGCGAGGTGGATGAATGCCATGATCAGCAGCCCCGGGCCGGTGGCCAGGGCTCCGCCGATCAGCCAGAGCTGGCCGGTGCTGAGCGTGGCCATGAAGAAGGCAGATGACAGCAGGAATGGGACGGTGAGAAGCTTGATCCAGCGATTCACCTCGGTGGTCTCAAGCGATGGGCTCGCGATCGCGACTGCATGCAGTGCTGTCTGCTTCACCGGAGCCGAGTGCTCGGCTGGAGATCGCAGATCGGCTTGTGCCACAGGAACAGCGTTCATCAATTTCTCCTATCTATTGAATATTCAAAGATCCTAAGATATAGTATAGAGAGATGCCCCACAACTCACGGCCCGTCTACGAGGTGAAGGCGAATCTCTTTCGCGTACTTGGTCATCCGGCACGCGTCCGCATTCTTGAGGTGCTTCGCGATGGCGATCAATCGGTCGGAGCCCTCCAGACCGAGCTCGGGCTCGACTCGAGCGGGACATCTCAACACCTCGCCGCCCTCCGCCGGATCGGGCTCGTCCAGTCTCGGCGCGAAGGAACGAGCGTGTACTACAGCGTCGGGGACGAGCGCGTCTTCGATCTCCTGAGCGCGGGCCGGGACATCATCAGCCGCCAGATCGCCGAGCAGCAGTCGATTCTGCTCGATCTCGCTCAGTAGTCACACGGCTGCGCCCGGCAGCGGCGGGCCTGGCTTCAGGTCATCCGAGAACGCGCTGCTGCCGAGCGCCCCGAAGCTGTCGGCGCAGAGCTTCGTCCCCGCCTCCTTGGCCATGATCGCGAGCGCCTGTGAGGGATCGAGCGCGTCGCGGTAGGGCCGCACCGCGGTGAGCGCCTCGTAGATGTCGGAGACGACCAGGATGCGGGCCGGCTGCGAGAGCTGCTGGAGACCCCACGGATAGCCGCTCCCGTCGAGCTTCTCGTGGTGCGTGCCGGCGATCATCGCGATCCGGACAAACGGCGAGACGCGCTCGAGGATCCGGACGGTGAAGGCCGGATGCTGCTTCATCCGAGTGAACTCCTCGTCGCTCAGCCCGGACGGCTTGTCGAGGATCTGGTTCGAGATCGTCAGCTTTCCGATGTCGTGCAGCAGCGCCGCGCGACGTAACTCGCGCCGCTGATACTGGTCGAGGCCCAGACCGGCGGCGAGATCGTCTGCGATTGCCGCGACCCGCGCGGAGTGCTGGAAGGTGAACGGCGACTTCGCGTCGATCACCTTGGCGAAGGCTTCTGCGACCCGGTCGAGCCGGTCGTCGTCGGCGCGGATCGTCAGCTCGGGCGGCTCGAGCTCGGAGACCTGAGCCCGCAGGTCAGCGGCGCGCAGGCTGTCCCAGAACGCCGTGTCGGAGTGCAGCGACTGGAGCGCCGTCACGAGCTGCGGGTCGAACCAGGTGCCGGCGCGCTTCTGTGCCATCTTCAGCGCGGCGTCCAGGCCGTGCCGGTCGTGGAACACCTCGACCGTCTGGGAAAGACAGAGGATGCGCGCGAGCAGCGGGATCTCTTCCCCGGCGAGCCCGTACGGATGCCCGCGACCGTCCCAATGCTCGTCGAGCGCGTAGATCGCGCGAGCGGACTCGGCAGGAAGCTCGAGCATCCGGGCGATCTCTGCCCCACGCTCGCAGCGAAGCTCGGTCATCGCCTTCGTGACCTCTGAGCCAGGACGGAGAACTCGCAGGAACGCGCCGAGGCTGCCCGAGATGCGGCACACGCTGAGCAGCCCCTCGACCGGCCTCGTCTGGTCGGCGAGCTTGAACCGGCGCTTGACGTCGAAGTCGTCGTTGCCGAAGAGCGACGCGATCTTCGCCGAGTTCGACGAGCAGCCGGCGTCCTTCAGCAGGAGGCCGTAGAAGAGCGCCGAGCGCTGTTCCACGTCGAGGCCGAGCGCCTCGGCGATTCGCATCCCGATCAGGCAGCTCCGGACCGCATGCCCCTCGGGCTGGCCCTCGGTCACGTCGAGCGCGTACGAGAGCGCCGCCATCACCTCGGACAGGCGCAGCTCAGCCGCAGCGTCAGACGGCGTGTTCATCGATCGACCTGCTTCAACGAGAGGCATCTAGGTCCACATCAGGGGGTTCCCCAGCAGCAGCTGGCCAAGCACCTTCCAAGGTCATCGGCAAAGACCGCCGACTCCTTGACCTTCGTCTTTAGGCCGAAATCGGCTCGGGAACCGAGGCGCGGCCCGGAAGCTCGTCGAGCTCGAGCTCGTACGGCACGTCGACCGGCTTGCCTTCGGCGTCCCAGCAGATCCGAACAAGCGGCTGTTCGAGCGCTCCGCGCTGCACCGAGACGACGAGGCCGCGGCGGCCGTCGTCGAGCGTGATCTCGCTCCCGGGCGGGTACGGCGCGACGACCTGGCGAAAGACGTTCACGATCTCGGGATCGAAGGCGCTGCCCGACCCTTCGAGGATGATGTTCCAGCCGTACTCCGGGTTCTGGGCCCGGCTGTACGGGCGCTCGCTCGTGATCGCGTCGTAGGCGTCCGCCAGCGCGGCAATCCGGGCAAATTGATGCGTCGCCTTGGCGATCTTGCCGTCGGGATACCCCGCGCCATCCCAGCGCTCGTGGTGGGAGCGAACGACCGCGCGCGCCCGCGCGCTCGTCGTGATCGGCGACAGCATCGCGACCCCGTTCAGCGGGTGCAGGCGGACGATCTCCCACTCGGCCGGGCCCAGCGGGCCGGCCTTCGAGAGCAGCTCCTTCGGCAGCAGCGACTTGCCGATGTCGTGCAGCATCAGGCCGAGGCCGAGCTGGACGAGCTGATCCTGCGTCCGGTCCATGCGGCGCTTCTCCTGGTAGTCGACCCAGCCGTAGTCGTGCAGGCAGCGCTCGCCGATCAGCAAGCCGAGCGCGGTGACGTTGATCGAGTGCTGCACCGTGTACGAGCTCGCTGCAGCAAGATTGTTGATCGCCACGGCGGCGTCCTTGGAGTTCGCGATCTCCGCCGCGAGCAGTTCCACGATTGCCGTCATCCGGCCGAGCGTCTCCTCGGCCATCGGCTGGGCCGCGGTCTCTCCGGCGCGGATCTCCTTGAACACCGCGCCGAGCGAGTCCGCCGCCATGTGGCGCGTCTGCTCCGAGATGAGCGGCGTGATCTCGATCCCGTCGCCGAGGGCATCGTCGATGTAGACCGAGAAGATTCCCGCTTCGTCGAGGCGTTCGATGAAGCTGTGATTCAGCACCACTCCGCGCCGGAGCAGGGGAATCGTTCCGTTGCTCCCGCCGTAGATATCGCGGGCGAGCACGGTTCCGGGCTTCAGGTAGGAGAGGCCGACAAGACGCATTTACGAAGGCGTTATCGGCCGAAGAGGGGTCATTCCTGAGGACAATTGTTGTCCTCTGTCGTTAATTCTGTGTCGAGAGCTCCCCCACCGTGAAGATCTTCTCGACGAATGCCCGTCCGCCGAACAACTGCGACCCTGTTTTCCAGATCTCGGCCGGAAGGACATTCCGTGGCTGCAAGGGATTTTCGTCGAACGCGGCACGGCGCGCGATGTGATGCCTCGCGCCCCACAACGAATCGGCGACCTCGACGTCGCCGTTCGCGAGACGAGCCTCGTATCTCTCCTGATCGGCCAAGGCACCCGTAGTTTAAGGGCGCGCCACCCAGTTCCACTGCTCGCGGGTGTCGTAGCGCCACTCGAACTCGGCCAGGTCGAAGGGACCGTTCCCGTCGAGGTCGAAGAGGCTCAATCCTGCTTGCTCGCTGAGCAACCGGTGCATGTCGGCCGGGGTCGTGCCGTAGTGGTCGGCCGCGCCGAGGCCGTGCTCGAAGATGATGATCGGCTGATGGCGCCTGATCGTCTCGATTGCGCCCTCCACCACCTGCTGCTCGGCTCCTTCGACATCGATGATGACCACGGCGGGGACGAATCCGTCGGGGAGCGAGTCGTCGAGCCGCTCGGTTCGGACGGTGATCGTCTCCGTCTCGACCGCACGAGGATAGGTGCGTTCGCGCAGGCCGCTATAGCCGGCGTGATCGGTGACGTGGATGAAGCTCGTCTCGCCCGCGATGTTCGAGAGGGCCGCGTTGCGGACGTCCATCTCCGGGTAGGCCAGGGCGAGCGCCTCGTACATATGCGGCAACGGCTCATAGGCAATGTGCCGTCCCTGAGGCGCGAAGCGGCGGAAGAGCTCGAGCCAGATGCCCTGATGGGCGCCGACATCGATGCAGCACGAGGTGGATCGGAGCGCGAACGCGAGCAGCAACCGGACCGCCGCGTTGTCCCGGCTGTCACGGATGTCCGCGGGGCTGAGAATGGGCGCAGCAGCCTGGGCGCGACCGCGCCACACTGTTCAGGACCGACGTTCCAACGGAGAAGGCTGGGGGCTCTTCATCTCGGCTCGCCGACTCTAACGCCCGGTTCGGCTCGCCATGAGCCGAACCGTCGTTCCGAGGCTCCGATCTCTGTGCCCCATCCGGGGGATGAGAGATACCTCTTTCTTCGAGCCGGATCACCCGAGATAACTAGTTGTTTGCCGCTAATGTCGCTTGGAGGCTACTCTGCGACCCCCCAATGACAGTAGTCAACGCAAGGAAGGCGGCATCTATTCGATCTCGTTCTGGGCCTCCGAGGCATCGGGCCAGCGACAGGTTGTCGCGCTGGCTCCACTCTCGGCGGGATGCACCCGACAGTAGAAGCGAGTCTGCGAGCGTGCCGCTACCGCTTGCCGAAGCGAGGCTCGAGGAGCTGGAGGCGATTCTCGAGACGATCTCCGATCCATTCGTGGTCCTCGACTCGTCGCTGCGCGCCGTCTACGGGAACAAGGCCGCCCACAGCGCAGGGTTCATCCTTGCCGCCGGCCTGTCCGGCTATCAGCTCTCTCCGTTCTCCCGTGTCGACCTTGCGAAGCCCATCGAGCGAGCCCGGGCGAGCAAGGCTCCGGTGCGGATCGAATGGTCGCCTCCGGGAGAAGGGCTTTGGTTCGACGTCAACGTGTCAGCCACCGACGAGCTCGTTTCCCTGGCGTTTCGCAACGTGTCGATCGAGCGGCGGGCGCGCGAAGAGCTCCAGCGCAGCGAGCGCCGGTATCGCGAGCTCGTCGAGAGCTCGTTCGACGTCGTCGCCCTGCTGCGGGCGAACTGGACGTTCATCGACGTGAACCGCCGCTGGGAAGAGCTCACGGGGTACACGCCCGACGAGCTGATCGGAACCCAGCTGCTGCGCCATCTCCTGACTCCGGCTTCGCGCCAGCGCCTCACGGAGGCGATCGAGTCGTGCCCGGGCGGCGATCCGATGCCGTCGGAGCGCTTCGATGTCGCGCTGATCGACAAGGGCGGCCGGCGCCGGCGCCTCGAGATGAGCTGCCGGACGATCCAGGAAGACCGCCACGAGCGGCTGATCGAGATCGTCGGGCGAGACGTAACCGAGAGCCGGCAGCTCGCCGACCGGCTCGAGCAGTCGCAGAAGCTCGAAGCAGTCGGACGCCTGGCGGGAGGGATCGCGCACGACTTCAACAACGTGCTGCTGGTCGTCCGCGGCGCGTCGGGGCTGTTGCACGACCAACTCGACGATCCCGACTCGCTCGGCCTCGTGAAGGAGATCCAACGCGAGAGCGAGCGGGCGACGTCGCTCGTGCGCCAGCTGCTCGCGTTCGCGCGGCGACAGGTGCTGCAACCGGCGACGGTCGACCTGAACGAGGTGGTCGGCGGGCTGCACGGCATGCTCGAACGGCTCGTCGGCGAGGCGATCGACCTGAGCATCGAGCTCGATCCCGATCCGCAGTACGTCAGCGGCGACCAGAGCCAGATCGAGCAGGTGCTGCTCAATCTCGTGCTGAACGCGAGAGACGCGATCCCCGGCGTCGGAACGATCACGATCGAGACGACCGGCCACTCCTTCGCTCCCGGCGAGAATCCCGCGTGGGGCGACTGCAAGCCCGGCGACTACATCGAGCTCGTCGTCAGGGACACCGGGAGCGGCATCGAACCGCATCTCCACTCGACGATCTTCGAGCCGTTCTTCACCTCGCGCGGGGACGAGAACACGGGCCTCGGTTTGGCGACCGTCTACGGCATCGTCACGCAAATGGGCGGCGGGCTCGACCTGGAGAGCGCTCCGGGGGCCGGGTCGACGTTCACCATCTACCTGCCTCGGCTCTCCGACCGGCGCCACTTGACGACGAGGCGGCTCGCCAAGGCGTTCCCGGCCCAGCCTGCCGGAACACGACCGGCGACGATCCTGCTCGTCGAGGACGAGGAAGGCCCGCGCCTGATCCTCGAGAAGATCCTCGCCAACCTGGATTACGTCGTCGCTGCGGCACCCGACGGAGAGGCAGCGCTCGATCTGCTCGACACGACGCGCCCTCCCGTCGATCTGCTGCTCACCGATGTGGTGATGCCGGGAATGAGCGGGCCCGAGCTTGCCGAGCGATTCCACGAACGTCATCCCGACGTCCCGGTGATCTTCATCTCCGGCTACAACGAGAGCACCGTCGCACTCGAGGCACGCCTGTCGCGCGGCGACGCGCTGCTCGAAAAGCCGTTCACTGCAGCGGATCTCGCCGCAGAGATCCAGCGCAGCCTCCAACGCGGCGCCGCGCGACAGGCGCCGCCGGTATGACCGTGACCGAGCCGGTCCGCCCCGAGCACGCGCACGAGACGATCACGTGCGTCGTCGCCGACGACCATCCGGCCGTGTCCGAGCTGCTGGGCCGGTACCTCTCGGAGAACGAGATCGTGATCCGGGGGACGGCTCGCGACGGCAGAACAGCGATCGCCCTGATCGAGAAGCACAAGCCCGGCATCGCGCTGGTCGACCTGCACATGCCGCATCTCGGAGGCATCGACGTCGCCCGGCACCTGAACAAGACCACACCCGAGACGGCGGTGATCCTCTACACCGGCTTCGGCGACCGCGAGCAGCTCCTGCACGCCCTCGATGCCGGGGTGCGTGGCTTCATCCAGAAGGAAGCGCCGGTCGAGGAGGTTCTCCGGGCGGTGCGCCTCGTGAGCGAGAACGGCATCTACATCGACCCCGCCCTCGCCTCCGTGCTCGTCAGCTCCGAAGCGGCCGAACGGCTGAAGACGCTCACCTCCCGCCAGCGCGAGGTGCTCGCGTGCATCGCGGATGGCCTGACGACGGACGAGGTCGCGCGAACGCTCTTCATCTCACCCGACACAGTCCGCGTTCATCTCAGAAACGCGATGGACACCCTCGACGCCGACACGCGAACTCATGCGGTTGCGAAGGCGCTCCGCCAGTCGTTGATCTCGTAGCGCCCCGCGCAGATACCTCAAAACGGGAGCTGCGTTAACGGCTCCAGCTATGGCAACACCGCCGCTCCTCAGTCACAGTGAGAGAGCCCGACGATGTCGGGTGTTTGTGCGAACTGGGCTGTCTCAGGTGCCGACGGGATTGGGCTGCCGCAGGCCCGATCCCGTTGGCTTGGCTTGAGGCCGGGGACGTCCGCTACTCCATACCCTGGTGGGCGTCCCCATCTTTCTCTGGGCTTCAGTCGGTGGGAGAGACGACGATCCGCCGGCCGCCTTCGAGGACGACGCCTGTCGTTGTCAGCTCCTCTTGGGCAAGCCAACCGCGAATCGTCGCGAGCACTCCGTCGACATCCGTCGAGTCGAGCACCTGGACGCGCCACGATTCCTTTCCGGACGGGAACAGCTCGCACTCGACTGGAGCCAGCAGCGCGGCGAGCCGGGAGGCGGAAACCACGTCGGGCGTGTCGATCAAGATCGGCATGTCGCTCCCGCCCGCGCCTCGCTCGTCGCGGTCTTGCGCGGCGGCCGAATTGACAGCATTCGAAATCGTGGACACATGGCTGGAGCCCTCCGGCATGAAGATCCCTTCTCGGTGGCGATGAGCCCGGCGCCGCAGCAGCACACCGTGCACCGGAAGAATCATCGGCCGGAGTCTGAGGACCGATAGCCCCGCAAGAGGAAATCGGTATGAGGGGTCAGCCGCTTACGCGAGTGCGTGCGTGTCGAAGCGCGCGGGGTGCGACGCCTCGTAGGTGCTGATCGCGTCCGCCCGCCGGAGCGTCCGCGCGATGTCGTCGAGGCCGTGGACGAGCGTCTCCTGCGCGTACGGATCGAAGGCGAAGGCGATGCGCAAGCCGTCTGGATGCGTGATCTCGAGCCGCTCGAGGTCGACGGTCAGCTCGTTCCGGGCCGCAACCGCGGTCTTCAGACGGGCCAGGTCGTCCTCTGCGAGCTCGATCGGCGCGAGGCCCGACTTGATCGCGTTCGAGTGGAAGATGTCGCTGAAGCTCGGCGCCAGGACGAAGCGGAAGCCGTAGTCCTCGAGCGCCCAGGCCGCGTGCTCGCGCGACGAGCCACAGGCGAAGTTGCGGCCCGCGATCAGGATCTCGGCGCCGTCGTACTCCGGGTTGTGGAGCTCGAACGCGGGATCCTTCATCCAGTCGTAGAAGAGGAATTCGCCGTACCCGGAGCGCTCGATCCGCTTCAGGAACTGCTTCGGGATGATCTGGTCGGTGTCGACATCGGCGCGATCGAGGATCGCAGCGTTGCTCGTGACCTGGCGCAGCTCTTTCATGCCGCCGAACCTCCCAAGTAACAACTTGTTACTTGCAGCTTGGAGCCGTGGCGACTCGTAGCCGTGCCGGGCGCAGGCGCGATGCGAGGCTTGTAACACAGTGTTACTTGCACGGTTTGGGGCATGGTCATCCGAGCTCCCGAACGTCGGTGAAGCGTCCCGTGACGGCGGCGGCGGCGGCCATCGTGGGAGAGACGAGATGCGTTCGCCCGCCAGCGCCCTGGCGGCCTTCGAAGTTGCGGTTCGACGTCGAGGCGCAGCGCTCGCCCGGCGCCAGGATGTCGGGGTTCATGCCGAGGCACATCGAGCAGCCCGCCTCGCGCCATTCGAAGCCCGCGCTCGTGAAGACGCGGTCGAGGCCCTCCTGCTCGGCCTGGAGCTTCACCTTCGCCGAGCCCGGCACGACCATGGCGCGCACCGTGCTCGCCACCTGGCGGCCCTCGACGACTGCGGCTGCCGCGCGGAGATCCTCGATCCGGGCGTTCGTGCAGGAGCCGATGAAGACGCGGTCGATCTGGATCGTTTCGATCGGCGTGCCCGGCTCGAGCGCCATGTAGTGCAGCGCGCGCTCGACCACTTCGCGATCGGCCGGGTCGTCGTACTGAGTCGGGTCCGGCACGCGCCCGTCGATCGGGACGACCATGCCGGGGTTCGTGCCCCAGGTGACCTGTGGGGTCAACGCGGCGACGTCGATCTCGACGGTCTTGTCGAAGCTCGCACCCGGGTCGCTGCGAAGCGCGCGCCAGGCATCCGGGATCTCTGCGGGCGCGGCCGGTCGGCCGAGCAGGTACTCGAAGGTCGTCTCGTCGGACGCGACCATTCCCGCGCGCGCGCCGGCTTCGATCGACATGTTGCAGACCGTCATCCGGCCCTCCATCGAGAGCGCCTCGATCGCGGGGCCCGCGTACTCGATCGCGTAGCCGACGCCGCCCGAGACGCCGATCTGGCCGATCGCCCCGAGCACCATGTCCTTGGCGGTCACGCCGAACGGCAGATCGCCGACGAAACGCACGAGCATCGTCTTCGGACGGGCTTGGAGCAGGGTCTGCGTCGCGAGCACGTGCTCGACCTCGGACGTGCCGATCCCGAATGCGAGCGCGCCGAAGGCGCCGTGAGTGGAGGTGTGCGAGTCGCCGCAGACGATCGTCATCCCGGGCTGCGTGAGGCCGAGCTCCGGGCCCATCACGTGGACGATTCCCTCGCGGCCGCTGCCGGTGGCGTTGATCGGCACACCGAACTCCTCGACGTTTCGTGCCAGCGCGTCGAGCTGCGCCTTCGCGATCTCGTCGCGGATCGGGCCCGGCTCGGTCGGAACGTTGTGGTCCATGGTCGCGATCGTCAGATCGGGCCGGCGAACCTTTCGGCCGGCAATCCGCAGCCCTTCGAAGGCCTGTGGCGACGTCACCTCGTGCACGAGGTGCAGGTCGATGAAGAGCAGCGCAGGCTCGCCCGGCGTCTCCTCGACGACATGCGTCTCCCAGATCTTCTCGAACAGCGTCTTCGCGCTCATTGCTCGGCCCCCGTCGCCGGGTAGCTGCCAAAGATGCGGATCTCTCGTGTCCACTCGCCCATCTCCTTCAATCCTGCCTGCACCTCGTCGTCCTGCGGATGTCCATCGAGGACGATGTCGAAGCGGTAGCGGAAGTTCGATTTCGGGATCGGGCGCGAGGTGAGCTGCACCAGGTTCAGGCCGTGGCGATGGAACGGGCCGAGGGCGTGGTAGAGCGAGCCCGGCTGGTGGTCGGTGATCATCGAGAACGCCGTGCGCCAGCGCGGCTCGCGATCGACGCGCGTGTACGGCGCAACGCCGACGAAGCGCGTGAACGCCGCGTGGTCGCCGACATCGCGCGCAATCACGTGCAAGCCGAAGTGCGCGGCGGCCTCGGGGCTCGCGATCGCGGCCTCGGTCGGATCGTCTGACTCGGACACTTCCCGCGCCGCGTCCGCGGTCGTTGCCGAGGGAAGGCAACGCGCGCCGAGCGCAGCGAGCAGCTCACGGCACTGGTCGAACGCGACCGGATAGGAGCGCAGCGTCTTCACCTCGGAGATCTGGATCGGCGCCTTCGCGACGAGGCAGTGGACGATCGGCAGCGTCACTTCCGAGACGATCGACAGCGGCGCCTCGTAGAGCAGGTCGTGAGTCTCGGCGACGGCGCCGTGCAGCGAGTTCTCGATCGGCAGCACGCCGAGCGAAACCTCGGCGGCGACGGCTGCTTCGACGACGGCGATGAAGCTCGCGAGCGGCGCCTGCGTCGAGTCGGGCGCAAGCAGCAGCGACGCCGCGGCGCTGTGGCTGCCTGCCGGCCCCGGATAGCCCGCGGTCGGGCTCATGCCGCCACCCCTGCGCTGAGGTGCGAAAGAACAGCGTCGCAGAACTCCAGCGTCGAGGCGGTACCGCCGAGATCGGGCGTCGGAGTCGCTTCGAGCGCGGCGGTGACGGCGTCGCGGACGCGCGTCGCCAGCTCGGGCTCCTGGAGGCCATGCTCGAGGAAGAGCGCGAGCGAGCGGAGCATCGCGGAGGGGTTCGCGGCTCCCGTGCCGGCGATGTCGGGCGCGGAGCCGTGCACCGGCTCGAAGATCCCGGGGCCCGAGTCGCCGAGACTCGCAGACGCGGCCAGTCCGAGCCCACCGGTCACGCCGGCAGCGACGTCGGAGAGGATGTCGCCGAAGGTGTTCTCCATCACGAGCGTGTCGAACGAGCCCGGGCTCATCACGAGGTTCATGGCGACGCTGTCGACGAGCCCGTGGCGCAACTCCACGTCGGGGTAATCCCTCGCGACGTCGGTGACGACGTTCCGCCACATGCGGGAGGTGTCGAGCACGTTCGCCTTGTCGACCGAGAGCAGCTTGCTGCCGCGTGAGCGCGCCAGCTCGAAGGCCCGGCGCGCGATCCGAGCGACCTGATCCGGGTGGTACTCGCACGTGTCGAAGACCGTGCCGTTCTCGCGAACGCCGCGCGCCCCGTAATAGAGACCGCCGACGAGCTCGCGCACGATCAGCAGGTCGACACCCGGGCCGATTGCAGGGCGGAGATTCGCGTAGACGTCCAATTCGCTGCGCAGGCCGATCAGGCCGTGCTCGGGACGAACGGCTCCGCCGTCCCATTTCGGCCCGCCAACCGCGCCCAGCAGGACGCCGTCTGCCTCGCGGCAGGCCGCGAGCGTCTCCTGCGGCAGCGGCGATCCGACGGCATCGATCGCGGCGCCCCCGAACGGATGCTCCGAGACCTCGACTTCGAGCGGCAGCGCACCGAGGACGCGCACCGCGACAGCCATCACCTCGGGGCCGATCCCGTCGCCGGGCAGGCACACGACCTTAATCGCCATACATCTCCTGCCTGACGAGCTCGATCACGTCGGTGAAGAAGCTCGCCACACCTTCGGCCGAGAGCGGGCCCGTGTTGTCTGCCTCGAGCGCACGCAGCATCGCCACCTCACGGTCGAGATCGCGCAAGGGCATCCCCGTCACGCCTTTGTGCTCGTGCAGGCGCTGCACGACTTCGAGCCGGCGGTTGATCGTCTCGAGCAGCTGACGGTCGAGCACGTTGATCTCGTGGCGGAGCGCGGTGACGATCGGGTCGTAATCGCTCACGCCGTCACTCCCATCAGGTCGAGCAGCGCATCGACGTCGGGCTCGATCTCGACGACCTCACCCGAGTGCTCGGCGAGCTGCGGCGTCTTCAGTCCGGTGCCGGTGACCAGCACGACAACGCGATCCTGCGCGCCGATCAGGCCCTTCGCAGCGGCTTCCCGGAGCGCGCCGATCGCGACGCCGGTCGCACCTTCGCCGAAGATCCCAGCGGTCTCGGCCAGCAACGAGATGTTCGAGCCGACCTCGTCCTCGGGCACCGAGTAGACCGCGCCGCCCGACTCTGTGGCGACCGCGCTCGCCAGGTCGCCGTCGGCGGGATTACCGATTGCGATCGAGCTGACGATGGACTGCGGACGCACAGGCGTCATGCGCTGGCCGGTCGCGAAGGCCGTCGCGACGGGCGCGCACCCCGCCGCCTGGCCGCCGATCATCTTCGGCATGCCTCCGTCCACCAGCTCGAGGTGGCGGAACTGCTCGAAGCCCTTCCAGACCTTCGTGAACATCGCGCCCGATCCGATCGGGCTCACGATCGCGTCGGGCGTCTCCCAGCCGAGCTGCTCGGAGATCTCGAACGCGAGCGTCTTCGATCCCTCGGCGTAGTACGAGCGGAGATTCACGTTCACGATCCCCCACTCGACCTCGCCGGCAAGCTCGCTGACAAGGCGGGAGCAGTCGTCATAGCTGCCGTTCACGGCGTAGACCGTGCCGCCATAGACCGTCGTCGCCTGGAATTTCGCCGGCTCGAGATCGGCCGGGCAGAAGATCACGGCGCGCATGCCACTGACGGCGGCGCGAGCGGCGACGGCGTTCGCGAGGTTCCCCGTCGACGTGGCGGAGAGCGTGTCGAAGCCGAACTCCTTGGCCTTCGCCGCGGCGACCGCTACGACACGATCCTTGAACGAGTGGGTCGGGTTCGAGAGGTCGAGCTTCAGGAAGACCTCGCCGATCCCGAGCGCGCTCGCCAGTCGAGGCGCCGGCACGAGCGGCGTCCAGCCCGGGCTGCTCGCGCCATCCTCTGGTGCCTGAGCGGGCAACAGCATGCTGTAGCGCCAGAGCGAGCGCGGGCCCGCTTCGATCCGCTCCCGGGTCGCCAGCTTGGCGACTTCTTCCCAGTCGTACACGGGCTCGAGCGGCCCAAAGCACTGGCCACAGATCCCGTTTGCGACCGCGGGATGCTCAGTCCCGCAGATTCGGCAGCGCAGTACCTCAACCGACATGGTGACAACTCTTCCTAGACTTGGCTCTATGGAGTTCCGGCGGATCCACGATCTTCCCCCTTACGTCTTTGCGACTGTCAACGACTTGAAACGTGAGCTGCGGCGCGAGGGCCACGATGTGATCGACCTCGGCTTCGGGAATCCCGACATCCCGTCGCCGCAGATCGCGGTCGACAAGCTCTGCGAGGCCGCGGCCAAGCCGATCAACCATCGTTACTCCGCGAGCCGGGGCCTGCCCAATCTCCGTGAGGCCGTGTGCGAGCGGTACGCGAGCCATTTCGGCGTCAAACTCGACCCCGACACGAACATCGTCAGCACGATCGGAGCGAAGGAAGGCCTCGCGCACCTGATGTGGGTGCTGCTCGAAGCCGGCGACACGTGCGTCGTGCCATCGCCCGCCTACCCGATCCACCTCGTTGCGCCGCGGCTCGCGGGCGGGACTGTGATCCACGCGCCCTACGGCAGCGAGGGCTTCCTGGAAGGGATCGAGGAAGCGGTGCTCAAGACCGACCCGGCGCCCCGCTGCGTGATCGTCTCCTACCCGCACAACCCGACGACCGACATTGCGACGCCGGAGCTGATGCAACGGCTCGTCGACCTCGCCCGCGAGCGTGACTTCGTGCTCGTGAACGACTTCGCCTACGCGGACATCGCCTTCGACGGCCACGTTCCGCCGTCGGTGCTGGCCGCGGACGGAGCCCTCGAATGCGCCGTGGAGCTCTACAGCCTGACCAAGTCGTTCTCGATGGCCGGTTGGCGCATGGGCTTCACGCTCGGCCGGCCGGACGTCGTCGCGGCGCTCGCGAAGCTGAAGTCCTACCTCGACTACGGCACCTTCCAGCCGATTCAGATCGCCTCGATCGTCGCGCTTCGTGAAGCGCCCGAGTACCCCGCCGAAGTCTGCGAGATCTACGAGAGCCGGCGCGACGCGCTCGTCTCGGGCCTCGATCGCGCCGGCTGGCATATCGAGCCGCCCCGCGGAACGATGTTCGCCTGGGCGCCGATTCCCGAGCAGTTCGGCCAGATCAGCTCGCTCGAATGCGCGGTGCGACTCGCCCGCGACGCGCACGTTGCTGTCTCGCCCGGTGTCGGGTTCGGCGAAGGCGGCGACGGCCACGTGCGCTTCGCGCTCGTCGAAAACGAGCAGCGGATCGGTCAGGCGACCCGTCAGATCCGCAAGCTGCTTCAGGCCTAGCTCGCTCACGACGTAACGGCTCCTTCCGAAGCGGAGCTGACATGCGCGGCGTACTTCGCGAAGACGCCGGACGTGTAGCGCGGCGCAGGCGGCGTCCACTCCTCGAGGCGGCGCTCGATCTCCTCGGCGGGGAGCTCCAGATCGAGCGTGCGCTTGTCGACGTCGAGCGTGATCGTGTCGCCGTCGCGGACGATCGCGATCGGCCCGCCGCGGAACGCTTCCGGCGCGATGTGGCCGACCATCAGGCCATGGGTCGCGCCCGAGAAACGGCCGTCGGTGATCAGCACGACGTCGTCGCCGATCCCCTCGCCCACGATGGCAGCGGTGACGTGCAGCATCTCGCGCATCCCGGGGCCGCCGGCGGGGCCTTCGTAGCGGATCACGACCACGTCGCCCGCCTTCACACTGCGCGCCTTCACCGCGGCGAAGCACGCTTCCTCGGAATCGAAGACGCGCGCGGGGCCCCTGAAGTACGTGCGCTCGTGGCCGGACATCTTCACGACGCTTCCCTCGGGCGAGAGCGAGCCGCGCAGGATCGCGAGCCCGCCGGTCGACTTGAGCGGTGTCTGCCACGGGACGACGACGTCCTGGCCAGGCGTCTCGACGACCGAGTCTCCCGACTCGCGCAGCGTCTGGCCGTCGACCGACCGCGCGTCGGCATGGACGAGGCCGGCGCGGACGAGCTCGCGGGTAACGAGAGCCACGCCGCCGGCCTCCTGCAGCTCGGTCGCCACGTAACGTCCGCCCGGCTTCAGGTCGGCGACGATCGGCGTCTGCGCAGAGATTCGGTCGAAGTCCTCGAGCTCGAGCGGGATTCCGGCTTCGCGCGCGATCGCGAGCAGGTGCAGGACGCCGTTTGTCGAGCCGCCGCTCGCCGCGACGCAGGCGATCGCGTTCTCGAGCGCGTCGCGCGTGACAATGTCGGACGGCCGCGTGTTGTTCCGGACGAGCTCCATCACGAGCTCGCCTGCGGCGCGGGCGGCGGCAGGCTTGCTCTCGTTGGTCGCGGGGATGCCCGAGAGCGCGCGCGGGCTGAGCCCGAGGAAGTCGATCACCATCGCCATCGTGTTGGCCGTGTACTGGCCGCCACAGGCGCCGGCACCGGGACACGCGACGCCCTCGAGCTCGTGCACATCCTCGTCGCTCATCCGGCCCGCTGCGTGTGCGCCGACGGCTTCGAACACGTCCTGGATCGTCACGTTCTTGCCGCGGTAGACCCCGGGCGCGATCGAGCCGTTGTAGAAGACCATGCCCGGGATGTCGAGCCGCACGAGCGCCATCACGGCGGCCGGGATCGTCTTGTCGCAGCCGACCAGGCAGACGATGCCGTCGAAGAGGTGCCCTTCGGCCACGAGCTCGATCGAGTCGGCCATGATCTCGCGCGAGATCAGCGACGCGCGCATTCCCGAGGTGCCCATCGAGACGCCGTCCGAGACGGAGATCGTGTTGAACTCGATCGGCGTGCCGCCTGCCGCGCGGATCCCGTCCTTCACATGCTTCGCGAGCACGCGCTGGTTCAGGTTGCACGGCATCGTCTCGATCCAGTTCGTGCCGACGCCGACGAGCGGCTTCGCGAGATCCTCGTCCGTGAACCCGACGGCCTTCAGCATCGCCCGCGCAGGCGCACGGTCGACGCCGTCGGTGAGCAGCGCGCTGCGGCGCTTGGCTGGATCGGTCGGGTTCGTATAGACGCTCATCGAGTTTCGGCTCCATTCGTTGCGATTTTCAGCGGCAAGACACGCGCATCGGGCAGGCGTCGCTCGAGCTCGGCGACGACCGTGTCGACCTGGTCCTTGTGCGCCCAGACGACCACCGATGGGCCGGAGCCCGACAGCGTCACGCCGGCGGCACCCGGGACGGGGTTGTCGCGCAGCTCGTTCAGAAGCGGCGCGCCCGCGGCGCGGTAGGGCTCGTGGAGGATGTCGTGGAACGACTGGGCGAGCATCTCCGCGTCACCCGAGGCGATCGCGGCGCCGAGCAGCGCAGCCTGAGCCGACGCCGCGGCGGCGTCCGAGTGCGAAAGCGTCTCCGGCAGCAGCGAGCGCGCATGCTCCGTGTTTACGCGCGTGCTCGGGACGACGACAACGGCCGCGAGCGGCAGGTCGGTCGCAACACGTGCGGCGTGCGGGCCGGCGCCGTTCTGCCAGATCAGGCAGACACCGCCACGGAGCGCCGCGGCAAGATTGTCGGCATGGCCTTCCAGCGGAAGGCCGAGCTCGAGCAGCTCATCGGCGGAGAGCGACCGGCCGCTGACCGCAGCGCCGGCAACGAGGCCGGCGGCGATCGTGGCAGCGCTCGACCCGAGCCCGCGCTCGAGCGGGATCCGGTTCACGAAGCGGAAGCGGTGCCCTTCGACCGGCGCGACGAGCGCAAACGCGCGCAGCGCCAGATGCCCGGCGTCGCGCGGAATCTCCTCGGTGCCCTCGCCTTCGAGGGAAACAAGCGGCTCCCCGTCCACGGCGTCATCCACTTCGAGCTCGTTCCAGAGGTCGAAAGCGGCAGCAGCGCAGTCGAACCCGGCGCCGAGGTTGGCCGACGTCGCAGGCGCGCGCACGAGAACCGGCTCGGCGCTCACAGCGCCCGAGCTCCCTTGTAACAACTTGTTACTTGCCAGGTTCGGCGCGCGGTCATGCCGACACCCCCGCGAGGATCGACTCGATCGTCGGATCGACGGTGATCGGCATCGCGGTCAGGGTCTCGACGGCCTCGGTGTCCTTCAAGCCGTGGCCGGTGAGGACGCAGACGACAGTCGTGCCCGGCTCCAGGTCGAGCTGCGCGAGGGCCGCGACGCCCGCCGCGGACGACGGCTCGCAGAAGATCCCCTCGAGGCTCGCGATCTCGAGCCAGGCGCTGCGAATCGCCTCGTCGGTGACGGTCACGATCTCGACGGTGTGCTCGTCGACGAGGTCGTCGACCTCGTCCTCGTGGGCGGGCTCGGAGATCCGGATCGCGGTCGCCAAAGTGATCGCGCGCTCTGCTGCCTGCGCCGAGACGATGCGGGGCCTCACCCCATCCTCGGCGAACCCCTTCGCGTATGCGGTCGTGTTGCCGCCGCCGCCATAGGGAAGCGCGAGCACGTCGGGCGCACGGCCGAGCTCTTCGGAGATCTCGAACGCGGCCGTCTTCTGGCCCTCGATCCGATACGGGTTCAGCGAGTTGACAAGCGCGAAGTCACCGCGGCCGGCGAGCTCCTGGCAGGCGCGGAGCGCGTCGTCGAAGGAACCGCGCACCTCGAGGAAGCGCGCCCCGACCGCGCGCGACTGCGCCTGCTTGGCGGCGGCGATCGCGCCGGCGGGGCACAAGACGACGGCGCTCAGCCCGGCGTGGGCCGCGTAGGCCGAAGCCGACGCGGCTGTGTTGCCCGTCGAGGCGCAGACCACGCCCGTCGCTCCATCCTCCACTGCCTTCGCGACCGCGACCACCATGCCGCGATCCTTGAACGACCCGGTCGGGTTCATGCCCTCGAACTTGAAGTAGAGCTCGATCCCGAGCGCCTCGCCGAGCCGGCGCGAGCGGATCAGCGGCGTCGAGCCCTCGCCGAGCGTCAGCAGCGGTGTGCTCGCAGTGACCGGCAGCCGGTCGCGGTAACGCTCGATTACGCCCATCCGAGCTCCGTCACTCCTCGATCCGAGATCACCGGGAAGGCCAGCGGACGCCGGCGAACGTCGTCCATCGCCTCGAGCGCGGCCAGCGCTTCGTTCAGCGCGCCCTCGCTCGCCTCGTGGGTCACGACGTGTAATGCGGCGCCGTCGCCGTTCGGGTGCTGGACGAGCCGCGCGATCGAGATGCCGCGCTCGGCCAGCTCCTGCGTGACCCGCGCGAGCACGCCCGGGCGGTCGTCGACCGAGAGGTGGAAGTAGAACGGTGAACGGTGGTCGCCCTGAGGCAGGCGAGGGAG
This sequence comes from Gaiellaceae bacterium, assembly GCA_035550275.1. GTDB lineage: Bacteria > Actinomycetota > Thermoleophilia > Gaiellales > Gaiellaceae > PALSA-600. The sequence goes on along the minus strand of DASZPQ010000071.1, from coordinate 17,261 downwards.
CTCGCGCCAGACGGCGTCGTTCTGCAGAAACCCTGTGCCCATCGTCCCGATCACGCTGACCATGTCGGCGATCACCGCCGAGGCGGTCTCGATCCCTCCGGCGCCCGGACCTTCGAGTGTGATTTCGCGGATCGCGTCCCCCTGCAGCATCACCGCGTTGAAGGCACCTTCGACCTTCGCGAGCGGATGGTGGCGGTCGACGAGCGCCGGACGGACGCGGACGTCCACGTGCCCGTCGGCGAGCGAGGCCGACCCGACGAGCCGGATCACCATGTCGAGCTCGCGTGCCGCGGCGACGTCGAGCGGGTCGATCGAGTCGATCCCGACCACGTCCACATCGGTCAGCGCGAACCGCGAGTGGAACGCGACCGTCGCGAGGATCGCCATCTTCGCCGCAGCGTCGGCACCCGAGATGTCGGCGGTCGGATCGGCCTCGGCGAACCCGCGTGCCTGAGCTTCGGCCAGCGCGGCTTCGTACGAGCTCCCGGCCTCCATCTCGGTGAGGATGAAGTTCGTCGTCCCGTTCACGATCCCGAGCACGCGATGCACGTTCGTGACGACGAGCGACTCGCGCAGCACCTTGATCACCGGGATCGCGGCGCAGACGCTCGCCTCGAAGCGCAGCTGCACGCCGGCGCCCTGCGCTGCCTCGAAGAGCGCGGCTCCTTTCGTCGCGACGAGCTGCTTGTTCGCGGTGACGACGCTCTTGCCGCTGCGCAGCAGGTCGAGCACGAAGCCGCCGGCCGGCTCGACGCCGCCCATCACCTCGGCGACGACGGTGATCTCCGGGTCGTCGAGGACGTCGCGGACGTCGGTCGTGAGCACGCCCGGATCGGGCGCGAACTGCCGATGCTTCTCGACGTCACGGACGAGCGCCTTCACCACCCGAAGGCGGTGGCCGGTCGCTCGCTCGATGTCGTCGGCGGAATCGTTCAGCAGCCGGTTGACCGCCTGGCCAACCGTGCCGTAGCCCAGCAGGGCGACGGGGACGTCAACCGACGCCATGCGCCTCCTGCACCTCTCTGTGGCCGAGCGCGCGCAGGCGCGCACCAACCTGCTCGATCTGCGACTCGCCGAGCTCCGCCCGGCGCTCGGCCAGGATCGGCCGGCCGCGATCCATCTCGGCGATCCACTCGCGCGCGAACGACCCGTCCTGGATCGCCGTCAGCGCGGCGCGCATGTTCTCCTTCACGTCGGGCGTGACGACGCGCGGGCCGACGGCGTAGGAGCCGTACTCGGCGGTGTCGGAGATCGAGTAGTGCATCCGCTCGAGGCCGCCCTCGAAGATCAGGTCGACGATCAGCTTCACCTCGTGAACGCACTCGTAGTAGGCGATCTCGGGCGCGTAGCCCGCCTCGACGAGCGTCTCGAAGCCGTAGCGGATCAGCTGTGTGAGCCCGCCGCAGAGCACGGCCTGCTCACCGAAGAGATCGCTTTCGGTCTCCTCCTTGAAGGTCGTCTCGAGGATCCCGGCGCGGCCGGCGCCGATCCCCGCGGCGTAGGCGAGCGCGACGTCGCGCGCCTGGCCGCTCGCGTCCTGCGCGACGGCGATCAGCGCAGGCGTGCCGTAGCCCTCTTCGTAGAGCCTGCGAACGATGTGGCCCGGGCCCTTTGGGGCGCACATGATCACGTCGTGGCCCTCCGGCGGCACGATCCGGCCGTAGTGGACCGAGAAGCCGTGCGCGAAGAGGATCGCCGCGCCGGGAGCGAGGTTCGGGGCGACCTCGTCGCGGAACAGGTCGGCCTGAGGCCCATCGGGCACCAGGAGCGCGACGAGCTGGGCACCCCGGACTGCTTCGGCGACGTCGGTCACCTTCAGGCCCGCCTCTTCGGCGGCGGCGCGCGAGGCGCTGTCGGGCTTCAGCCCGACGACGACATCGATGCCCGAGTCGGCCAGGTTCAGCGCGTGGGCATGGCCCTGGCTGCCGTAGCCGAGGATTGCGACCTTGCCCGAGAGCAGGTCGATATTGCCGGTCTTGATCACTTCGGACATCGGGGATTCCTTTCGCTTACGAGACGGTTGCGGCTTGCTGGCGAGCTGTGCGCGGGCTGGGCCTGCGAAGGCCGATCCGCCCGGTGCGCGCGAGCTCTTTCACACCATGGGGACGAACGAGCTCTTCGAATGCGTCGAGCTCCTCGGGGCGGCCGACGATCTCGAACGTGAGCGCGTCGCGGCCGATGTCGGCGACCCGGGCGCCGAACACCTCGCCGAGCGCGATCAGCTCTGCTCGCTTGTCGGGCGGCGCGCCGACGGTGATCAGCGCGAGCTCCCGCTCGACCGACTCGCCCGCGGCGAGCTCCGTGACGCGCGTGACGTTCACGAGCTTGTGGATCTGCTTCTCGATCTGCTCGAACGAGTGCTCGGAGCAGTCGACCCGCAGCGTCAGCCGCGAGATGTCCGGCCGTTCGGTCGGCCCGACAGCCAGGCTCTGGATGTTGTAGCCGCGCCGCGCGAAGAGCTGCGAGACGCGCGCGAGCGCACCAGGCCTGTTCTCGAGCTCGACGGAGATGGTGTGCATCATCGGGCCACCTCTTCTCCGTCGGGCATCTCGATCACATCGACCGACGCGGCTCCCGCAGGAACCATCGGGAAGACGTTCTCGTCCGGATCGACGCGAGCGTCGACGACTGCTGTACGGCCTGAATCAAGCGCCGACTGCAGCACCGATTCGAGGTCGGCCTCGGCGTCGACCATGAAGCCGGCGCAGCCGAGCGCTTCGGCGAGCTGGGCGTAATCGGGCACCTGCTTCGTGAGATGCGTCTCGGCGAAGCGCTCCGAGTAGAAGAGCTCCTGCCACTGGCGCACCATCCCGAGCCAGCCGTTGTTGATGATCACGACGATGATCGGCAGCCGTTCGAGCGCCGCGGTCGCGAGCTCCTGGCAGGTCATCTGGAAGCAGCCGTCGCCGTCAATGCAGACCACGGTCGCATCCGGCCGCGCCGCCTTGGCGCCGACCGCTGCCGGGAGGCCGTAGCCCATCGTCCCGAGCCCGCCCGAGGTGATGAACGTTCGCGGCTGGTCGCATTGGAGGTACTGCATCGCCCACATCTGATGCTGGCCGACACCGGTCGTCCAGACCATGTCGTCGCGCCCCGCCGTCATGTCGCGGAGGGTCTCGATCACGGTCTGCGGCTTCAATGCTCCGTCCGCGCGGCGGTACTTGTAGGGATAGAGCGCACGCCACTCGTCGAGCTGGTTCAGCCACGCTCCGCGTTCCGCCGGGTATTCCGCGGGCAGCGTCGCAACGTCGCGCGTGAGCTGCGAGAGCGCGAGGCGCAGCGGGCCGACCACCGGGATCTCGGCGTGGCGGATCTTTCCGACCTCGGCGGCGTCGATGTCGAAATGGATCACCTTGGCGCCCGGCGCGAAGGCCGAGACCTTGCCGGTGACGCGGTCGTCGAAGCGAACGCCGACGGCGATGATCAGGTCGCATTTGTTCAGCGCCCAGTTCGCGTACTTCGAGCCGTGCATCCCCGGATGGCCGTAGTTGAGCGGATGCGAGTCGGGCAGGCAGCCCTTCCCCATCAGCGTCACGACTGCGGGCAGCTTCGCCGAGTCGACGAGCGCGAGCAGCTCCGCTGAGGCATTGGCGTTGATCACGCCGCCGCCCGCGTAGATGATCGGCTGCTTCGCCGCCGCGATCGCCTTCGCGGCCTCGCGGATCTGGCGCTCGTGCACCTTCGTCGGCGGCTTCCAGCCCGGCAGGTCGACCTCGTCCGGATAGGAGAAGTTGAACTCCTCTTCCTGCGCGTCCTTCGCGATGTCGACGAGCACCGGGCCAGGGCGGCCGGACTGCGCGACGTGAAACGCCGCCTTCATCGCCGCGGGCAGCTCGCGCACGTCCTGGACGAGCCAGGAGTGCTTCACGATCGGCATCGTGATCCCGGTCGCGTCGGTCTCCTGGAAGGCGTCGGTGCCGATCAGGTTCGAGCGCACCTGGCCGGTGATGCAGACGAGCGGCGTCGAGTCCATCCAGGCGTCGGCGATCGGCGTGACGAGGTTCGTCGCACCCGGGCCCGACGTCGCGATCGCGACGCCGACCTTGCCGGAGGCGCGCGCATATCCCTCGGCCATGTGGCCCGCGCCCTGCTCGTGGCGGGCCAGAACATGACGCACGGTCGTCCCGCGCGCGATTGCGTCATAGGTAGGCAGGATCGCGCCGCCCGGGATGCCGAACATGACCTCGACGCCCTCTGCTTCCAGAGAGCGGAGAATCGCGTCCGAGCCGAGTATGCGTGTCATCGCCAAACCTCCTCGAAAAGGGCCTTCCAGCGCTGTCCCGCGCCTACTTGCAGGCGCAACGACCTCGCCGGAAGGGTACCCGCAGGGCCGAAAATCTGTTGTTTTGTATTGCTGTGCACTCGTTGCTCCTTTACGGGCGCCCGATGCTGTGGTTTGCGTTTGCACGCAGCGGGGCGCACCTCTCCTGTGATGAGGTCGGCGTCTGCAGCGTCTTTGGCTGCGTGAGTGCTTACTCCCCCTATTGGGGGAGAATCGAGACGACCACGACGAACATCGACGTCAGTGAAGACGCGCCGGAAACCCGGGAGAGCTCAGTCGTGGAGGTCGCCATCAGAGGTTTCAGTGTGCCGACAGGGTTTCGGGGTGTCAAGCCAGGGCATCCTTTAGCATCGAGCGCGGTGCTCTTGCGGCGGAAAACGGATCTGATCGCCCTGCTCGGATTCGCGGCCCTGTCCTTCGCGTTCTTCGGCTGGCCGCTCGTGCCGCACCCGACTCGTGTCCTCGTCGGCTCGTCGCTCGATCCACAGATCTTCGTCTGGGACTTCGCCTGGTGGCCCCACGCGATCGCGCACTGGCTAAACCCGTTTGTCTCGCACGCCGTGTACTCGCCAAGCGGCGTAAATCTGATGTGGGTGGCTTCGGTGCCGGGGCTCGCGCTCGCCTTCTCCCCGCTGACCTACCTGTTCGGGCCAATCGTCTCGGCCGACATCGCGATGCTGCTGATGCCGGCGCTTTGTGCCTGGACGGCGTATCTGCTTTGCCGATACCTGACGCGCTCGCTCTGGGCCTCCCTCGTGGGCGGCTACCTCTATGGCTTCTCGGGCTCGATCCTCCGGGAACAGGTTTGGGGAAACTTGCACGTGACGTCGCTTTTCGTGCTCCCGCTGATCGCGCTCGTCATCATCCGCGCTCTACGTGGCGACCTCACCCGGCGTGGATTCAGTTGGCGATTCGGCGCGCTCCTGGCATTTCAGTTCAGCCTGTCGACCGAGTTTGCCTACACGGCGTCATTCGTCCTGGTGTTCGCATTGGCGCTCGCTTTCTGGCTCGTTCGTGAGGTACGCCCATCGATTCGATCCCTACTCGTGCCGCTCGTCTGGGGATATGCGCTCGCCGGCGCGCTGGCGTCGCCATTCGTCTTCTACGCGATCGACGGGTTCGTTTCCAACTCCTTCGAAGAGGGACAGAACGGCGGCATCGACGTCGTCAGCTTCGTCGTCCCGTCGCAGGCATTCGCGGCAGGTGGTTCCTCATTTGCGTCATTCACCTCCCATCTTCCGGACGGCGGCACCGGCGCGTATCTCGGGATTCCGGCTCTGCTGATCATTGCGCTCTTCGGCTGGCGCTTCTGGAGCAAGCCAGGGCCGAGGTTCCTGCTTGCTGCGCTCGGGCTTGTCTGCCTCGTCGCCGTTGGATCGGAGCTCCTGATCGACAAGCACCGAGTGGTCGTGCTCCCGTGGGACGCGATCTCGCATCTCCCGGGATTCAGCAACGCGTTTCCGTTTCGGTTCATGACCTACGGGTCGCTTGCGGGGGCTGTGATCGTGGCCTTCTGGATTGCGAACACGAAGGGCCGGATCTACTCCCGGCCATATCTTCTGCCCCTCCTTGCCATCGGAGCGCTTGTCCCGGCCTTCTGGCAGCCGCTCTTCCACGAGCAACCGCCGCAACCCCGTTTCTTTACAACAGCGCTTGCCCGGACATGCATCAAGTCCGGCGAAACCGTCGCGATCTTCCCATTCGGGCTCCCGGGCTATTCACTCCTCTGGCAGGCCGACGCAGGGCTGCGATTCGATGTTGCAGACAACAGCCTGCAGCCGCTCGCGGAGCACGGAACGCCTCTGAACAGCTTCGATACGAGCCGCTTCGTCTGGGAGCTCACCTTCGCCGCCGATCTCGGCCGGCCGACCATCGATCGGCTGCTCGCCTTCGCTGCAACCCACCACGTCGACCGCATCCTCTCGGTCCCCGGCGACGGCTACCCGACCCGCGTCCAGATGGCACAGATCGGGCCGACACAGCTGGTCGGAGGCATGCTCGTTTCCCCGGCCTGCGGCAAGCCGTCCCTCGCGACCCGAGATCTGGCGGCCTACGTCGCAAAGGACACCCACGAAACGATCGGCGCGGCCCCGAACGTCGGGTACTGCCTCGGAAATAACTTCGACGAACTGCCGGAGGGCCTGGATCCGGCCGGCGTGCTCGTTGGAGCCAAGCGCGCTGTCTTCATCGCAGGCCAGGGGCTCACGTGCAACGCTCCGCCCGCGGGATACATCCGTCGCGGATTCGCAAACGCTGACGAAGGCGTCCCGGCAGACACGTACGCCTTCTACTCGCCGGGCTAGGGCAGAGTGGCTAGGCGATGCCGACGCGCGGGCGCGTCACATGCTCGTGATCGTGGTCGTCGATCAGCCAGGCGTGGCCGAAGGTGCTCATCGCATCGATGATCGGCAGCAGCGAGACGCCTTTGTCCGTGAGCTCATACTCGACGCGCGGTGGCGACTCCGGATAGCTGTGACGGACGACGATCCCCTCGATCTCCAGCATGTGCAGCCGCTCCGAGAGCGTACGCGGGCTGATGCCGGTGCAGGCGTGCTCGAGCTGCGTGAAGCGGCGCGGGCCCTCCGAGAGGTCGTGGACGAGCAGTGCGGTCCACTTCGATCCGATCAGGTCAGATGTGGCCGCGACAGCGCAGGAAGCACCGTCATGGACTTCCATCATCCTGCGCTCGGCCATTAGAGGACAAGTCTACTCCAGCCGACGGCAAGATTGCACTGTTTCGGTTCCGACTTGCGGCGGCGGTTGACAATTTCTATTCTTTTTGAAGCCATGCGCGCGACCACGACGATCAATAGCTCGAAGACGACCACGTTCGCGCGCGCGAAGGCGATCAAGAAGCCTGCCAGCTAGTCGGCGATTCGTTTTCCCGCCCCGCCGGCTAGCAACAATCTCCGAGGCGGGCCCATTCAGCAAGAAAGGCTTCTTCACGTGACACTTGGTGCCACCATCAGCGACCCCACTCCCGACCCGCCTCGGGCGCGGCCGACCGAACCGGTCGGCCTCTACGACCCACGGTTCGAGCACGATTCCTGTGGTGTCGCGATCGTGGCGCGGCTGAACGGCGTCCCGACCCATGAAACGGTGCAGCGCGCGATCCGGGCGCTCGAGAACCTCGAGCATCGCGGCGCGAGCGGCGCCGACGCGAGAACGGGCGACGGCGCCGGCGTGCTGCTGCAGCTGCCCGACGAATTCTTTCGCTCGGTGCTCGACGAGGAGCTTCCGCCCGCAGGCCAGTACGGCGTGGCAGTGTGCTTCCTCCCGCGCGACGATTCGGCACGCGCCGCCGAGCTCGAGCAGCTGCTGGCGGACACGGTCGTCGCCGAAGGCCAGCGCGTCGTCTGCTGGCGAGATGTGCCGGTCGACCTAGAGCACGTCGGAGACACCGCCGCCACGGTCGCGCCCGTCGTCAAGCAGCTCGTCGTCGCCGCAGCGCCTGACCTAGCGACCGATCAGGCCGCCTTCGAGCGCAAGCTCTACGTGATCCGCCGGGTCGCCGAGCTCGCCGCCGGGCCCGATCTCGTGATCCCGAGCTTCTCGTCGCGGACGATTGTCTACAAGGGAATGCTGATGTCGCCGCAGCTTGCAGGCTGCTTCCCCGACCTGCAGAGCCCGCTGATGAAGAGCGCGCTCGCGCTCGTGCACTCGCGCTTCTCGACGAACACCTTCCCGAGCTGGGAGCTCGCGCATCCGTACCGGATGGTCGCGCACAACGGCGAGATCAACACCGTGCGCGGCAACGTCAACTGGATGCGCGCGCGCGAGTCGCAGCTTGCCTCCGAGCTCTTCGGCGACGACCTCCAGAAGGTCTTGCCGGTCGTGCGCCCGGGCGGTTCTGACACCGCCAACTTCGACAACGTGCTCGAGCTGCTCGTGCTCGCCGGCCGCTCATTGCCGCATGCGCTGATGATGATGATCCCCGAGGCGTACTCCGGCCGAGCCGACGTGAGCGACGAGCTGCGCGGCTTCTACGACTTCCACGGCTGCCTGATGGAGCCGTGGGACGGCCCGGCCTCGATCTCCTTCAGCGACGGCACCATGATCGGCGCAACGCTCGACCGCAACGGGCTTCGCCCGGGGCGCTGGCTCGAGACGAAGGACGGGTGGATCGTCCTCGGCTCCGAGGCCGGCGTGCTCGACGACCCTCCGGAGAACGTCCTCCGCAAAGGGCGGCTCCAGCCCGGGAAGCTCTTCCTCGTCGACCTTGCGAAGGGCCGGATCGTCGAAGACGCCGAGATCAAGCGCGAGATCGCGACCCGCAGGCCGTATGCCGAGTGGTTCGAGCAGGGTGTCGTCCACCTGAAGGATCTGCCCGAGCGGCCGCCGCGCGTGCCGCGGGTCGAGCCGCTGCGAGCGCGCCAGCTGGCATTTGGCTACACGCAGGAGGATCTGCGCGTGATCCTCGCGCCGCTCGCGAAGAACGCCGAGGAGCCGATCGGCTCGATGGGGAACGACCTCGCGCTTGCCGTGCTCTCCGACCAGCGGCCGCTCCTCTACTCGTACTTCAAGCAGCTCTTCGCGCAGGTGACGAACCCGCCGATCGACTCGACGCGCGAGTACGTCGTGATGAGCGTCGGCACCAGTGTCGGCTCCGAGCGAAACCTGCTCGACGAAACACCCGAGCACGCGCATCAGCTCTCGATCGAACGGCCGATCCTGCGGAACAGTGAGCTCGAAAGCTTGCGCCAGGTGGACTCGGCGATCTTCAACGCCCACACGGTCGACATCACCTGGCCGCTCGCCGAGGGTGTCGCCGGCATGACGGCGGCGATCGAGCGGATCTCGCGCGAGGCCGACGACGCGCTCGCAGACGGCGTGAACATCCTGATCCTCAGCGATCGCAACCTCGGTGCCGAGCGGGTGCCGATCCCGGCGCTGCTTGCAGTCGCTTCCGTTCACCACCATCTCGTCCGGCAGGGAACGCGCCTCCAGGCGGGGCTCGTCGTCGAGTCCGGCGAGCCGCGCGAGGTGCACCACTTCGCGACACTGATCGGATACGGCGTCTCTGCGATCAACCCGTACGTGATGCTCGAGACTCTGGGCGAGCTCGCCGACGGTGACTGGCTGCCCGAGGGCATGACGCATCACGAAGCGGAAGAGCGCGCGATCGCCGGGATCAAGAAAGCCCTGCTCAAGACGATTTCCAAGATGGGGATCTCCACGATCCCGTCCTACTGCGGCGCGCAGATCTTCGAGGCCGTGGGCCTCGAAGAGGAACTCGTCGAACGCCACTTCACGGGCACGCCCTCCCGGATCGCCGGCATCGGCGCGGACGTGTTGGCTCAGGAGGCACTCGATCGCCACGCCCGCGGCTATCCCGTGACACCCGGGCACATGCTCCCGCTTGGCGGCGTCTACGCGTGGCGCTCCGAAGGGGAGCAGCACCAGTGGAACCCCGAGACGATCGCGCTCCTGCAATTTGCCGTTCGAGAAGGCGGAGCGAAGACCTACGAGGAGTACTCGCGGCTCGTGAACGAGGATGCGTCCCAGAAGGCGACACTGCGTGGGCTGCTGAAGTTCCGCTACGCCGACGGCGACGGGATCCCGATCGAGGACGTCGAGCCTGCGGCTGAGATCGTGAAGCGATTCGCGACCGGCGCAATGTCGCTCGGGTCGCTCGGGCGCGAGGCCCACGAGACGCTGGCGATCGCCATGAACCGGATCGGCGGCAAGTCGAACACGGGCGAGGGCGGCGAGGACCCGGTGCGCTTCACGCCTGACGCGAACGGCGACTCGCGGCGCTCGGCGATCAAGCAGGTCGCCTCCGGCCGCTTCGGTGTCACGATCAACTACCTCGTCAATGCCGACCAGCTCCAGATCAAGATGGCGCAGGGCGCGAAGCCTGGCGAGGGCGGACAGCTGCCCGGGCACAAGGTCGACGCGTACATCGCGAAGATCCGCTCGTCCACGCCGGGCGTCGGGCTGATCTCGCCGCCTCCGCACCACGACATCTACTCGATCGAGGATCTGAAGCAGCTGATCTACGACCTGCGCTGCGCGAATCCGCGCGCCGACGTGTCGGTGAAGCTCGTCTCCGAGATGGGAGTCGGCACGGTGGCGGCGGGCGTCGCGAAGTGCAACGCCGACCATGTGGTGATCGCGGGCCACGACGGCGGCACCGGCGCCTCCCCGCTCTCGTCGATCCAGTCGGCAGGCGTGCCCTGGGAGATCGGGCTCGCGGAGACGCAGCAGACGCTCGTGCGGAACGACCTGCGCTCCCGGATCTGGGTGCAGACGGACGGCCAGCTGAAGACCGGGCGCGACGTCGTGGTCGCCGCGCTCCTCGGCGCCGACGAGATGGGCTTCGCCACAGCGCCGCTGATCGCGACCGGCTGCGTGATGATGCGCGCCTGCCATCTCAACACGTGCCCGGTCGGAATCGCGACCCAGGACCCGGTGCTGCGCGCGCGCTTCGCCGGCACGCCCGAGCACGTCGTCAACTTCTTCTTCTTCATCGCCGAGGAGGTGCGCGGGATCATGGCGCGCCTCGGCGTCGCGCGGTTCGAGGACCTGATCGGACGTGTCGACCTGCTCGAAGCGAACGACGCAATCGAGCACTGGAAGGGACGTGGCGTCGATCTCTCCAACCTGCTGCTCGCGCCTGACATGCCCGACAGCGTTCCGCGCCGCCGCACGCAGGCCCAGGAATCGCCGCTGCCGGGGGCTCTCGACTGGGAGCTGATCGAGGCCGCCCGCGGCGCGATCGACAACGGGACGCCCGTTACCGGCGAGGTTCGCGTCCGCAACGTCAACCGCACGATCGGCGGGCTGCTCTCAAACGCGGTCACGCTCGCGCATGGCGTCGACGGGTTGCCGGCCGGGACGATCAAGTTCACCCTGCACGGCTCGGCGGGCCAGTCCTTCGGCGCCTGGCTCGCTCCCGGGATCGAGCTGACCCTGAAGGGCGATGCGAACGACTACACCGGTAAAGGATTGTCAGGCGGCGTCGTCTCCGTCCAGCCGCCAGACGCAGCCACATTCCCGGCCGAGGAAAACGTGATCGTCGGCAACACCGTCCTCTATGGCGCCACCTCCGGCCGCGCGTTCTTCCGCGGGCTGGCGGGCGAGCGGTTCGCCGTGCGGAACTCGGGAGCCCAGGCCGTCGTCGAAGGAGTCGGCGACCACGGCTGCGAGTACATGACCGGCGGCCACGTCGTCGTCCTCGGCCGCACCGGGCGCAACTTCGCGGCCGGGATGAGCGGCGGCGTCGCATACGTCCTCGACGAGGACGGCGGGTTCGGTGACCGCTGCAACATGGAGCTCGTCGGCTTCGACCCGCTCGAGGAAGAGGACGTCGCGATCCTGAAAGCCCTCGTCGAGGAGCACCGCGAGCGCACCGGCTCGACAGTCGCCGCGCGCGTGCTTTCGAGCTGGGACGACTACCTGCCGCAGTTCGTCAAGGTGATGCCGCACGATTACAAGCGGGCGCTGGCCGAGCTGGCGGCCGGCCAAGTCGTCTACCACGACGAGCACGAGGTCTCGACGGGCGGCGAAGGCTTCGTGACGAGCGAGACCGAAGGCGCAGCCGTCTGATGGGAGAGGTCGGAGCCTTCATCAAGGTCGAGCGGGTCGAGAACCCGGAGCGCAAGCCCGAGGAGCGAATCCACGACTACAAGGAATTCGTCGGCACGCTCCCACTCGTCGGCCTGCGGGAGCAGGGCGCCCGTTGTATGGAGTGCGGCGTCCCGTTCTGCCACAACGGCTGTCCGGTCAACAACCTGATCCCGGACTGGAACGACCTCGTCTACCGCGACCGCTGGCAGGAGGCAATCGAGCAGCTCCACCGGACGAACAACTTCCCGGATTGGACCGGCCGCCTCTGCCCCGCCCCGTGTGAGGCTGCCTGCGTCCTCGAGATCCGCGAGGGCAAAGCCGTCACGATCAAGCAGATCGAGCTCGCGATCGTGAATCGCGGCTGGGACGAGGGCTGGATCGTGCCGCAACCGCCGGCGACGCGAACAGGACGCACCGTCGCCGTGATCGGCTCCGGGCCTGCCGGCCTCGCCTGCGCCCAGCAGCTGAACCGCGCCGGTCACACCGTGACCGTCTTCGAGCGCGACGAGGCCGGCGGTGGGCTCGTGCGCTTCGGCGTCCCGGACTTCAAGATCGAGAAGACCGTCGTCGAGCGCCGCGTCGAGCAGCTCGCCGCTGAAGGCGTCGAGTTCCGCTTCGGCGTGAACGTCGGCGTCGACCTCGAGGCATCCGAGCTGCGCGACACCTACGACGCCGTCGTCGTCGCAACCGGCGCGCGTGTCCCGCGCGACCTTCCGGTTCCGGGCCGCGAGCTCAACGGCGTCCACTTCGCGATGGAGTACCTCTATCAGCGAAACCGCTGGGTCGCACGTGAGCTCGGACCCCAGGTCGCCGGCGCGCCTGCAGCGCCGGCGCAGGCGATCAGCGCCGCCGGCAAGCACGTGATCGTGATCGGAGGTGGCGACACCGGCGCCGACTGCGTCGCGAACTCAACCCGCGAAGGGGCAGCGTCCGTGACGCAGCTCGAGCTCGTCGGCGAGCCGCCGGCGTCGCGCCCGGACGCGATCACGCCCTGGCCACGCTGGCCGATGAAGCTGCGCACGCCGTACGCGCTGAAAGAGAACGGCCAGCGCGACTTCGCGGTCTCGACGACGAGGTTCAGCGGCGAGAACGGACGAGTCAGCGAGATCCAGTGGGCCCAGAACAGCGGCGTGCCGCCGTTCGACCTCCTCCCGGGCACCGAGGAGACGCACCCCGCCGGGCTCGTCCTGCTCGCCATGGGCTTCCTCGGCCCCGAGGGCCACCTCCTCGACCAGCTCGGCGTCGAGCAGGATGAGCGCAGCAATGCGAAGGCCCCGACGTACGCCACATCCGTCGACGGCGTCTTCGCCGCCGGCGATGCACGCCGCGGCCAGTCGCTGATCGTCTGGGCGATCAACGAGGGCCGCCGCTGCGCCGAGACGGTCGACCGCTGGCTCGCGGCGCGGGCTCAGGCCGCGTAGCCTCGCCCACCGCTCGGCCGAAACTCAAGCAACGTTTAACGCGGTCTAAGCCTTCTCTTAGAGAGCACGGCGAGTATCCACTCACTGTGTTGCGCGAAAGCCACTTCCTCCCACGGCGAACCGCGCGACGCGACCGGCAGTCCGGCTTCACCCTCCAAGCCGGTCTGTGTTTCTCTCGAACAGGGTGGTCGGAGGGGCGCGGTGCGCACACACCGCGCCCCTCCGGCAACTTTCGGGGAGAGTCGCATGGCGCGCTCGAGTCCCGCTGAGCGACGCCTCGACTCGTCAAACATCGTGCGCAACGTTCACGATACGGCTATGGCGATTCTCGTTGTCGACGACGACCAGGCGGTCCGCGACGCGCTGCGGCGCGCGCTGACGCTTCAGGGCTACTCGGTCGAGGCTGCAGCCGACGGCGAAGAGGCCCTTGAAATGCTCGCGAAGACCGGGGCCGCGGTCGACTTGCTGGTCGTCGACATCCTGATGCCGGGCCTCGACGGGCTCGAGGTCACGCGAAGGCTTCGCGCCGACGGAAACCAGATCCCGATCTTGATGCTGACCGCGCGAGACCAGGTCTCCGACCGCGTCGCCGGGCTCGAAGCCGGAGCAGACGACTATCTCGTGAAGCCGTTCGCGCTCGAAGAGCTCGTCGCGCGTGTGCGCGCGTTGCTCCGCCGGCTCGGCGCCGACGAGGCGGCCGACGTCCTGCGGTTCGCCGATCTCGAACTCGACACCGGCACCCGCGAGGTGACCCGCGGCACGGAGCCGCTCGTCCTGACACGCACCGAGTTTGCGCTGCTCGAGCTCTTCCTGCGCAATCCACGGCAGGTGCTCACACGCTCGGTGATCTTCGACCGCGTCTGGGGCTACGACTTCGGCTACGGCTCGAACTCGCTCGACGTCTACATCAGCTATCTCCGGAAGAAAACCGAGATAGGCGGCGCTCCCCGGCTGATCCACACGGTTCGTGGCGTCGGGTATGCCTTGCGAGAGTCGTGAGCCTTCGCATCCGGCTCGTGCTCGTAGCTACGGCTGCGGTCGCGGCGGCCGTCGTGCTCGCGTCGGTCATCGTCTATTTCGTTGTTCGCAATGAGCTTTACGGCCCGATCAACTCCGGGCTCGCGACTGCGGCCGGACAGGTCCGATTTCCACGAGGATTCCAACTGCCAGCACCGACTGGAAAGGTCGGGACATATGTGATCACCGGCCCCGGGTTCGGCCCAGACCAGGCGTTCTCGTTGCCCTTCAGATTCGTCGCGAGCAACGGATCGGCATATTCCCCGCTTCAGAGCCCACTCAGGACCCTGAAGGTCTCAAAGCGAGAGAAACTCGTCGCCGGCGGGAGTCACGCCTTTTTCTTCGATACGAAGGTCGGGGGTCAATCTGCGCGCATTTACGCCGTCGCGCTGAGCTCGCAGCCCGGCTATGCAATTGAGGTGGCGGCTTCGATTGGTGAGGCAAATCACGCGCTTCGCAAGATCGAGCTCTGGCTCGTCATCGTCGCCTTGGGTGGGATCGGAATCGCTGCCGGATCGGGCTTCCTCGTCGCTCGCGCCGCATTGATCCCAGTCCGGCGCCTCAGCGACGCCGCTGAGGACGTCCGGACAACTCGAGACCTGACAAGGCGGATCGCGGTGACTGGCAATGACGAGCTGAGTCACCTTGCAACAACCTTCAACGCGATGCTCGAATCGCTCGACGCTGCGGCGCAGCAACAGCGCCAACTCGTGCAGGACGCCTCGCATGAGCTCCGCACGCCGTTGACGAGCCTGCGCACAAATATCGAGATGCTCGCTTCGAAGCACGAGATCCCGGCCGACGAGCGAGCGCACATGCTCTCCGACGTCGTCGCGCAGCTCACCGAGATGACCGCGCTGATCGGAGAGCTGACCGAGCTCGCCCAGGGCGAGGAGCAGCGGCCCGTCTTCGAGGAGGTCAGGCTCGACCTGATCGCGGAGGACGCGATCCGGCGCACGACCCGGAACCATCCAGACGTCGCGATCGACTCCGAGCTCACACCGACGACGGTTGTCGGCACACCGGCGTCCCTCGAGCGGGCACTCGCGAACCTGCTCGACAACGCCGCCAAATGGAGCCCCGCCGGTGGGCGCATCGACGTCCGGCTGGCCGACGGCGAGCTGACGGTGCGCGATCACGGGCCGGGAATTGCCGCCGATGACCTGCCGTTCATCTTCGACCGCTTCTATCGCGCGACCTCGGCTCGGAGCATGCCGGGCTCCGGTCTCGGCCTCGCAATCGTGAAGCAGGTCGCCGAGGCTCACGGCGGCACGATCACTGCCGAGCCGGCGCCGGACGAGGGAACGATCATGCGGTTCACCTTCCGCGCCGGCAGCGAAGCAACGTCCGTCTGAAGAGTTTTTAGCCTCTTCTTAGGCGCGGCTGGTTTTCTTTGTCGCGGCGTGTTCTATCTCTCCTATCTTCGTAGCGAGCTCCTTCGGCGCAAGAGCCGGACGATCCTGACGCTGCTCGGCCTCTCCGTCGGCGTTGCGCTCGTGATCGCGATCTCGGCGCTGTCGAGCGGTCTCGACAAGGCGCAGAAGACGGCGCTGAACCCGCTTTCGAGCATCGGCACGGATCTGACCGTGACGCTCGCTCCGGCCACGGCCGACACGGGCGGTGGCGGCGGTGGCTTCGGCGGAGGCGGCTTCGGCGGCAACTCGGGCGACCGCCAGGTCGTCCAGGCGAACCAGTCGGCTGTAACCGACCTCTCGAAGCTCGGCAAGCCCGGCGCGAAGTTCGTTCACGATTTCTTCCTTCCCGGAACGCAGCTCACCTTCCCGCAGAGCCAGACGAAGCAGATCGCGGCACTCAGCGGTGTCTCGGCTGTCTCTTCAGGGCTCGTGTTGAGCGCCGTGCACCAGTCGGGGACAGTTCCGAAGATCGTCGCCAAGATCAAGACCGGCGGCCAGAGCCTGACCGTGACCGGCAGAGTTCGTGTCCAGCAGACGCCCGCCGAGCAGGCAAAGATCCGCGCCTGTTTCGCGAAGCTCGTGCCCTCATCCGCCACGACCGCGCCCAGCACGGGCAGCGGCTCCGGTAGCGGCAGCACCCTCGGGGGCGGCGGCAACAACGGTGGTGGCGGCGGTGGCGGGCGCGGTGGCTTCCGGGGCTTCGCGGCCGGCGCGGCTGCGAAGTGCTTCCCGGCGGGCTTCCAGAACTTCCGCAAGAACATCGTCACGCCGCAGCAGACGATTCAGCAGATCGTGAATCCGCCACAGACGAACATCAAGAGCTCGAGCTACACGATTGCGGGTGTCGATCCGTCCCAGCCGGACATCGGGCTTGTGACTCCCTCGCTCCTCTCGAGCGGCACCTTCTTCTCGACCTCCAGCACCAATCAGGCCCTCGTCGCCGACTCGTACGCGGCTCAGAACAAGCTGAAGCTCGGTTCGACGCTGAACCTGAACGGGACGAAATTCAACGTGATCGGGCTCGTGAAGCCCCCGCTCGGCGGTCAGACGGCCGACGTCTACATCCCGCTCTCCAAGCTGCAGACGCTCGCCGCCCAGAAGGCGCTGACGAACGTCGTCCTCGTCCGCGCGACGAACAGCAAGGACGTCTCCGCGGTGCAGAAAGAGATCGAGACCAAGTTCCCGAATGCTCAGGTCGCAAGCTCGAAGCAGGTTGCCGATCAGATCAGTGGCTCGCTCGTCGACGCGTCGAACCTCTCGCACCGGCTCGGCGTCGCGTTGGCTGCACTCGCTGCGCTCGCCGCCTTCCTGATGGCCGCGCTCCTGACGCTCTCATCGGTCGGCAAGCGCGTCCGTGAGCTCGGCACGTTGAAGGCTCTCGGCTGGACACAGCGCCGAGTGATCCGCCAGGTCGTCGGCGAGTCGTTCGCCCAGGGCGTGCTCGGCGGGCTGCTCGGCGTCGTGCTCGGGATCGCGATCGCCGCGGCGATCGGCGCGTTCGGCCCGACGCTCAGCGCGAGCTCGCCGGGCGCCACGAGCAGCGCAGCCACCGCATTC
>DASZPQ010000070.1:0-4781 GCA_035550275.1 Gaiellaceae bacterium | reverse complement strand
CGTGCTCCAGCCGCCGTGAGCCGCGCGAAGGTTGCGTCCGTGTCGTCGGCCCAGAGCACGATCTCCATCCCGCGGCCTCGCTCGCTCGCGTCGAGCGCCAGCCCGTGGTCGGCGACGGCGGATTCCACGGCCGCGATCCCGACGATGAAGCCGTCGAGGGTCAACTCGACGTGGATCGGATCGCCTGCCGCCGGCGTCCTGAAGGTCTCTTCGAATCCGAGGCTTCGATAGAACGCGACCCCGCGGGCGACATCCCGCGAGTAGATGTTCACCTGTGGGTGTCCGAGCACCCACTGCACGCTACCAACCGACATTCGCCGCGAGATCGCCGGCGGTCTCGCGTCCGGATCGCGCTGAGGCCCTCGCTCCTGCGGCTAGAGCACAGGAGCGTCGAGCGAGTCGTCCGGCAGATCGACTGCCTCGACGCCCTCGACGGGCTCGGTCGCCGCAGCAAGCTTCTTGCCGTCCTTCTTCTCCTGCTTCATCGCGCGACGCTCTCGGAGCTCTCGTTCTCGCGTCATCTTTCCCATCGTCTGGCGCTTCTTGCTCGGGCTCATCCGGTCGGCCTTCCTCTCTGCTGTTCACCACACCGTAGCGGCGCCCGCGTCCGCTCCCGGCCGGGCGGGAGGCAGTTTTCGTGCCAACCTCTTGCATACCGAGGCTGCCCCGGGTCTGTAACCGGGGTGCTCGATGCTGCTCCTTGTCAGCAGGTTGTCCCTTTCGATCTAGCGAGGAGTTCATCATGAGGCAGCGGGTTTTCACACTTGTCGGGCTTGGAGTTTTGGCCCTTGTTCTTGCAGCAGCAGCGGTCGCGAACACGGTCACGGCGACCGCGACGGTCACCGGCGCGGGGTCGCTTTCGCTGAGCAACGGTGCGACGGCGTCGATCAGCGACACCCTTGACGGCACCGATCAGTCGGTCAACTACACCTTGCCGCTGACGATGAACGACCTTCGTGGCTCGGGTGCCGGTTGGAACCTGACGATGACCTCGACCACGTTCAACGACGGTGCCGGCCACACGCTGGCGACCTCGGCGTCGTCGCTGGCGTCGGCGACGAGCTCGTGCACCGCTGGTGGTACCTGCACCAACCCGACGAACTCGATCAGCTACCCGCTGACGATTCCGGCGGCGGCAACGGCCCCGACCGCGGTCAAGGTCTTCAACGCCGCCGCGAACACCGGCATGGGCCGCTTCACCGTCACCCCGTCGATCAACGTCTCGATCCCCGGCAACAGCTACGCCGGCAGCTACACCAGCACCCTCACAATCGCAGCAGTCTCCGGCCCGTAACCCTTTTCCACCCGCCGCCTCGAAGCGGCACCTACTGACACAGAAAGCGCCCGCGAGGGCGTTTCCTGTTTAAGCAGCCCTGACTGATCGGGGATGCGTCGACCAGTCAGAGCTTCTAAGCTTTGTGCGCGTGAGAGGGGTGCTCTGGGTCGCTGCGGTTCTGGGATTCGCGCTCTGCGCGGGGAACGCTGCCGCCAAGAGCCCGTCCTCGCCCAGCGTGAAGGCGTTCAAGCTCGTCGCGAGCCGCGAAGGAAGCGGCGTCGTCGGCATCCAGACCACGACGTCCTCGGGGCAGCAGCTCGTCGGCTCCGGCGTCGTGATCGGCCCGACGCTCGTGGCGACCGTGGAGCACCTCGTTCACGGCGCCAAGGCGGTCGCGATCAAACGGGGCAAGAAGGTGATCGGGACCGGGACGGTGATCGGCGCCGATGACGGAAGCGATCTGGCGTTGATCCAGAGCGACACGCCGATCGCCGGCTACGAGTTCAAGGTCGCGGCCCGGCCGCCCAAGGTCGGAGCTGCGGTTGCCGTGCTGAGCGGCGCGCCGAACATCGTGGCTGTCGGCTCCGTTGGGTCGATTCCATGGATCCGCCCGATCGGCGGGATCACCCGGCGAGGAGTGTCGCGCACCGACGCGCTCGTGCTCCCGATCGCAAGCGGAGGAGCGATCGTCACCGCCTCGGGCTCGCTCGTCGGCCTCGTCGATGTCGGGACGAAGACGGCGAAAGGCCTCGCCTATGTCGTCGCCTCGTCGGAAGCGGCCCCGCTGATCGCAGGCTGGAAGAACGCTCCTCAGCCGATCGGAGGAGCGCTGCTGAACGGCTGCGTGGAGCTGCCGTCGCCAAAGCCGAAGCCGGATGGGAAGCTGAAGGAGACGCTCGCAACGCTCGCTGCGGGAAAGACCTACGACGTGACGATCCAGACGAACTGCGGCACGTTCACGATCCAGCTCGATCAGGCGCAGTCCCCGAATGCGGTCGCCTCATTCGTTGAGCTCGCGCTCAAGGGCTTCTTCGACCATACGATCTTCCACCGGATCGTTCCCGGCTTCGTGATCCAGGGCGGCGATCCGACCGGCACCGGAGCAGGCGGACCCGGATACGAGACGGTCGACACGCCTCCGGCCAACGCTGCCTACACCCACGGCGTCGTCGCGATGGCGAAGGCCTCCGACGAAGCTCCCGGAACCGCCGGCAGCCAGTTCTTCATCGTCACGCCGCCGCGCGCAGCGTTGACGCCCGACTACGCGATCATCGGGAAGGTGACGGCAGGCCTGAACGTCGTCGACCGGATCGGCCAGCTCGGCCAGTCCAACGAGCAGCCGGTTCAAGTGGTCGAGCTCGAGACGGCAAGCGTCAGCATTTCCTAGCCATTTCCCTTTCGTTTCCTGAATGGGAATCAGCCGACCGGAGTCTTAGACTCGGCCGGTCGGTACGTGACTCCAAAAGGAGGCCTCAGGCATGGCACCAGAGCGGGAAGAGTTTGCGCACGACGTCGACGAGCTGAAGGCTGACATCGCCTTCGAGCGGGCGGAGCTCGATGCCTCGATCAAGCACGACTATTCGACGGCCGAGACGGGGATCGTGCCGCTCGAGCACCGCCGGCCGGTCTGGCACTTCATGGGCCTCTGGACGACCTTCGTCGCCGGGTTCTCGTACATGGCGCTCGGGATCGAGATCTATTCCGGCGGCCACAGCCTCGCGAAGACCGTCCTGATCACGGTCGTCGGCTACGGCCTCTACATCGCCTACGCGATGTTCGGCGCGTTCCTCGGCTCGCGGACCGGACAAACGCACGCGCTCCTCACGCGTTCGATCTTCGGCACGGGCGGCTCGTGGCTCGTGTCGGCGTTCGTCCTGATCGCGCCGCTCGGGTGGGTCGGATTCCAGGCCGGGCTGCTCGCCCAGATCTGGGACGGCTTCTACAGCTGGGGCCACCTCGAGCTCTTCTCGATCCTCCTGGCCGGGATCATGATCTTCAACAACCTGTTCGGCTTCACCGGGATCAGCGTCTTCGCGCGCTACCTCGTGACGCCGATCCTGATCATCTGGGCGATCTACATGGTCGCGAAGGGCTTCATCGACGACGGCGGCCATCTGAGCGGCTCGCCGGCCGGCGGCGGCTTCCCGGCCTGGGTCGCGGTGACCGGAGTGATCGGCTTTGCGATGTGGGGCAACGAGCCCGACGTCTGGCGTTACGGCAGGCCACGGTTCACATGGCCGCTGTCGACGTACCTCTTCGCAGGTGTGTGGTTCCTGCTCTTCACGATGGCGGGCTGGATGATGGCGAAGCTCGCCAACTCGACCGATCAGGCCACCGTCTTCCGGTTCACCGTCCACTACTCGCTCTTCGGGCTCTTCTGGCTGGCGCTGATCATCGCGACGATCAGCCAGTTCGCGATCAACGACGGCAACTACTACGAGTCGGTGAACGCGGGCCAGAACCTGCTCGGAAGCTGGAAGCCGTGGCGGCGGATCTTCACCTGCGTGATCGTCGCGGCCGGCGGCGCGTGGGCCGGCTACCTCGTCAACTTCAAGTTCGTCGACGGCTGGTTCAAGGTCGCAGCGTTCCTCGCCGTCACCGTGCCCTGCGCGACGGTGATCATGGTCGTCGACCACTTCCTGCTGCCGCGCTGGTTCAAGATCTCGCGGCCGCTCACGAGCGTGCCCTCGTTCACCGATGCGGGGCCGGTGAACATCCCGGCCGTGCTCGCGTTGCTCGGCGCCGTGTTCTTCGGCGTGACGGGGACGGCAGGCTGGCCGAACGGCTGGCTCGAAGCCGCGGAGCCGAACTCGTGGGGCCCGGTGCCGCTCGAGGCCTGGCTGCTCGCCGGCGTGCTCTACGTCGTGCTGGTTGCGATTGCGCGCAGTGTCGTGCCGAACATCAAGTCGGCGCTCGCGTTCAGCAAGCAAGC
Organism: Gaiellaceae bacterium; assembly: GCA_035550275.1. Classification (GTDB taxonomy): domain Bacteria; phylum Actinomycetota; class Thermoleophilia; order Gaiellales; family Gaiellaceae; genus PALSA-600. The sequence continues at coordinate 573 of DASZPQ010000070.1, read as the reverse complement.
CCTGGAAGCGAACGTCCCGGGCGACGTTGTGGTCGATATCGCGAGCGAAGCGTAAGTGGCTGCGCCGACCGCGGAGCTCGTTCTCCGAGGCGGCCTGGTGGATGTCGGTGCGGGGCAGTTTGCCCGCACCCACGTCGCCATTTCAGGTGGCCGAATCTCGGCCATCGGGGACGGCCTCGCTGGCGCCGAGATGATCGACTGCTCGCGGCTCGCCGTCGTGCCAGGCTCCGTCAACGCGCACGCTCACTCGGCCGAGAACTGGTTCCGCGGCATCTGGGACAACCTGCCGCTCGAGCCGTGGATGCTCTTCTCCTACCCGGTGCTCGCTGCCCCCGCGCAGAGCCCGCGCGAGGTCTACGTGCGCACGCTGCTCGGGGGGATCGAGATGCTGCGCTCCGGCGCGACCTGTGTCGTCGATTTCCTCTACGAGCTGCAGGGCTTCACCGACGAGTCGCTCGACGCCGTCCAGCAGGCCTATCGCGACCTGGGCCTGAGGGCACTGATCGCTTTGGGGATGGGCGATCGCGCCTACCACGAGACGGTCGTGCTGGATGAGAACCTCGTCTCGCGGGA
>DASZPQ010000069.1:0-34497 GCA_035550275.1 Gaiellaceae bacterium | reverse complement strand
TTCGGCCCCCCAGGCGCGGCGGGAGTCGGCCTACCAGCGAGAGCGTCGACCGCGGCGACTCGTGTAAACGAGCTTCGGCCGTTCGCTGCGCATCCCGGAGCTCTCGAACCGCTCTTTGTGCCCGAGCCGTGCGGCGACACGGCTGACGGTTCCCTGCTGCTCGGGGAGGACGAGCGTGATTCCGTGACCCGCGCGCCCCGCGCGACCGGTCCGGCCGATGCGGTGGACGTAGCCCTTGTCGTCCTCGGGCGGGTCGTAGTTGATCACCTGGCTGATCGTCTCGAGATCGAGTCCGCGAGCCGCGACGTCCGTCGCGACGAGTGTCGTCACCCGACCGGAGCGGAAGCGCTCGAGCGCCTTCTCGCGGGCGCGTTGTGTCATGTCGCCGTGCATCGCCGTCGCGTCGACGCCGCGCTCCCTGAGCTTCACGCCGAGGCGCTCCGCGCCGCGCTTCGTACGGACGAAGACCAGCGTGACGCCGTTGTGCTTGTCGAGGAGCTCGATGAGACGATCGAGCTTGTCGTCTGCGGTCACGGCGATGAACGCGTGCTCGACGACCGCATCGGAGTCGCGGTTGAGCGGATCGGCCTGGAACCGGCCCGGGTTGCGCGTATAGCTGCGGGCGAGTGTTTCGACCTCGCCGTCGAGCGTCGCCGAGAAGAGCATGGTCTGGCGCGCGGCGGGAAGCCGACGGATGATCTTCTCGACCTGCGGACGAAAGCCCATGTCGAGCATCCGGTCTGCCTCGTCGAGGACGAGCACGCTGACCCGCTTGAGATCGACGAGACGGCGCTCGATCAGATCCTGAAGCCGGCCGGGCGTTGCGACGAGGATGTGCGCATCCTTCGCCTTGCGCGCCTGCGGCATGACGGCGGTGCCGCCGTAGACCGTCGCGATGCGCAGCTTGTTCGCCGCGGCAAGCAGACGGAGGTCGGCTGCGACCTGGGTTGCGAGCTCCCGGGTCGGAACGAGGATCAGCCCGCCGGGCTGCGCATTCGCTCCGGTCAGGCGCTCGATCAGCGGCAGGCCGAAGGCGAGTGTCTTGCCGGACCCCGTCGGCGCCTCGGCGACGATGTCGAGGCCGGCAAGAGCATCTGGAAGAACAAGTTTCTGAATTGCAAAAGGTTCGGTGAAGCCGGCGCCGGCGAGAACGGCCGCAACCGGAGCGCTGACGCCCAGCTCGTTAAATGAGCATGGTGCCTGGAAAGACTGGGACAAAATGTTCGACTCCTTGTTTTTGAGCAGGGTTTCGAGATGTAACTGACTCGAATCACCTGAAAAGGAGGAACGAGAAGCCAGATCTCCACGGGATCAAAACGATCACCGTGCAATCAAGGTAGCAGGCAGATGCAGGCACTTCGCTGCGGTACCCGCTGAAATCGCGCCGGGAGTGTGTTCTAATCGCGCCCTGCGCGTGGGTCGCTCTGCGGCAATCCTCCTGGTAGCGCTGGTCCTGGCCTCACTGTCGGCCGTTCCGGATGGTGCTGCCACGCCTCCGAAGCAGACGGCCGCCAAGGCCCACAAGCAGGCGGTTGCTCCCAAGAAGCGGCAGAGCCGCGACACCACGATCCCGTTCAGCGACGACTGGAAGCAGCTCGTCGTCTCGGGCAACACGCCCGAGGCCTTCAAGCAGGCCACGGTCACGGCGGGCTCGCCGCTCACGCTCACGTGGTCGCACGAGATGGCCGGGCAGCTCGAGCTCAGCTTCGGCGCCGTGACTCCCGGAACGGTGATCAAGGTCGGATTCTCGGAGACAGCGAAGTACCTCTCGGCCGATGGCAGCGACTGGTTCCACTCGTACCCGGTCGACGAGCATCAGGCCGCCAGCAACCAGGTGTGGGTCGACCAGCCGGGTTGCGAGTCGCCGGGCGTCTGCGCCGACGGCTATCGCGCGTTTCGATTCGCCCGGGTCTCGGTCGCGCAAGGCTCGGCGACGATCATGGGCGCGCAGGTCGCATTGCCTGCAAGCGTCGGCACGCCGCAGGGCTGGTTTCTCTCGTCCGACCGGCTTCTGAACCGTGCGTGGTACGCGAGCGCCTATACGGCGCAGCTGCTGACGATGCCGAACGACCCGGCGATCCTCGATCCACGCGGTTGCAGCTCGCCCGGCGGCACCGGAATGCTCGTCGTCGTCGACGGGGCAAAGCGCGACCGGTGTCCCTGGATCGACTCGGTCACCCCGCTGACGCTGATGCTCACCGGTGCGGACCGCGGCAACGCGTTGACGAACACGCTCACATTGCTCGCGAACGGACAGCGCAGCAACGGCTATCTCCCACCCAGCCCGTCGGCGGCATTGACCAAACAGCTGATCGACCTCCCGCTCTACTTCGTCACGGCGGTGAAGGAGCTGCTCCTCTACCGCGGAACCTCCGCGGCGGCGGGGTATTACCCCAACGTCACGAGGCTCCTGGATGGCTGGTACCAGTCGCTGATCGGGCCCGATGGGCTCGTGCGCGATCCGGCCGGCGAGAACGACTACGCGTTCATCAATCGCTCGGGTGACACGATCGCGTACTACAACGCGCTCTACGCCGACGCGCTGCTCGACGCCGCGTCGATTGCCGACCTGCTCGGCCATCCGGCCGACGCCAGCCGCTGGCGCGCGCGGGAGAGCGCGATCGCCTCGGCCTTCGAGTCGACCTTCTGGGATCCAAAGGCCGGCGCGTTCATCGACTCGCCGAAGGGGCCGGTCGTCCATCCACTGGACGGCAACGCGCTCGCGATCCTGGCCGGGATCCCGACCCCGGCCCAGACGAACTCGGCGATCAACTACGTGAACGGCGCGATGGACAAACCCTGGGGCACGGCGATCGCCGACAACGACGCTTGGTACTACTTCGACTGGGGGCCGAGCCCGTCCGGGCGCGTCTATCCGTTCATCTCGTACCTCTACATCGCGGGCGAGTTCGCGAACGGGTTCGACGAGGCAGCGCTCGACCAGATCCGGCAGACCTGGGGCTGGATGCTCGACGGCACCGACGAGACGACGGGGACGGCGTGGGAGGCGATCGGCGCCGGCGGATCGATCGACGGCTATCAGGGCCCCTTCACGAGCATGGCGCACGGCTGGTCGACGGGAGCTGTCCCGGCGCTCACGAACGACGCCCTCGGGATCGCACCGACAGGCCCGGGCTTCTCGTCATTCGACGCGATCCCGCACCCGGGAGACCTCACCTGGGCGCAGGGCGGAGTTCCGACTCCCGCCGGGATGATCGAGCTCGCCTGGCAAAAGGAATCCGGCGGCTATCTCCTCCAGCTCTTCGCGCCACCGTCGCTCCATGCGCGAGTCGGGATCGCCGCGCCGGCTACGGCAACGGTGCTCGTCGACGGGCAGCCCCGCATAGCAACCGTCTCCGGGCCCGACGTGGTGGTGTCGGTGCAGGGCTCGCACACCGTCGAGATCACCACCGGCTAGCGCGCCTCAGAGCGCCCAGACTCGAACCTTCACCTCGAGGCTCTCGCTGGCGCTCCCGCGGTAGACACCCCGGGTCGGAGGCACATCCGCGTAGTCGCGACCAACCGCGACCCGCACGTAGTGATCGTTCTGCTCGCGGTTGTGAGTCGGGTCAAGCGAGAGCCACCCGCTCTCAGGATTGAACACGTCCACCCAGGCATGCGTGGCGGCCTGGCCGGACTCCGCCTCGACGTCGTAGAGGTAGCCGCTCACATAGCGAGTCGGAATGCCGGCGCTGCGGCACGCCGCGATCAGGACGTGAGCGAAGTCCTGGCAGACGCCACGCCCGAGAGCGAGCACCTCGTCGGCAGTCGTACGAACATCGGTGACCCCCCGTTCGTAGACGAGCCGTTCGGAGATCCCCGCCATCAGCGCGGTCGCCCTCGCGAAGATCCCCACACCCGGGCCGTCCGGCTCGAACTCGGCCAGATGGCCGCCGAACGACGGAGCATAGGCAGTCGGCGTGAGGTAGTCGTGCTGCTCGAGCAGCGAGAGCGGACGGGCCGGCACGCTGAACTCCTCCGGTGTGTAGACATCGCTCGTCGCCGTGACCGTGAGCCCCTCGTGGGGCTCGAGCACGTCGAAGTGATGAACGGCGTTCCCGAACGGATCGGTGTACTGGTGCACGACGACATCCGAGGGGTCGGCCGCGAGGCGGAACGAGGAGCAGCGCTGTCCGCCGTCGTCTTGCGGCCGAAGGCGAAGCTCGGTGTACGCCTCGGCGATCGGCTCGTTGTAGGCGAAGACCGTTGTGTGCTCGACCCCTAGCCACATGTCATTTGCTGCTGCTGGGCCTGGGCGAACGCCGCCGGGGCCAGAACTCGAGTGATGAAGTAGGTGTCGCAGATCTCGTCGCCCGACTCGATGATGCTCCCCTGCACGCGCGCGAGCATCTGCCGGAACGGATCGGCCGACACGTCGAACACATCGTGAAACGACAGCTCCGCACACAATCGACCGATCGTCCGTTCGGGCCCGTTCGAAGGCCCCGAGACGCTGCGGACGACCTCGAGACACGTGTTCAGGCAGTACAAGACGGCCCGCGGAAAAACGCGGTCGAGCAGGAGATACTCGGCCACCCGCGTCGGGGCGAGTCGCGCTCCGGCCTGGCGGCGGAACGCCTCGAAGGCGCTGCACGACTTCAACAGGTCGATCATCTGGGCTGAGTCGGGAGCGCCGTCCGCGTAGGCGCCGTCGCTCGTCACGAACGCGGCGTTCAGGACGCGGGCGCCCATGTCAGCCCGCTCGAGATGCGTGCCCAGCCGAAGGAACTGGTACCCCTCCCCGCGCTCCATCGTCGCCTCGGTCACCCCGAGGAACCCGTGCGAGCCGTCCCTCAGGCGAACGAAGAACCGGTGCGGGCTTGGCAGCACCGCGGCCCGGTCGACATCGGTGACGAGCAGGAAGAGGCGATTGATCCGCTCCCACATCTCGGTCGAGATCTGATCCCGCACGCTGCGAGCATTCTCCCGGGCAGCTGCCACGCAAGCCGTCACCGAGTCAGGATTCCCCGGATGCCAGAGCAGGTAGCTCGTGACGGTGCCTGCCGTGAACTCGTCGAAGTGCTCGTTGAAGGCATCCTGCTTGCCGAGCGTGCGCAGGAACTCACGCCACGCCTCCTCGGGATTTGCGACGTGGCGGTCGAGCAGGCTGTGGAACTCGACATCGAGCAACCGGGCCGTGTCCTCGGCGCGCTCGATGTAGCGCGCCAGCCAGTAGAGGGAGTCTGCGGAGCGGCTCAGCATCAGTACCGCAAGACCCATGTGTCTTTGCTGCCGCCGCCCTGGGACGAGTTGACGACGAGCGAGCCCTGCTGGAGCGCCGCCCGCGTCAACGCGCCGGGGACGACCTTGACCGATTCACCGCAGAGGACGTAGGGGCGGAGATCGACGTGCGCCGGCCAGACCTCGTCGACGAAGACTGGGTGGCGGCTGAGCCCGATCACCGGCTGCGCGATGAATTGGCGAGGATGCGCCTCGATCCTCGTTCGGAACTCGTCGAGCTCTGCCTTGCTGGCGTGCGTCCCCACGAGCATCCCGTAGCCGCCGCTCTCGTCGACGCTTTTCACGACGAGCTCGTCGAGATGCTCGAGGATGTAGTCGCGCTCTGCAGGGTCGGCGCCCAGATACGTGGGGACGTTGGAGAGGACTGGCTCCTCGTCGAGGTAATAGCGGATCATCTCGGGCACGTAGGCGTAGACCGCCTTGTCGTCGGCAACCCCGGTACCGACAGCGTTTGCGAGCGTGACGTTGCCGGCGCGATAGGCGTTCAGCAGGCCCGGCACCCCAAGCAGCGAGCCCCGCACGAAGGCGAGCGGATCGAGGAAGTCGTCGTCGATCCGGCGGTAGATCACATCCACGGGGCTGAGCCCACTCGTCGTGCGCGTGTAGACGCGGTCGTCGTGGCAGATCAGGTCGCCGCCCTCCACGAGCTCGATTCCCATCTGCCGCGCCAGGAACGAGTGCTCGAAGTACGCCGAGTTATGAACGCCGGGCGTGAGCAGGACGACAGCCGGGCGGATGCTCGCGTTCGGCGCGACCGACTCGAGGGTCGCCAAGAGCTCTTGCGGATACCGGTCGATCGGAAGCACGCCGTACCGCTCGAAGAGCGGCGCGAACGTGCGCTTCATCGCCTGCCGGTTCTCGAGCATGTAGCTCGCCCCGGAAGGCGACCGCAGGTTGTCCTCGAGCACGAGGTAGTCGCCGTTCTCGTCCCGCACGATGTCGCTGCCGATCACATGCGCGTAGACGCCCTTCGGGACGGTGACGCCGACCATCTCCCGCTGAAAATGGCGAGCCCCGAGCACGAGCTCCGCCGGGATACGCCCCTCTCGAAGGATGTGCTGCTCGTGGTAGACGTCCTCGAGAAACTGGTTGAGCGCGGTCGCGCGCTGGATCAGCCCTCGCTCGATCAGGCTCCACTCGGCCTGAGGGATCACGCGGGGGATCAGGTCGAAGGGAAAGATCCGCTCGACTCCCTCGTCGTTGCCGTAGACGGTGAACCCGATTCCCTCGTTGCGGAACGACGCGTTGACCGCCGCGCGGCGCTCGTTGAACTCGGCCGGCGTGAGCGCGGAAAGCAGCGCGTTCAGGGCCTCGTAGTGGGGGCGAGGCTGCCCCGGCGCTCCAAACATCTCGTCGAAGAAACCGCGCGGGTCGTACCCCTCCATCAGGCTCGTACCAGCGCGGTCGTCGGTCTTGGGTTGGTCAACCATGGTTTGCATCGGGAAAGGTCCAACAAAAAAAAGCGCCCCAGGGAAATTCCCTGGTGGCGCCAATGCCATGCCGACTGCCGATCACCGCCAGCGACGAGAGGACACTATCAGCGGCCGCTACGCGACCCGGGCAAGGCCTTCGAGGCAGAGCTTGGCCGTCGAGATGTTCGTCGCGAGCGGCACCTCGTAGACGTCGCAGATCTTCAGTAGGGCCTGGATGTCCGGCTCGTGCGGATGAGCCGAGAGCGGATCCCGCAGGAAGACGACGAGATCGAGGCCGCCGCGCGCGACCAGGGCTCCGATCTGCAGGTCGCCGCCCGCCGGTCCCGATGCCTGCTGTCGGACCTGAAGCGAGAAACGCTCCTCGATCAGGCGGCCTGTCGTTTCGGTCGCGACCAGGCGCGCGTCCGAGAGGACGGCAAGCTGCTCGCCGACCAGGGCCAGCATCTCCTCCTTCTTCCCGTCGTGGGCAATCAGCGCGATCTGGATCCGGGGCACGTCGGTCGCGCTCGCGTTTCCGGCGCGGCCACCCGCAATCCGGACTGCGGCCACCAGATCGTGATCGCGAAAGGGCTTCGTCAAGTAGCCGGACGCCCCGGCATCGACCGCTCGCGCCACGAGCTCGTCCTGGCCGTGAGCGGTCAGCATCACGATCGGGATCGGGCGGTCGCAGACGATCTGCCGTGCAGCGTCGATCCCGTTCAGACGAGGCATCTTGACGTCCAGGACGGCGACGTCGGGAACGGTCGCTCGCGCAAGCTCGACAGCCTCAACCCCGTCCCTGGCGCTCGCGCATACCTCGAAGCCCTCGCGTTCGAGCAAGGCGCAGATGTCGAGCCGAATGATCGTTTCGTCTTCTGCAACCAGGACTCGCAACGACCTCTTCAGGGCTCCTTCTCGACAGCTTCAACTCGAGGGTAGCCCCCTTCGACTGGCCCTTCGAGCCCGTCACACAGTGTTCACGCAGCGTCCACAGACGGGAAATCCGGGCCGTCTATCGTGCTCTACGTGGATCCGGTCAGATGAGCCTGGCGGCTGCGGTGACCACGCAGACCTTAGTCGCCCTGGTGAGGGAAACGGTGACACACACAACCGAATGAGCGACCTCCGATGGGCCCCTGCAACCTCCCCGCAGGGGCCCATCACTATCTGGAAGCTCGCTCCGCCGCCTTTTACTCGACCCTGACAAGTGCTTTACGGCATGCCCTTCAGCGGGGGATAGACCTGAAGCGAACACCCAAAAACGAGGGGGTAGGGATATGCCACGTCTCAAGCTTCGCGGCGGCAGCATTACCAAGGCAATGCTGCTCGCGTTCGCCGCACTCGCAATCGGATCGATCTTCGCGACCACCCAGAACAGTCAGGCGTCAAGCAAGGTGGCGCCGAACAACACCGCGCCGCCCACGATCAGCGGCACGACGCAGGCCGGCTCGACGCTGACAGCCACCAACGGCACGTTCAGCGGGACGACGCCGCTGACCTACAGCTACGTGTGGAGTCGCTGTGACGCGACCGGTGGAAGCTGCTCGACGATCAGCGGCGCGACGAACAACACGTTCGCGCTCCAGCAGGTCGATGTCGGCAACACACTTCGCGTGAAGGTCACGGCGACGAACAGTGACGGCTCCGACAACGCGACCTCGGTTCCGACGGCAGTCGTCACGGCCGCACCGGCGACGACGACTACGACGACCACGACGACGACACCCACGACGGCGGGTTGCCCGTCCGGCAGCGGCACGATCGCGATCGCGGATCTCTCGTCGCCGGCGCACCTGTCGATCGGGCAGCAGACGATCACGCCGGGCGTCGTCACACCGTCGACGAGCTCGCTTCAGGCTCACTTCCGCGTCACCGCCTGTGGCGGTCGTCCCGTTCAGGGAGCGCTCGTCTACGCGACGGCAGTGCCGTTCAACCAGTACTCGGTCCCGCCCGAGGGCACGACGGCCGCCGACGGCACCGTCACCCTTTCGATGAACCAGGGCGCAGGGTTCCCGGCATCACGCCAGCAGGAGCTGCTGGTCATGTTCGTCCGCGCTCGCAAGTCAGGCGAGGATCTCGACGGTGGCGTCTCGGCACGCGTGCTCGTGTCGTTCCCCGTCTCGCTGAAGAAGTAATTCCCGCTCGTTTGGGCCGGCGCGCTCGATCCGGGCGCGCCGGCTGCGGTTTATGCGATCGTCCGCGAGATGGGATCGAGGATCGAATGGGTGATCTCGAGTTGCCGCCTGCTCGCGGCGATTGGAGACGAGCTCGAGTCCACGCGCCCGTTCGAGGGCCTGAGGATCGGCACCGGCATCCATCTCGAGCCGAAGACCGTTGCGCTCCTGCTTACCTTGCAACGCGGCGGCGCGGAGGTGATCTCGACCGGGAACCTGAACACCACCCAGCAGGAGGCGATCGACTTCCTCGAGGTGCGCGGCATTCAGACCGTCGGCGGGCCGACTGCGGATCCGCACGAGCTCGACGGCTATCTCCGCGAGGTGCTCGCCGCCAGGCCCCAGTTGCTGCTCGACAACGGAGGCGACCTGTTCGTGCGCTGGCTCGATGATCCGTACGGCGAGCTCCTGGGCGGAACCGAAGAGACGACGTCAGGCCGGATGCGCCTCGTCCCGCTCCGCGAGCAGATTCGACGGCCGGTGCTCGTGATCAACGACAGTCCGATCAAGCAGTTCGCAGAGAACCGGCATGCGGTCGGGCAGAGCGTGCTCGAGTCGTTCATGCGGATCACGAACCGGGCGACGAACGGCCGCCGGGTCGTCGTCTTCGGCTACGGCGCCTGCGGCAAGGGAGTGGCCGCGAATTTCCGCAACGCGTATGCCGAGGTCTCCGTGGTCGAGGTCGACCCGGTCCTCCGCCTCGAGGCGCTGCTCGACGGGTTCCAGGTGCCGGACCGGGACGAGGCGCTCGAACGGGCGAACGTCGTCATCACCGTGACCGGCGCCCGCGACGTCGTGACACCCGCGGACCTGCCGCTACTCGCGGACGATGTCGTGCTGGCGAACGCAGGCCACTTCCCCTTCGAGCTCGACGTCGCCGGCATCGAGGCCGACGGCAGCGTCGCCGAGCGCACCGAGGCAACCGACGGCATCGCCACGCTGCGCCTCGCCGACGGCCGGCGCATCCACATCCTCACCGGCGGCCACATGGTGAATCTCGCCGGTCCGCATCCGCTGGGAAACTCGATCGAGTCGATGGACCTCGGCTTCGCCTTGCAAGCCCGCTGCCTCGAAGCGGTTGCGCGCGGCAACGTCGGCGCGGAGTCCTGTGTCGTCCCCGTACCGCGGGCGATCGACGCCGCAGTCGCGAGCGCTTACGTTCGCCTCGCGTCCTAACGCAGGATGCCGGTGTGCCCCAGCGAGTACCGGCCCGGCTGCGGCCAGACGCAGAGACCGTGCGGGCCGCTGCCGACCGGGATCTTCGCGATCAACCGGCCGTTCTTCGTCGAGATCGCATAGACGACGCCGTTGTACCGCCCTGAGAGCCAGAGCACCTTGCCGTCGGCGGAGACCCCGCCCATGTCCGGACTGCCGCCGCCTGGGATCCGCCACTTCGCAACCACCTTTCGCGTCCGGAAGCTGACGACGGAGATCGATCCTTCACTGCGATTCGAGACGTAGAGCAGCTTCGAGTCGCGGCTCGGATACAGACCGTGAGCCCCCGCGCCCGTGTGCAGGAAGCCGATCACCTTCAGGCTGGCGCCGTCGATCTCCCAGACCCCGTTCGCCATCATGTCCGCGACATAGAAGACCTTGCCGTCGGGCGAGAGCTTCACGTCCTGCGGCATTCCGCCCGCGCCGTCGGGGAGCGTCAACGCGCCGACGACCTGCTCGGTCGCGACATCGACCTTCACGAGCTGCCCGGAGAATTCGCAGCTCGCGATCAGGTAGCTCCCGTCGGCCGAGAAGTCCACATGGTCGATCCCGCTGCACGGTACCGAGAGGGAGCGGTGCAGCCGAAAGGTGAGTGCGTTCCTGAAGTCGAGCCTGGCCAGCCGCTCGGCGACCACGATCGCGTATTTCCCGTTCGGGGTGAAGTACATGTTGTACGGGTCCTCGACCGGAATCGCCGCGCCCGGCTTGCCTGTCCGCGGATCGATCGGCGTCAGGCTGTTGCCAAGGTCGTTCGTGACGTAGAGCGTCTTCAGATTCCAGGCGGGGACGACGTGTTGAGGCAGACCGCCGACGGCGAAGTGCTCGACAACCTTGAACGTCTTCGAGTCGATCACGTCCACCGTGTTGCTCTGGCTATTCGGGACGTAGATCCGCGGCACTGCGAGTCGCGCGACAGGCGAGAGCATGTTCGTTCCGTCGTGCGCATAGACGTTGCTCACCTTCGCGCTGGCGGTGACGCGAGCGCGAACCACCACGGATGTGGCTGTCAGCGTGTCCACGCTCGCCTGCGTGGCGGTGGCGTCCCGCCCGCCTGCGACCAGAATCAGGTTGCCGAGGCCGATCGCCGATAGATCCGAGCGGGGCGATCGAAGCCGCCCCGCGACGCGAACCCGCTTCGTGGCGAGGTCGACCGACACGATCGCATCGGTCGGTGTGTCGAGCGAGGCGCCGCGGCCGCCGATCACGTAGGCGACAGAGCCGATGCTCGCCGCCGCCGCGTGCGTCGTCGGTGCCGGAAGCGTCCCGAGCCGAACCACCCTCCGCGTCCCCGGGGTGAACTCGAAGATCGCGGCGCTCGCCGTCCCCGCCTCGAGCGAGCCGCCGGCGATAACGATCTTCCCTGCGGCAGCCGTGACCGCGGCGTACCGAACCGGCTCCGGCAGATGCGCGACGATTCGTGCCGGTTTGCCGGGCGTGAACGCCACGATCGTGTCGAGCCAGCGCGTGCCCGTGTATCCGCCGACGACGTATGCGGTGTCGCCGATCGCAGCGGCCGTCGAATCCGAGCTTGCCGCGGGGAGCTGGCCGACCACGGCGGCACGCCCGGTCGCCGGGTCGACGCGCACGATGTCCGCGAGCTGGGCGACGCCGTTGCCGCCGCCAAAGAGGTAGACCGACCCTCCGATCGTTGCGGCCGCAGTGTCGTGGCGAGCCGACGGCAACCGGCCGAGGACCCGAGATCCCGTGGCGCCGACCGAGAGGATCGCGTCCGTCGAGGTGTCGGCAGCAGTCAGGCCGCCGAGCAGGATCGCGCGACCCCCGGCGGCCGCCGCGGCAGCATCCTGCACCGGTGCCGCCAGAGGCGACCCTGCGTGCTCGACGATCTTCGTCACGCGCGGCAAGGCGCGGGTGAGCGCGGCGGACGATCCTGGATCGGTCGCGCTCTGGCTCGTGTCGGCCCCAGGACGGCTGTGGCCCGTGAGGAGCAGCACACCTGCCACGGCAACCGCAAGAGCAGCGCCGGCCCCGAGGGTGCGCCTCACCACGAAGCGATCAATGGTGATGACGCCAGTGCTCGGCGATCGGCAGTGTCAGCAACGCGACGACGAGGCCTGCACCCAGGGAGGCGAGGACGAGCACCTGGCGCAGAGCGGCCCCGCCGACCCGATCGCGCGAGATGTCCGCCACCACGCGGCGCGCGGCCCGTACCGCATAGACGAGGACGTGGATCGACATCACGCCGACCCAGACGATGAAGCTCGCCTTGTGCAGGAGCGACAGCGGGCCGACCCTCCCGAAGGCGATCAGCGCAACACCCGTTCCGAACAGCGTCAGCGTCGAGAAGACGAGCACGGGCGCGACGAAGAACCGCATCGCCGGAGCCGGCGGCCCGCCACGGACGTACTCAGGGCTGTGCCCGTAGTAGCGGGCCGCCCGGTACCCCGTGCTCGCCAGCTTCAGAGCCACGGGACCGAGGAGCAGCATTCCGACGAAGATGTGAACGGTCAGCAGGCCGCCGAGGAAGGGAATCGTCGCACCCTCGATCGCGAGCAGCACGATCAATACCGCTCCGGCGATCGCGGTCAATCGCTCGTTGCCCGTCATGCCGCCGCCAAAACGGCGGTTCGCACGCGGTGAGATCGCCTCTCGACGGCGCGTTCGGGTCCGCTCCTGCGTATCCATCCCTACCCATTTCAGCGCGCTGAGATGAGACGCTGATGAGTCCAGATTCATCGGCGTCTCATGCGTGCGGGCGACAATCCGGCCAATGCGCGTCCTTGTCGTCGAAGACGAGCCGAAGATGGCTGAGCTCCTCAAGCGGGGCTTGGGCGAAGAGGGCCATGCGGCCGATATCGCCGCGAGCGGCGAGGAAGCGCTCTGGATGGCGGCCGCCGGCTACTACGACGCGATCGTGCTCGACGTGATGCTGCCGGGGATGGACGGGTTCGCGACCTGCCGTGAGCTTCGGACGAAGGAGATCTGGACACCGGTGCTGCTCCTCACCGCGCGGGACGCGGTCTCCGATCGCGTCGAAGGCCTCGACACCGGGGCCGACGACTATCTCGTGAAGCCGTTCTCGTTCTCCGAGCTGCTCGCCCGCCTCCGCGCGCTCGTTCGCCGTGCGCCGGCGGAACGCCCGACGACGCTCGTCGTGGACGATCTGCGCCTGGATCCTGCATCGCGCCAGGCCTGGCGCGGCGATGTCGAGCTCGGGCTCACCGCAAAGGAGTTCGCGCTGCTCGAGCTCTTCATGCGACATGCCGGCGAGACGCTCACCCGTGTTCAGGTGCTCGACGGAGCCTGGGACATGGCCTTCGAAAGCCGCTCCAACATCGTCGACGTTTACGTGCGCTACCTGCGCGCGAAGATCGACCGGCCGTTCGGACGCGAGTCGCTCGAAACGGTGCGCGGGCACGGCTACCGCCTGCACAAAAACTAAGATGAGCTCTATCCCGATCCGCGTCCGCCTGACGTTGCCCTTCGCCCTCGCGATGGCGGGCGTGCTCGTCGCGATGGGCGTCTTCGTCTACTTCCGGGTCAGTAACGCGCTGCTCTCCACCATCGACCAGAACCTCGTCGCGCAGGCGTCCGAGTCCGAAGGGCACATTCACAAGGGCAGCACCCACCTGCTCGACGCCGACGCCGCCGCCGGCCCGACGATCGGCCAGCTGATCTCTGCAAACGGGAGCGTCCTGCTCTCCTCGGTGGCGCGCAAGTCTCCGATTCTCTCGCACGACGACCGGGCGAGGGCGCTCGCCGGCCACCGCGTCTGGAGCTCGGCCCAGGTCCCCGGGCTCAAGGACCGCTGGCGGCTGCTCGCCGAACCGGTGAAGCTGCCAACTGGCCCGGCGGTGCTCGTGATCGGCCGGTCGCTGGAGCCACGCGAAGAGTCCCTCCATCGTCTCGCGCGCGAATTCCTGATCAGTGGGCCGCTTGCGCTCCTGCTCGCGATCGGGGCCGGTTACGGCCTCGCCGCCGCCGCTCTCCGGCCGGTCGAAGCGATGCGGCGGCGGGCAGCGGCCGTCACTGCCGCAACGCCGGGGCAGCGCCTGCCGGTGCCGAAGAGCCACGACGAGATCTCCCGGCTCGCGGTGACGCTGAACGACATGCTCGACCGCCTCGAGGCCGCATTCGAGCACGAGCGGCAGTTCCTCGCCGACGCCAGCCACGAGCTGCGCACCCCCCTCGCGCTGATGCGGACCGAGCTCGAGCTGGCGCTACGACGGCCGCGCACGCACGCGGAGCTGGTCGCCGCATTGCGCTCCGCCTCCGAGGAGACGGAGCGAATGACCCAGCTCGCGCAGGACATCCTGCTGATCGCCCGCTCCGATCAGGAGGGGATCCCGATCCGCCGCGAGCCCGTCGCGGCCACGGCAATCCTCAATCGCATCGCGGGCCGGTTCGGGCCGCGTGCCGCCGAGCTCGGGCGAGCCGTTTCGGTCGGGCCATCCGATGACATCGTCCTCGACGTCGACCCGGCGCGCGTCGAGCAGGCGATCGGCAACCTTGTCGACAACGCGCTCTCGCACGGTCGAGGCGACGTGAGCATCTTCGCGCACCGTTCGAACGGAAGCATCGAGTTGCACGTCGCGGACGAGGGCGAGGGGTTTCCGGACGGGTTCGCGGACCGGGCCTTTGCCCGCTTCAGCCGAGGGACCGAAGGACGGGGCCCTGGGGGCACGGGCCTTGGTCTCGCGATCGTCGAGCTGATCGCGCGCGCCCACGGCGGCAGCGCCTCGGTCGGGAACCGCCCGGACGGTGGCGCGGACGTGTGGATCACGCTCGAGCGCCGCGAGCAGCCGCGTTGAGACGATTCTAAGCCGGTTCTAAGCCGCCTCTAATGCTCTGCTCATCCCGGAAACGCACACTGCCGAAGTGGAGACGAGCTTGCCTTCCGGCAGTCAGGCCTTCAGCCCTGCGTACGGCGCGCGCGAGCGCGCGAACCGCGAGCGGCTGGCGGTCGCCGCGCTCTGGCTCGTCGCCGGAGGGAATGCCCTCGCGATCGTCTGGCTCTGGTACCACGGCGGTAACGTCAACGGTGTCCACTCGACGGGCGAGCTCCTCACGAGCATCGCCCGGATCACGGGGCTCCTCGGCGCGTATTCGGCGCTCATCCAGGTGCTGCTGCTCGCGCGGCTCCCTGCGCTCGAGCGGCGCGTCGGCTTCGACCGGCTGACCGTCTGGCATCGCTGGAACGGACATGCGTGCCTCTATCTGATCCTCGGCCACGTCGTCTTCTCCGTCCTCGGCTACGCGTCGATGGACCGCTTCACGACCCAGAAGGAGATCTCCACGATGATCTGGGGCGGCGTCTACCCGGGGATGATCCTCGCGAGCGTCGCGACCTTTCTCTTCATCGCGGTCGTCCTCAGCTCGATCGTGATCGTGCGGCGGCGGTTTCGCTACGAGACCTGGTATCTCGTCCATCTGACCGTCTACGCCGCGATCGCGCTCAGCTGGTTCCACGAGATCCCAACCGGCAACGAGCTCGTGATCGACAAGAACGCGCAGCACTACTGGAACAGCCTCTTCATCGCGACGCTGGTGCTGCTGCTCGTCTTCCGCGTCGGCGAGCCGCTCCTGAACGCGTTTCGCTACCGGCTCAAGGTCGCGGAGGTCGTCGTCGAAGCGCCCGGCGTCGTCTCACTGCGGATCGCGGGTCGCGGCCTCGACCGGCTGCACGCGCAGGCAGGCCAGTTCTTCCTCTGGCGGTTCCTCTCGCGCCGCGACTGGTGGAAGTCCCATCCGTTCTCGCTTTCAGAAGCGCCCGACGGCCGGTCGTTCCGCATCACGGTCAAGAGCCTCGGCGACTTCACGAGCAGGATCGGCGAGATCGCGCCGGGCACTCGCGTCGTCGCCGAAGGGCCCTTCGGCGTCTTCACCGACCGTTTCCGTCGCCGCGACAAGAAACTCGTGCTGATCGCCGGCGGAATCGGGATCACCCCCGTGCGGGCACTCGTCGAGGAGATCCGCGGTGAGCTCGTCGTCATCTACCGGGTCCTCGCCGAGCGCGACATCGTCTTCCGCGACGAGCTCGAGCGGCTCGCAGCCGAGCGCGGCTTCGTCCTGCACATCGTCGTCGGAGACCACCGCACCGACGAGGGACGCAACCACCTGTCGCCCGATCACCTCCGGGAGCTCGTCCCGGAGATCGCCGACTGCGACGTCTACGTCTGCGGGCCTGCCGGCATGGCAGACGCGCTGGCCACAAACGTCCGTCACACAGCTGTTCCATCCCGCCATCTCCACATCGAACGATTCGCCCTTTGAAAGGAGGGAGCCCGATGCGTAAGACGCTCACTGTTGCATTCACGGTCATCGTTCTCGCAATCCCCACGCTCGACGGCGTCGCCGCAGCGCGGGCAGCAACAAAACTCGCGCAGGCAAAGAAAGTGGTGACGAAGACCTACACCGGAACGGCCGCAGAGGCAGACCGCTGGGGAACGGTCACGGTGCAACTGAAAGTTCAGACCACGACGGTCGGCAAGAAGGTGACTCGCAAATATCTCGATCTGAACGGCAACTACACCTACCACACCGATCGCTCGCAATTCATCATGTCCCAGGCCCTTCCGGAGCTGCGGCAAGAAGTGCTCTCGGCCCAGAGCGCGAACGTCGAGCTGATCTCCGGCGCCACCTATACGAGCCAGGCGTTCGAGCAGTCGCTGCAGTCGGCGATCCTGAAGGCCAAGGCGTGACGGTGACGGCATCCACCACGCCCGGCATCCGCCGGGTGGAGCACGTGATGGGGATGCCGGTCATCGTCGACGTCCGAGACGAGGACGTCACGAGCGCGGATCTCGACGCCGTGTTCGACTGGTTCACGTGGGTCGACCGGACGTTCAGCACCTACAAGCAGGACAGCGAGATCAGCAGGCTGAACCGAGGCGAGCTCGCGCTCGACGAGGCGAACTCGGCGGTCCGCTGGGTGCTCGACCGCTGCGATGAGCTGCGCGCCGAGACGTCGGGATACTTCGACGTGCACGCAGGCTCCCTCGACCATCTCGATCCGTCCGGCCTCGTCAAGGGCTGGTCGGTCGACCGGGCCGCGGCGATCTTGCGCCGGTTCGGGGCCCACAACTACTCGGTCAACGCCGGCGGCGACGTGCTCGTCTCAGGCCGTGCGGTGCCGGCGTTCGAGTGGCGAATCGGAATCCAGCATCCGACCGAGCGCGACCGGCTCGCCGGGGTCGTCGCACTCTGTGACGGCTCGGTCGCGACCTCGGGAACCTACGAGCGGGGCGAGCACGTCCTCGACCCGCACCGCCGCACACCGCCGGGCGGTGTTCTCTCCGTCACGATCACCGGCCCGGATCTGGCAACCGCGGATGCCTATGCGACCGCGGCGTTCGCGATGGGTGAGGCGGGCCCAGAATGGACAGCGCGGCTGCGCGGCTACGAAGCGCTGACGATCCTCACGGACGGCCGGGTGCTTTCCACTCCCGGCTTCCCGCGCGCCTCGTAGCCAGCTAGGCCGCGGCGGCCTGCTGCGGGAGCTCGAAGAGGTAGCCAACGCTCCGCACCGTCTTGATCCGAGCAGCTTGTTCCTGCCCGAGCTTCGCGCGGACGCGACGGATGTGGACATCGACCGTTCGGGCGCCGCCGTAGTAGTCGTAGCCCCAGACTCGCTTCAGAAGCGCTTCCCGCGAGAAGACGCGGTTCGGGTGGGTCATCAGGAACTTCAGCAGCTCGTACTCCATGTAGGCGAAGCCGACAGAGTGGCCGTCGATCGACACCTGGTACTTCGCCAGGTTCAACTCGAGCGGGCCGGCCCTGACGACCGACGTGTCCTCGACTCCGACGATGTCCTGCGTCGCCCGTGCGACGCGGACCTCGAGCTCGGCGACCGAGAACGGGCGGACGAGCAGCTCGAACGCCGTCGCGAGACCAGGATATGACTGAAGATGCTCGGGCTCGACGACGAGCAGCAACCCGACGTCGTCGAGCTCTTCCGCGTCGCTGATCCGGTCGAACAGGTCGGTCGGGAGCGGCTCGCCTGGGCCCGCGACCACGGCAGCGAGCGACGGCCGCCGCGGCGGCCCGTCCTGCGTCGCGGGCATCAGCTGCTGGCCGGTCCCGAGGTAGTGCGGAGCAAACCCCAGCTCGGCGAACGCCGTGCTGATGTCGGCAACCGTCGCCTTGCTCTGCGCGTAGACCCAGACGTCGTGCATCAGCGGGTACTCCATGACGCCGGAATGCGCCGGTTGGCAGCCGGCCGGAGGGTGCCGTGGGTTGCTGGAGTAACCACCTAAAGCAGTCCTGGAAACGTCTTGCGCTCGTGGTCGGTGACGACCGTCCGGTATTCGTCCCACTCGCTGCGCTTGTTGCGCACGAACCAGCCGAAGAGCTGCTCCCCGAGGACTTCGCGCCCGAGCTCGGAGACCTCGAAGGCATCGAGGGCCTCGCCGAGGTCGGCCGGCAGCCGCAGCTGTTCTTCGAGCTGATCCGGGTCGAGCTCGGGCTGCAGCTCGTATCCGCCTTCGATCCCCCGCAGTCCTGCCGCGCAGATCAGCGCCAGCGCGAGATAGGGGTTGCAAGCCGCGTCCGGGGAGCGAAGCTCGATCCGCGCCGCGCTCTCCTTCCCCGGCCGGTTCGAGGGAACGCGGACGAGCGCCGAGCGGGAGTGGCGCGCCCAGCTGATCGTGGCGGGCGCCTCGAAGCCGGAAAGAAGCCGCTTGTAGGAGTTCACCCACTGATTCGTCATCACTGTCAGCTCGCGGGCGTGGCGGAGCACACCGGCCAGGAATGCGCGGCCGACGGGCGAGAGCAGGGTTCCGGGATCCTCGTCGTAGAACGCGTCCCGCCCGGAGTCGGCGTGGATCAGCGACAGATGCAGATGCATCCCCGACCCGGGCAGCCCGTCGACGGGCTTCGGCATGAAGGTCGCGAACGCGCCGATCTCGCGCGCCACCTCTTTGGCGGTGAGCCGGAAGGTCGTGATCGCGTCCGCCATCGTGAGCGCGTCGGTGTGCTTCAGATCCATCTCGTGCTGGGACGCGCCCACCTCGTGGTGCGAGACCTTGATCGGGATCCCCATCTGCTCGAGGTACTGGATCGTGGCTCGGCGGAAGTCGCTGCCGTCGTCGAGCGGTGTCTGGTCGAAGTAGGAGCCTTCGTCCAGTGGCGTCGGCGGCTCACCGCCGAGCTTGCTCTCGAAGAGGAAGAACTCGATTTCGGGGCCGACCTGGAACGTGTAGCCGAGCTCGGCGACGCGCCGCAGCTGCCGGCGGAGCGCCTCGCGCGAATCGCCTGGCGACGGCGTCCCGTCGGGAAGCTTGATGTCGCAGAACATCCGCGCCACCGCTGCGTCGGGACGCCATGGAAGCAGCTCGAAGGTAGTCGGATCCGGATAGGCGATCGCGTCGAGCTCGAAGAGCCTGGTGCCGCTCTCGAGCGAGGAGCCATCAAGGCCGACGCCTTCGGTGAGCGCCTCCTCGAGCTCCGAGATCGGAATCGAGGAGCTCTTCAGCAGGCCGAGCACGTCGACGAACCAGAGCCGCACGAAGCGAACGCCCTGCTCTTCCGCGCTCCGAAGCACATATTCAATCGGGGTCGAATCTGACCTCAAGGGATCTCCTCAAACGACATGGACGTGAGAACTGCAGTCCGCCGGCATCGACGGGCGGCGTCGCGATGAGCTGCGCTGCCGAGCGCGGCTCCATCGCCGCGGCGGGTCCCGGGCGTCTACGCCCGGCCCACGAGACCACCAGCATAGCCCGAGATGGCCGATCGGTCATAGAGGAGGTTGGCGAGGACCGTCATGACCAGGCAGCGCGGTGCGATCGATGGTGGTCCGCACGGTGGGTGCGGGCGGCCGGCGAGCGTGCCGGACTGCGCCGCGTCAGGGGTACCAGCCGGCGCCGCCGGAGTTACCGAGCAACCATCGCGACGTAGATGAGCCCCCGCGGGAGGTGCGGAGGCTCATTGATGAGGTCAGTCATTCGGGATGATTGTGTCGCCGTTCAGGTGGCTCCGAGCCGGGCTGGTGAGATCAGCGCAGTCGAAGCCGAAGCCCGAACATCCTGGAAACCCCCACGCCAACCGTGGTGAGCGTTCCAATGACGAAGGCGAGAGCTACAACGCTCCAGAGGTCTTCGATCGCTCCTCCTCTCCTCGAGCTGACATGGTGTTTGCTTCCTCGGCATTCACAATGGTCACGATAAGCACGCGCGATTTCAGGAGAGTGGCCGCTCTATGAACACCGTGTAACGGTGTCGAGCTGAGGGCTAGCGCGAGAAGGCGAGCACGCTGAGCGTCATGCCGCCATGCTCGCAAACAGACGTCGGAGGCGCGATCGCGACGATCAAGCTGCCCCCGCCGGGAGGGCTGACGCGGAGCTTGGCGGAGACCGGCTCGCAGCGGCCGGTCACGTGCTCACCCGGCCCGGGCACATCCGGAGAGAAGCGCGCAGTCAGGGCCGCCGTCTTGTTCCGGTCGAGCGTGACGAGCGTCGCAGCCGCCTGGGCGGGATGGAGCGCGACGGCAGCGGTCGGATGCTTCACGCCCTCTCTGCCGAGCAACTGCAGCCGAGGCAGGCCCTTGATCGCGCAGACCCTGGACGAAGCATTGCGAAGCCGAAGGGCATAGACGATATTCCCGGCGCCTTCGCTCCCCGGAACGGCGGTGAACGTGCCCCGGAGAACCTTCCCCGTGCACGGCACCGCCTTCACGCCGTTCGCGGAGGCGCCGCCCACCTGCGCCAGGGCTGCGACGGCCGCGACCACGAGGGCTCCGCGCGTCATCACTTCGGCGGCTTGATCGAAATCGGCGCGTTGAACGGGCCGTAGGTGTCGTGCATGAAATGGGCGATCGCCGTCATTCGAATGTCGACCGTGTGCATCGTGGCCTTGTCGACGAGGATCGTAAACCAGCCCGGCGTGCCGGGATCGTAGAAGGAGATTCGCCACGCCGGCCGTCCGTGGACGGAGACAGTGCCGAGGAGGCGCACGTCGGTCGCGGAGACCCAGAACGGCTGCGGCTGGTCCACCGGCGCCTGCTGGGACTCCTGCCAGGTGGTTCCACCTTCCGGCTTGTCCCAGCGCCGGTCGCCGATGATCACCGACGAGCCGCTGCCCTTGATCTCGTAAGCGAGCCGGTCGGGTGCGACGATCTTCCAGAGCGTGTCGAGCGTCACGGAGCCCCCGGTCGAGAGGAGGTCGCGGAACACCAGCGTGTGCAGATCGCGCCAGACGCGGGCAGCGCGGGTGACGATCGTCGCGGCCGGCGCAGGCGGCCAGATCGACGGGAGAGCAAACGCCACGCTCGACGGCGTATGACCGGGGAGAAGCACGGTCACCTTGGCGGGGTCCGCGACGAGTGCATCCGTGCGGTAGCAGCCGGAACCGCAAGGAAGGGCCACACCGGTGGTCACCGAGGTGCCGTTCCGGCGTTCGACCCGGAACCGAACCTTCACCCCGGAGATTCCACCTGAGACGCCTTTCGGATATCCCACCAGCGACGCCTGAAGAGCGACCCCGCGGGCACCGGGGCTCACCGCGAGCCCGAGTGCGTCGTCTCCGGCCTGAGCACCGAAGACGACCGCGCCTTTCGGTGGCGCGGGAAAGCCTGTCGTCTCCGGTGGAGTCGGCGTCGTCGTCGAAGCTGCCGATGTCGAGCCCGAGCTGGTCGTGGCAGTCGTAGCGATCGGCTCGAGACCGTGCAGGAGCAGCACGGCAACGATCAGGGCAGCGGTTCCGGCGACCAGCGCCACCAGCGCCGCGAGAAGTCGTCCGTAGACTGCCCGCGGGCTCGGATCCACAGCGTTTGCCACACCAACACGGTAGCCCGGGGAAGGTTGGTGAGACGCCGCTGCGCCGCCGTGGTGCGCTCGGACGGCGTGTCCTCCATCCTCGGCGGACTCCGCCCATCACGCCTTGTCGACGAGCCCGCCTCGCCAGGCCCTCCTCGGGTTATCGTCTGCGCGTGGAAGTTCCGTCCTACGTCCGGTGCCCATCGTGCCGGGGCGAGCTGGGCGCCGACCTGACCTGCCTCTCCTGCGGGCGGCGGTTCACGGCGAACAACGGGATCGTCGCGCTCCTCGATCTCGAGGCGCCTGGGATCGACGCGAAGCTGCGCGAGATCGCCGGCTGGCCCGAGCTCGCCCGCGAGCAGGGCTGGTACGAGGCCGACGACCGGATCGACGCCGTACTCCCGTTCCTGAACCGCGAGCTCGGCTGGGAGAACCGCTCGTGGGGCGCCACAGAACATGGCTTTCAGCTGCTCCTCGACGACTACATCCAGCCTGGCGATCGCGTGCTCGAGATCGGAGCGGCCAAGAGCTGGGCCTCGCAGCACCTCCTGCCGCTCGGCTGCGAGTACGTCGCCTGCGACCTGGTCGCCGACCCGGTGATCGGCCTCGGCCGCGGCGCCTTCTTCGAGCAGCGGGTCGGGCCGTATCTCAGGATCCAGGCCGACGGTGAGCGGCTTCCGTTCGCCGACGAGACCTTCGACGTGGCCTTCTGCGTCGCGACGCTCCACCACGCGATCGACCTCGGCTCGATGGTCTCGGAGCTCGCGCGCGTGACGCGGCGCGGCGGAGTCGTCGCGGCACTGAACGAAGGAACGCGCGCGCCGTATCGCAGCGGCTCGAACCCCGAGCAGGAGCACGAGAAGGAGCTCGGGATCAACGAGCACGTCCACACAGTGTGGGCGTATCTCTGGGCCATGCAACAGGCCGGGCTGAGGCTGAAGCGGGTCGAGTACGCCGAAGGGCCGGGCGAGCTCGCCACCCGCAACATCGCCGGGAAGCTGCTGCGTCTCGGCCGCCGGCCGGCGACGTTCTGGGCCCTGAACGCCTATCCCTATGCAGGCGTCAGCTTGTACGCACGACGCCGGTAGCGTTTCGCACATGGGCATCATCGTTCAGAAGTACGGCGGCACGTCGGTCGGCGAGCCGGAGAAGCTGAAGCGGGTCGCGCGGCGCGTCGTCGAGACCGCCGCCGCCGGCGACCAGGTCTGCGTCGTCGTTTCCGCGATGGGACACACCACCGACGAGCTGATCGAGCTCGCGGCGCAGGTCTCCGACGATCCGCATCCCCGCGAGCTGGACATGCTGCTCACCGCCGGCGAGCGGATCTCGATGGCGCTGCTGTCGAGGGCGATCAACGATCTCGGCCGCGAGGCGGTGTCGTTCACCGGCTCCCAAGCGGGGATCGTCACCGACACGACGCACGGCAAGGCGCGCATCGTCGAGATCAGACCCAAGCGCGTCCAGGAGGCGCTCGACGAGGGAAAGATCGTGATCGTCGCCGGCTTCCAGGGCGTCTCGACCTCACTCGACGTGACGACCCTCGGGCGCGGCGGCTCCGACACAACGGCGGTTGCGCTTGCGGCGGCGCTCAGAGCAGACGTCTGCGAGATCTACACCGACGTGACGGGCGTCTTCACCGCGGACCCGCGCATCGTCAAGGACGCGCGCAAGGTCGGCAGGGTGACCTTCGAGGAGATGCTCGAGCTGGCGGCGGGCGGCGCGAGGGTGCTCGCGTTGCGGTCGGTCGAGTACGCTCGTATCCACGGCGTCAAGATCCACGTTCGCTCGTCCTTCCTCGCCGAGGAAGGGACGTGGATCGTGAAAGAGGAGGACATGCTCGAACAGGCGATCATCTCGGGAGTTGCCCACGACATGAGCGAGGCGAAGGTGACGATTCTCGCCGTGCCCGACCAGCCAGGTGTCGCCGCGCGCGTCTTCGAGCCGCTCGCCGAGGCTTCGATCAACATCGACATGATCGTCCAGAACACCTCGGCCGACGGGCACACCGACATCTCGTTCACCTTGCCGGAAACCGACCTTGCCAAGGCCCAGCCGATCCTGGACGAGCTCGCGCGCTCGGTGTCGGCGCGCGGCTTCACGTGCGAGAACGACATCGCCAAGGTGTCGGTGGTCGGCGCCGGGATGAAGAGCAATCCCGGGGTCGCCGCAGCAATCTTCGGAGCCCTCGCGGATGCCGGGATCAACATCGAGATCATCTCGACCTCGTCGATCCGCGTCTCATGCGTCGTCCCTCGCGTCGACGCCGAGCGCGCAGTGAACGTGATCCACGAGCGCTTGAAGCTGTCGGACGTCTTCTACGACGTCGACGACGACACCGCCGCGGCGTAGCTACATCGACTCGGTGTCGAGCACGGGCGCTTCGTGCGCCACGTCGTGCCCGTCGTGACCCAGGTTGTCGTGGTGCGTCAGCGCCCCGAGCAGCGTTCCGGCCTTGATTCGCGCAGCCATGTCTTTCGACTCCTCGCGGTAGACCGTCCCATCCTCGAACTCGATCACGGGATACAGCCGCTGGCCGCTCAGGGCCTCGAGCTCTGAGCGCTTGCTCCTGCGAACAGGCCCAGGCACGACGTCGTATTCGATGCCAGCAGCGTCGAGCTCTCGCTGCACTCTCCAACAAGGATGCGCCCCGATCTTCACCCACATGCTGCTGCAGCGGTGCAACTTGACGATCACGCCTGCCTCCTTGGACGAAAACGAGGACTGTACGCGATTATTCGGGCGGTGGAGGCTCCGCCGGGGGCACAGGCGGGCCACCCAGATCAGCGGTGATCCGGAGATATTCGTCGCGCGTGATCTCCCCGTTCGCGTACCGGCGTGCGACGACCGCCAGCAGATCCTGAGCCGACATCGTCACGGCTCCTGCCGGCACCCCTGGGATCGGGCGATTCGCATACCGCAGCGCAAAGAAGACCACCGCGGCCACGAGCAGGAAGATGCCGACGACGAAGAGCCAGGCGAGCGCGTGCTGTCCGCCCCCGCCGCCCTGCCCGAAATGCTGGAAGGGCATCGGAGGAGGTGGTGGCGGCGGATACGGCGGCGGCGCTTGACTGGGAGGCATCCAACGAGTGTACGTCGCCGTGCCGAGCCCCTGTCACCTGCAGTGACAACTGCCACCGCTCGTGCCCGCTGGTTTTAGGTCGCGATGCGCTCGGGCTCCGGGACACGCGTCCCGTTGCCGCCGAGTGCGACGCTCGCCGTCGCCGTGAAGAGGTGGTACAGCACGAGCAGCTGGATCAAGGCGAGCGACTCGGAACGGACGACACGGTCGCCGCCGAGCGTGATCTCACCGAGACGCTCGGTCCGGAGATGGCTCGCGAAGTGCAGGTCGCGCCAGATCTGCTCCTCGATCTCCAGCGCCGGAGCAGCCTCGAGATCGCCGGGAATCCAGAGATGGAGCTCGTCGTCGTGCTCGGTGACCTTGATCCGGCTGTTCGGGCAGCCGCCGATGATCGACGCGAGCTTCGGATGTTGAAGAGATGACCTGAGCACGATCTCGGAGTCGAGATGCTCCTGGTCGCCAGGGAGGAACGAGACGACGATGTCCGCGTACTGCTGCTGCGGCCGGATGAACGCCTCCGAGTCGGGCTCGCGCTTGTCGAGCTCGGTGAGCACCTGGTCGGTGGTGTAGCCGCGCTTCGAGCAGTCTCGCTGAACCTTCCACTTCCGGCGTAGCTCCTCGGGCGGGTTCAGGTAGACGCGCACGTCGTACATCCGGCGCATCTCCTCCGTCGAGTAGCCGAGCAGCCCTTCGACGACCGCGAACTGCTCGGGCTCGATGCGAACGAGCGGCCCGAAGGTGCCGTCGACGTGCTGGTAGACCGGCTTCATGAACGCTTCGCCCGTCCGCAGATGGCCAAGATGCTGGGCCATGATGTCGAGGTGGTTGCACTCGGGATGGAGCGGCGTGATCCCGCGCTCGGCCCGCTGACGGCGATCGTACTTGTGGTAATCGTCGGTGCAGACGTGCGTCACGTTCTCGTCGCCGAGGACGCGGGTCAATCCGCGCGTGATCGTGGTCTTGCCTGCCGCCGAATCGCCGACGACGCCGAGGATGATCGGACGTGCCATTGAGAAAGTCTAGACGGCCCCCGCCGCGGGCACATCGTCTTCCGGCTCGTGATCCTCTGCAAAGACGCTGCTCTGGCGAATGTCGTCCGGCGTGATCGTCATCAGCTCCTCACGCGAGAGGGTGCCCCCGTCGGCGAAGAGCCGGTTTGCCTGGCGCAGACGGGCACGGTCGATCGAGTTGCGGACGCTGCGGCCGTGGGCGAAGCGCGGACGCGTGACGCGGCGCTCGAGGTACTCACGGAATGTCTCCTCGGCACCCGGGCCGAAGGTGTAGTTCTGGTGCTCCATCATCAGGTTGGCGATCATCATCAGCTCGTCGACGTCGTAGTCGGGGAAGTCGATGTGGTGAGCGACGCGCGAAGAAAGACCGGGATTCGAGCGGAAGAAGTCATCCATCCGGTCCTTGTAGCCAGCGAAGATCACGACGAGCTTGTCCCGCTCGGCCTCCATCACCTGGAGCAGGATCTCGATCGCCTCCCCGCCGTAGTCGCGCTCATTCTCGGCTTTGTAGAGGTAGTAGGCCTCGTCGATGAAGAGCACGCCGCCGTAGGCGCGGCGGAGCACCTCCTTCGTCTTCGGAGCGGTGTGACCGACGTACTGGCCGACC
This sequence comes from Gaiellaceae bacterium, assembly GCA_035550275.1. Taxonomy (GTDB): domain Bacteria; phylum Actinomycetota; class Thermoleophilia; order Gaiellales; family Gaiellaceae; genus PALSA-600. The sequence continues at coordinate 8,049 of DASZPQ010000069.1, read as the reverse complement.
AAATCGTCCCGAGTCACTGCCACCACGCGCGGCTCCTCGATGTAGCCGAGCCGGTAGAGCACCTGTGCCATCTTCATGGCCACCGTCGTCTTGCCCGTTCCCGGGTTGCCGGTGAACGACATATGAAGCGACGGTCGCTCCGAGGAGAGGCCAACCTCTCCTCGGAGCTTGTCGATCAGCAGCAGAGCCGCGATCTCGCGGATGCGGGTCTTGACCGGCTTGAGCGCAATGAGCTCTTGATCGAGCTGGTCGAGGACCTCGAGAACGTTCGTCTCACTCAGGACGGCGCCGAGATCGGCGGCATCCTTGACGACCGGGTCGGTCTCTTCCTCGTCGATGTCGTACTCCTCCGGCTCGGAGGGTGCAGTGACGAATCCCTGCGGGCCCCTCGAGCCGGGTCTCATGCCGAATTCGAACGCCATCGGACTATTCGCCCGTCCCGTTGCTTTGCGCGCCGCCTGAGACGGCGGTCGCGTCCGGGACGAACCTGAAGCTGTTCGTCCGGCCGGGGCCTTGAATGCGGTCGAGCCTGAATGCCTTCTCTTCCGACGGGCGGTTGACGATGAACGACAGCGCGGAGGTCTGACGGCCGCGGGTCGGGTCATACGCGATCACCTTGATGTAGTGCTCCGGGAACGCCTCACGGGCGGCCCTGACCTCGCGCATGACGTTGTCGACGTCCTCCGGCTTCGTGTCGAACGCCGGCAGGCCCCACATCTCCCAGTACGCGTTGCGGGGGTGGATGTCGTCGGTGTACTCGACCGAGAGAGCCCACTTGTTCTTGATGCTGTAGAGCAGCTGAGCGACGATCTGCTCATCCGTCAGGTCGGGCAGGAACGAGAAGGTGCCCTGTGTGATTCTCGCTGGCATTGTGTCTTCTCCCTTTCCTAGGAGCCGATCGACGGCGTCTCGAGCACGTCGGGCATGTCGGTGGACTCGAAATCGAACGTGATGTCTTTCCAGACCGTGAGCGCCGCGTTCAGCTCGGGGCAGTTCTTGGCTGCCTTCTCGAGGATGTCCGGGCCCTCCTGGAAGTAGTCCTTGCCCTCGTTGCGGGCCATGATCATCGCCTCGGTTGCGACGCGGTTCGCCGTTGCGCCGGCCGCGATGCCCATCGGGTGGCCGATGGTGCCGCCGCCGAACTGGAGGATGACGTCCTCACCGAGGTAGTGCAGGAGCTGATGCATCTGACCGGCATGGATACCGCCCGAGGCGACGGGCATGACGCCGGGCATCGACCCGAAGTCCTGGTCGAAGTAGATGCCGTAGCGCGGATCCTCCGGGATGAAGCTCTCACGAAGGACGTCGTAGAAGCCCTTCGTTGCAGAGGGATCACCCTCGAGCTTGCCGACGACGGTGCCAGCGTGGATGTGATCGACGCCGGCGAGCCGCATCCACTTTGCGATCACGCGGAAGCTGACGCCGTGCGTCTTCTGGCGGGTGTAGGTGCCGTGGCCCGCGCGGTGGAGGTGCAGGATCATGCCGTTGGCACGTGCCCACTTGGCCATCGACTGAATTGCGGTGTAGCCGACGGTGAGGTCGATCATGATGATGATCGAGCCGAGCTCCTTCGCGTACTCGGCGCGCTCGTACATGTCCTCCATCGTCCCCGCGGTCACATTCATGTAGGAGCCCTTGACCTCGCCGGTCGCGGCCTCGGCACGCGAGACAGCCTCCATCACGTAGCCGAAGCGGTCGCGCCAGCGCATGAAGGGCTGCGAGTTGATGTTCTCGTCGTCCTTCGTGAAGTCAAGACCGCCGCGAAGCGCCTCGTAGACGACGCGGCCGTAGTTCTTGGCCGAGAGGCCGAGCTTCGGCTTCACCGTCGCACCGAGGATCGGGCGGCCGAACTTGTCCAGGTACTCGCGCTCCATGACGATGCCGTGGGCCGGGCCCTGGAACGTCTTCACGTAGTGGAGCGGGATTCGCATGTCCTCGAGGCGGAGCGACTTCAGCGCCTTGAAGCCGAAGACGTTGCCGATGATCGACGACGTGAGGTTGGCGATCGAGCCTTCCTCGAAGAGATCGATGTCATAGGCGATGCGCGCGATGAACTGATCGGTGCCGGGCACCTGTTCAACGCGGTAGGCCTTCGCCTGGTAGTGCTTGTGGTCGGTCAGGCGGTCGGTCCAGACGACCGTCCACGTTGCGGTGGACGACTCGCCGGCGACAGCGGCAGCTGCCTCGATCGCGTCGACGCCCGGCTGCGGAACGATGCGGAAGGCGGCCAGGACATCAGTGTCCTTCGGGACGTAATCAGGGTCCCAGTACCCCATCTCCGCATATGGGGTGACGCCGGCAGACCAGCGATCTTTCTTCTCCAAGCTGCTGCCAGCGTTGGGCGTTGGACTCATTTATCTTCACTCCCCAGTCGGTATTCGGTCGATGGCAGGGCGAGCATATGCTCCGGAACGATAGATCTCAAATAAGAGTTTGCGCGTTTTTCATAGATCCGAGACAAACAGTCGTGTCTCATCGAAGCGACACCTCGCAGCCAGCTTGCCGCGCGGCCGTCTCATCATAGTTCGCTTCGCGACGCCGGCTCGATCTGCTTGAATCGATCTGTGGCTGCTCTCTATCGAAAGTACCGTCCGCAGGTCTTCGATGAGGTCGTGGGGCAGGAGGCGGTCGTGCGGACGCTCTCGAACGCGATCACCTCCGGCCAGGTGCGGCAGGCCTACCTCTTCGCCGGCCCTCGCGGCACCGGGAAGACATCGTTGGCTCGAATCCTGGCGAAATCGGTCAACTGCGAGCACGGCCCGACGCCGCATCCGGACAACACCTGCCACGCCTGCGTCGCGATCTCGAACGGCACATCGCTCGACGTGATCGAGATGGACGCGGCCTCCCAGCGCGGGATCGACGACATTCGTGAGATCCGTGAGCGCGTCGTGCTGCAGCCGGTCGAAGGTCGCTCGAAGGTCTACATCCTCGACGAGGCGCACCAGCTCACCGATGCTGCCTGGAATGCCCTTCTGAAGCTGATCGAGGAGCCACCGCCGCATCTGCTCTTCATCTTCTGCACGACGGAGCTCCAGAAAGTGCTGCCGACTGTGCGCTCGCGCTGCCAGACGTTCGTCTTCGCCCGTCCGCGGCTGCCCGATCTGATCAAGGTGCTCCGGCGCGTCGCAGACGGTGAGGGCATGGATGTCCCCGACGCGGCCCTGGCTCTGATCGCTCGCGCCGCGCGCGGCTCGTTCCGCGATCCGACGTCGTCTCTGGATCAGCTCGCCGCCGCCACCGGCGGCACGATCACGGTCCAGGACGTCCTCCAGTTGCTCGGCGCCGTCGAGGAGGAGGTGCTGTTCCGGCTCTGCGACCTGATCGTCGACGGCGACACCGCAGCAGCGCTCGTGTTCATCGAAGAGCTTTCTGAGCAGGGCCAGGACATGGCTCGCCTGGTCTCGGATCTGCTCGAGCATCTGCGCCATCTGATGCTCATCCAGCACATGGGCGAGGTGCCGGACACGCTGCCCGTGACCGAAGAGACGCGCGGACGCCTGCGCGAGCAGGCGAACCAGCTCGGCGTGCCCACGGTCGTCCGGTTGATCGATCTCCTCCACGTCGCAGTCGACGACATCCGCCAGGGCGGAGACCCGCGCCTGCCGCTCGAGCTGGCGCTGGTCAAGGTCACCCGCCCCGGCTCGGATCTCTCACGCGAAGCAGTCGCCTTCCGCCTCGACCGCCTGGAGCAGGGCACACCGCCCAGAGCCGCAAGTAACAACTTGTTACAAGCGACCCCGCCCCCGCCGCCGGCCGCGAGCGCCGGCGAGGCCGACGCGGGCGTGGCTTCCGAGCTCGAGCCCGAGCCCGCGGCACGAGAAGCCGTTGAGCCTCCGGCCCTCGAGCTCGAGCAGCTCCAGGAGGCGTGGCGCAGGTCGATCCTCCAGGCCGTCGAGCAGCGGTCGATGCCGGCTGCGGCGATGCTCACGGAGGCTCATCCGTCTGCGCTCGAAGCGGATGTCCTGACGCTCGAGTTTCCTCCGAGCGCCTCGTTCATGAGCAAGCAGGCCGAGGATCCGAAGAACGCGGCGCTGCTCCAGGACGCGCTCTATGAGGTCACCGGCCGGCGGCTCGAGCTGGCGTTCGCGATCGGCGCGGAGCGCACCGTCGCCGTCGCGGAGGACGAGCATCCGGCAACGGAGGAGGAGATCCTCGAGCTGATGAAGAGCACGTTCGATGCGCGCGAGCTCGAAGCCTAGAGCCCCCGTCTCTTCCAGCCGACGCCCGAAGGCACAATGGCGCAGTGTTCAGCCCGTCAGTCGAGAACCTCGTCGCCCAGCTGACGCGCCTGCCCGGGATCGGCACCCGGACAGCCCAGCGGCTCGCGTTTCACATCCTCCAGCGGCCGGCTGAAGAAGCCGGGGCTCTGGCCTCCGCACTGACCGAGGTGAAGGAGCGGGTCCGATTCTGCCGCGACTGCGGCAACCTGACCGAGGACGAGGTCTGCGCGATCTGCCTCGACCAGCGGCGCGACCACACGATCATCTGCGTCGTCGAGCAGCCGGTCGACGTCGTCTCGCTCGAGCGGACGCACGAGTACCGCGGCCTCTACCACGTGCTCGGCGGCGCGCTCAGCCCGATCGACGGCGTCGAGCCAGACGACCTCCGCATCGACGAGCTCTTGCAGCGCGTGGCGGCAAACGGCGTCGTCGAGGTCGTGCTGGCGACGAACCCGACGATGACGGGCGAGGCGACGGCGGCCTTCCTCGCGAGCCGCCTCCGGGATCGCGTCCGGGTGACGCGGCTTGCTTCGGGCCTGCCGGTCGGTGGCGATCTCGAATACGCCGACGAAGTGACGCTCGGGCGCGCTCTCAGCGGCCGACGCGAGATGTAGCGGCGCTACCCTTCCACCAATGATCGACCGCAACAGCCGGATCGGTGTCGTGGGCGCCACGGGCGCCGTCGGCACGATCACGCTCGACCTGCTGCGCAAGCGCGGCTACACGAACGTGCGTGCGTTCGCATCGGCTCGCTCGGCCGGTAAGTCGCTTGGCGAGCTCGTTGTCGAGGAGGCGACTCCGGAGGCGCTCTCCGCGGGCGACATCGACCTGTTCCTTTTCTCGGTCGGCACCGGCTCATCGCGCGAGCTCGTCCCCCACGCCGTTCGCGGCGGTGCAGTCGTCGTTGACAAATCGGCCGCATTCCGCCTGACCGACGGGATTCCGCTCGTCGTGCCCGAGGTGAACGGCGCGCGCGCGCTCGAGAACGACGGGATCGTCGCCAACCCGAATTGCTGCACGATCCCGCTCACCTGCGTGCTGACGCCGCTGCATGAAGAGGCCGGCCTCGCCCGGGTGCGGGTGGCGACCTACCAGTCTGTTTCCGGGGCCGGCGCTCAGGCAATGGACCGCCTCGCGAACGAAGCTCCCGCCGATCACGATCTGCGCATGGACTGGGACTTCGACGGCGAGGAGTTCGACGAGGAGTCGAAGCTGCGCGCCGAGACCCAGAAGATCATGGAGCTGCCCGATCTGCTGATTCAGGCGACGTGCGTGCGCGTCCCTGTGATGGTCGGTCACGCCGAAGCGGTGTGGATCGAGACCGAGCAGCCGCTCTCCGCCGAACGTGCGCGCGAGCTGCTCGGTGCTGCGCCGTCCGTGCGGGTCGAGGAGTTTCCATCGCCCGGCAAAGCTGCCGGTGGCGACGATGTGCTGGTCGGCCGCATTCGCCGCGATCCGACCGTCGAGAACGGCCTCGCGCTCTTCATCGCCTGCGACAACCTGCGCAAGGGCGCCGCGCTGAACGGAATCCAGGTCGCCGAGCTGCTGCTCGCCGGCCTGCCGGTCGCCTAGCTCAGGGCCGCCGGGCCTCCGGAACCGGGTCGGGCAGAAACGCCTCGGCGACGACACGCAGCACCCGTTCCCTGCGGCCCTCCGCGACGGGCTGCAGACCGCCGAGGGGCAGACGGGCAAGACCGACGCGGCCGGACGAGCGGACGACCCGGAAGCCGAAGTCGCCGAGGAAGTCGGCCGGGAAGACCGTCCTGTGCACCCGAAAGCGCTCGTAGCCCGACTCACCCTCCGGATAGCGGTAGGAGAACGCCTCCACTGACTCGGCCCCCCGGTCACGCGCCTCGCCGATCGCGGCAAGGAAGAGCGACTGCAGCACCCAGGGGCTCGATTCGTCGACGACATAGGCGCAGGTGATCAGCATCGCGCCGTCCGATGGCGGGCCGGCGGGCAGCTCGTACGCGCGCGGGAAGAGCGGTGCCGGGCCGTATTGCATCGAGCCGAGCACGCGGCCGTCGCTGTCGTAGTAGACGGTGCCGAACGCGCCGAACTCGTCTTCGACTCGCTCGACCCACCGGTTCTTGTCCACGGTACGGCGGCCGCGGGTCTGCCACCAGACGCACTCGTGGCAGACGCTCGGAGCCGTCTCGAGCGTCAGCTTCGTCAGCCCCGAGAGCTTAGGCGGCATCGACCTCCTCGACGACAACGTTCACCGCAGCCGGGCGCACGTCGGTCATCCGCGCGAGGTAGTCCGCCACGGCGCGCTGGACGGCGGTGCCAAGCTCCGGGATCGACGCGCCCCAGCCTACGGCGAGATGGAGCTCGATCGTGTCGTCCTCGAGGCGCACTCCCTTGCGCACGCCATCGACGATCCTGGTCACGCCTTCCACACCCTGCGCGGCATCCCGCGCATATCTCGCGACCACTTCCGGTGAGACGAAGCCGTGACCTTCCATCACGCTGATCTTAGGGTCAGCTCGGTAGCCTCCGGGCGCGCGAAAAACCGGAACGGGACGAAGGTCGTCCCAAGCCCCGGCGAGACGTGCATCTCCGTGCCTTCGCGGCGATAGAGGCCACTCGCAAAGCGAGCGCGTGGATGGGCGAGATTGAGCCGGCCGAAGCCGTACGGGATCACGATCTGGCCGGCGTGGATATGGCCGGACAGGATCAGCTGAAACCGGCCTGGAGGCACCTTGTCGAGGACGCGCGGGAAATGGCAGAGCAGGATCCGCAGCTCGGCGTCGGACTCGCCGAACTGACGCAGCTTCCCTGCCATCCAGGTGCGCGGATCGACGCCGGCGAGCTCGACGCGGCGGCCTCGGAGCTCCGTCTCGACCGTTTCGTCGAAGAGCAGCGTCCCTTCGGGCAGCTCCGTGATCGCCGCCTCTCTGGAGAACGGATCGCGCGAGTCCGCGAAGTCGTGGTTGCCGAGCACGACATAGGGGTGGTCGAGCCGCGCGAGCAACTCGAGCAGCCGCGCGTGGCCGTCGGGACGGGACAACAGATCGCCCGTCACCACCGTGAGATCGGGCCGGCGTTGCGCAACCCAGCGGATCGCCCGCGCCACCGCACGAGCACCTGGCGACGGCGTGCCGAGATGAAAGTCGGACAGATGCGCGATCCGCAGCCCGTCGAGCTCCGCCGGCAAACCGGGAATCACGACCTCGAGCTGGCGCAGACGGACCCAGCCTGCCTCGAACAGGCCCCAGGCCACCGCGAGCGCCACGGCGTCCGCTGCTACGAGAAGCGCAGTTACGGCCGGAGCTTGTCGAGAACGGGCTGGACGGAGACGACGTGCCGCTTGAACTTCAACTCGGCCTCTTCCACGCCGGCGGCGACGCCGATCAGCTGTGAGAGATGCAAGATGGGCATCTGAAAGTCCTTGCCGGTCGTGGCTTTCAGCTTCGACTGCCACGCGTCGAGCGAGAGATGGCAGAGCGGGCACGGCGTCACGATCGCGTCGGCGCCTGCCTCCTTGGCCTGCTCGATCGGCTGGATCAGCTCACCAAGGGCGGTTTCCTCGCGTGCCTGGATGATCGGGAAGCCGCAGCACTTCAGCTTCGCCGGGTAGTCGACGGACTCGCCGCCGCAGGCCTCGATGATCCGCTCGAGCGAGGACGGGCTGTCGGGATCCTCGAACCCGAGCAGCTTCGACGGGCGGAGGATCTGACACCCGTAGAACGGCGCGATCTTCAGGCCCGCGAGCCCCTGGTGCGCGGCCGTCTTCAGCAGCTCATAGCCGTCGCCGCCCGAGACCTCCCAGAGGAAGTGACGTACCTCTACGTCACGCTCGTACGCGGGCGCGCCCACCGTGACA
>DASZPQ010000068.1:0-63550 GCA_035550275.1 Gaiellaceae bacterium | reverse complement strand
CAGCGCGCTCGAGCACGCGCCACTCGGCTACCTCCCAGGCGTCGGATTCTGGTTCGTGGTCGCGGCGCCTGTTGCCGGAGGGCTGATCTACGGGCCGCTGATCGACCGCTTTGCACCCGAGGCGCGCGGGCACGGCGTGCCGGAGGTGATGCTGGCCGTTGCGGAGCGGGGCGGCCGGATCCGCCCTCAGGTGGCGATTGTGAAGGCGCTTGCCTCTGCTCTCTGCATCGGCTCGGGAGGCTCGGTGGGCCGGGAGGGGCCGATCGTGCAGATCGGGTCCGCGCTCGGCTCGACGGTTGGCCAGGCGGTGCGCGTGTCGGAGGCGAGGCTCCGAATCCTGGTCGCCTGTGGTGCGGCAGGCGGGATCTCGGCGACCTTCAATGCCCCGATCGCAGGCGTCTTCTTCGCGCTGGAGTTGATTCTGCGTGACTTCGAGGCTGAATCGTTCGGCGTGGTCGTGCTCTCGTCGTTCGTCGCCGACATCATCGGCCGGGCCGCGTTTGGCTCGCATCCGTTTCTGACGCTGCCAAGCTTTCAGCTCACCTCGCCGCTCGAGTACCCGCTCTACGCCGGCCTCGGCCTTGTCGCGGCGCTCGTAGGTGTCGCCTTCATTCACGTCCTTTACAACGCGGAGGATCTGGCCGACCGGATCTGGCGCGGTCCCGAGTGGCTGCGTCCGGCGGGTGGCGGCCTTCTGCTCGGGCTCTTGCTGCTGACGCTGCCCGAGCTGTACGGAGTCGGATACCACCCCCTCGAGCAATCGATCCGCGGCAACTACGTGGTCTGGCTCCTCCTCATCCTGCTGCTCGGGAAGATCGCAGCGACGAGCCTCACGATCGCGATCGGTGGCTCTGGCGGCGTCTTCGCTCCGTCTCTCTTCATGGGCGCCATGCTCGGAAGCGCGTACGGCGTGACCATGCACCAGCTCCTCCCCGGACTGGCGGCGCCTGCAGGTGCCTACGGGCTCGTCGGCATGGGGGCGGTGTTCGCCGCGGCCGCGCGGGCGCCGATCACCGCGGTGATCATCATCTTCGAGCTCACGGGCGACTACAGGATCATCCTGCCGCTGATGTTCGCGGTCGCGATCGCAACGGGGCTCTCGAGATTTCTCAGCCGCGACACGATCTACACGCTGAAGCTGCGCCGCCGGGGCTTCGACCTCACCCGAGGTCGAAGCGCGAACCTGATGCGGCTCTTGAACGTCGGTCAGGCGATGCAGCCGCTGCCGGCCCCGGTGTGCTCGACGACACGGCTCGACGAGCTCGTCGAGCGGCTGACTCGAAGCACCGCCGGCAGCCTGCCGGTCGTCGACGAGGACGGTCGATATCGGGGCATGGTGAACGCGCTCCAGGTCGAGCAGGCGCTTCGCGAGAACGCATCCGATCTCGAGGCTGGCGAGATCGCTGAGCAGGCGCCGGGGCTTCAGTCTCGGCAGACCCTCGAGGACGCGCTCGGGGCACTGCTCCACAGCCGAGGCGGCCTTCCTGTGGTCGCCGGGGACGGCGAGGTTCCGGTCGGCTGGCTCACCCATCTCGACGTTCTCCGCGCCTACAACGCTCAAATCGAGCATCGCTCCGCGCTTCTGGACCCCGGGTCTCGACGACGAATCGGCTCCGTTCCCGATCTCCCTTCCGTCCACTCCTGAGCCCGAAGAATGTTGCATTGCTTATAAACCATTCTGTGGTATAAGCTGCTGGCCACGACAAAGAGTGACCTGTGTGGAATGTGAGTAAAGGGCAACAAAAGGCTCATAAAATGCCGCATCAGAGGGGAAGAACCTGAGTCGCACGCCGATGCGGTTCCAGCTCGGAAAAAAAGACAAGTAAATGGTGTGTTCGTCTTCAGAGGAGGGATCCAGCTCATGATTTGGTCTTCGAAGAAGAAACAGCTGGCTGGCGCCGCCGGTCTTGGCTCACTGGCGTCTCGCATGACCGTGGTCGCTTTCGCGATCCTCGGCGGGCTCGTCTTCGCGGGCTCGGCGTTGGCCGTGTCGATCGACTCGTACTCGCCGACGTCGGGCCTGCCGGCGAAGAGCGACGGCACTGCCTGCCCGGGCGGAACGATCACCTTGACCGGGAGCGGCTTCGTCTCGGATGGTGCCGCAGGCGGCGGCTCGGTCGTCGTCGGGAAGCCGACCACCTCGATCTCGGTCAAGTTCAACGGCACGCCTTCGACCTGGGTCGAGGTCGGGTCGGATGACACCTTGTACGCCGTCGTGCCCGACGGTGCGACTACCGGGCCGATCACTGTCACGACCGGGAAGGGAACCGCATCCACCGCCCAGATCACCGGCATGGCGGTCGGGAGGAGCTTCGCTCCCCAGGGCGTCTTCTACGTGAACCCCTGCCCGCAGGTCGGATTGGCGGATGCCACGACCAGCAACGTCGCCGGGGTGCCGCCCACTCCGACGATCTACAAGGTCAAGCCCGTGAAGGCGAAGGCGGGAGCAACGGTCACCCTGACGGGCACGAGCTTCCTCGGCGTGAACGGCGTGCAGGTCGGCGGAGTCGCGGCGAAGTACGTGATCGTCTCGCCGACCTCGATCACGTTCACCGTGCCGAAGAAGGCGACGAGCGGTGCTCTCACGCTCACGTATTCGATCACTGCCAGCACGTCTCAGGGAGGGACGTCGCCGACCAACGCCGCTGGGAACAGCTCCTCGGCGAAGTCGGTCGTCACGTGGGAGAACATTCGTCTTGGCAAAGCGAGGACGTTCACGGTCAGCAAGTAGTGACCTGATGGTTGGCGGGCGCCTGATGGCATGAGCCCGCTCCGCGGATGGGAATGGAGGGGCTACCTGGGCCAGCCCCTCCATTCACCATCCTTCCTGAACCGACCCCTGCGGCGCGTCGGCTCGGGGCGATGAATCTCGACCGGCTTCGGGTGGCTTCTTCGGAAGCTGCCCGGAGCCTGTCTGGTCTCGGCACCCCTCGTGACCGGCAACGGTTGTGCGACAGTCGCGTGAACTGTCAACGGTCGAGGGAGGATTTGATCATGAGCGCTCAGAGCGATGTCGCTGTCATCACAGGTGCCTCCTCGGGCATTGGCGAGGCCACGGCCCGGGCGCTCGTCGCTGCCGGTTACCGAGTGGCGCTCCTGGCCCGCCGCGCCAACCGGATCAACGAGCTCGCCGCTGAGCTCGGAAGCAGCGCGCTCGCGATCGAGGCGGACGTAACTGACCGTGACTCGATCGTTGCCGCAGCCGGCCGCGTTCACGCAGAGCTCGGTGGGGCCGACATCCTGATCAACAATGCCGGATTGATGCTGCTCGGCCCGTTCTCGTCCGAGCAGCGCGACGACTACCGCCGGATGGTCGAGACGAACCTCCTGGGCGCGATCACCGCCACGGAAGTCTTTCTCCCCCAACTCCGCGAGCGAGGCGGCGATCTGATCAACATCTCGTCGGTCGCCGGGAGAACGGCCCGGCCGACGAACGGCGTCTACGCCGCCACGAAGTGGGGCATCAACGGTTGGTCGGAATCGCTGCGTCAGGAGCTCCAACCGGAGATCCGCGTCACCGTGATCGAGCCTGGCGCGGTCGCGACGGAGCTGACAAGCCACATCACCCACGCAAGCACACGGGAAGCCACCGAGGCATTCGTCAGTGAAATCGCGATCAGGCCGGAGGACATCGCGGAGGTGATCCTCTTCGCGGTCTCGCGCCCGCGCCGTATGACCCTGAACGAGATCCTCGTTCGCCCCACCGCGCAAGCCGGCTAGCGCAGACGGCTCTCGACTCGGCAAGACCGCATCGCCGCTCGACCGGTGTCAGACACCTCGCGGTGTCAAGTGTCCTCTGTGCCAAAAGTGGAACTTCTTTTCCCCAACCGAATCGGTGCCTGCCAGTTCGGATCGCAGGAGCGGAGCCAGATCGTCCGCCCGGGTTGTGGAAGATCTTTTCCACTTTCGGCACCTCTTGGGCTTGACAGTCCACGGTGTCTGACACCGGACGCTGATGTTCTCGTTGTTCTTTTTGCCATTGACCGTCTCTGGCCGGTCTGGGAGACTCATCCTGCGTGGTCATCCTGTCTGCAGATGAGATCGAGAACACCTTCCGCGGCCTTGGCCTAGCAACTGATGAGGAGCGACTGGCGTTGCTCGTTGAACTCGGTGGCGGAACGACAGTCCCTCAGGAGAGCGAAGGCGTTCAGCCGGCGATCCTCGTTCCTCGGGTCGAGAATATCTCAGGTGGGGCGGGGCGAGTAGACCATGGGTAATTGGAACGACCTAATGAACGAGGTCAAAGAGGCTGGGAACGTCCACGATGTCGTCCGGCGCAAGTATCTCACCCAGCTGAGCCGCATCACCGGGCGCAACACGATCGTTTATTACTCGGGATGGTTGCAGAAGAGCGGAATCCAGGCCATTCCCCGGACCGAATTTCTCCTCAATGAAACGGACAAGAATGGCTTCATGGCGGCAGTGCATCGCCTTGACCGCACGAAGGGGCTAGATCTTTGCCTACACACTCCTGGCGGATCTATCGCAGCGACCGAATCTCTAGTCCAGTACCTCCGAGCGATGTTCGGCACGAATATCCGGGCGATTGTTCCGCAGATCGCCTTGTCGGCAGGGACCATGATTGCTCTTTCCTGCAAAGAGGTGGTGATGGGTCAGCACTCAAGCCTTGGGCCAATTGACCCTCAAATTGGCGGCGTGCCTGCGCACGGCATTATCGAGGAGTTTGAGCGGGCCCGGGTCGAGATAGGGCAGTCGCTTAACAACGTGCCGCTCTGGCAACCGATCATTGCGAAATACAACCCGACCTTGGTTGGCGAAGCGCAAAAGGCCGTGGACTGGTCTTCTCAGATAGTTAAGGAATGGCTAGTGACTGGAATGTTCGAAGGTGATGGTGACGCCAACGCAAAGGCAGAGGCGATCATCGCGGAGTTGGCCGATCACGCCCTAACGAAGTCACACGACCGGCATATCTCTTTGGATCGCGCCGAGGAGTTGGGGATAAGGGTCGTGCCTCTTGAAGCGGACAACAAGCTCCAAGACGCTGTGCTGAGCGTCCACCACGCCTGCATTCAATCTCTTACTGGGACTCCGGCAATCAAGATCATCGAGAATCAAAAAGGCGTCGCCCATGTGACAACGTTGGGTGCGGTTGTGGTCGGCGCGGCGTAACGAGATCAGAAGCAGATCGCCTCGGGGTTCCGCTGCCTAGTTGTCGAAGAGGCGGCTTGTCGGGTCAAGGGCGAGAGGAGCGGTTCGAATCCGCATTTGAGTCTGCCCGGCCCTTTGTTCTTGGAAGTGCTTGCTCAGCATCGTTTCTTGGCCTTGATAGTTCGATTCGATGTCTTCCCCGTACAGCACATCGGGAATCGCCAACATTCGTTCGAAGGCGAGTTTGCAAATCGGTTGCCTATGCTCGACCATGAACGACACGTCACGTGCTCGCACCTCAAGGGCAGCCTTGCTCCCATGCTTCTTCCCGCTGGGGTCGTAGCCAAAGCCTGGATCAAAAAACCCGGCATAGTGGGTTCGTAATTCGCCCGCAGTAGGATCGTAGGCGAGCATTTCAGCTGCATAGCCGGGAGGCACGCAAACGCCCTCCGCCGAGAGCAGAAGATAGAAGACCTCCGGCTCGAGAACGATGCGCGACCCAGGTTCTGGATGCACGGGGTCCCAGAAATCACGCCACTGATACTTATGAACGTTCGCGAGATCTATGGGGAGGCTGTTCTTTTTTGCGCGGTAGCCCACGATTCTCTCCGCAGTCCCGCTGAGATCAACGCTCAGGAACAACCCGTCTGAGATCTTTAGATCGTACGCCCGGATCGCATGGGAATCCATGTAGAGGAGCGGAAATTCTTCGTGCACTGCCGGGATCTCATCGTCACGTAAGCGAGCGTCGCCGGTGAAGAGCCGCAGTTGATTCAACGCTTGACCTGTCTTGACGTGAATCGCGAAGGAACGAGGAACAACCTCCAGATACAGGCCACCGCGATAGTTGAACGGTATGTCGTCGAATGCAGGATTCTTGTTCGTGATGACGCGAGTGAATACATCGAGTCGCCCCGTGGAACTCTTCGGGTTGGCTTTGCCGCGAATCGTCTCTGGAAGGTGAAGACTCTCGATCAGTGGAATGAGATAGGGCCTGTCCCGTTCCAGCGTTGCGCCATCCCGAAGATCGATCGTCTGAAACGCGAGATCGGCTGCCTTCTCTTCGACCGTTGAACCTGAATCCGGCAAAAAGCTACATCGGAGTGCCCACGCCTGCTCTCCGAGTCTGAGATCGAGGCTGGCGGGCTGGACCGTTTCTAGGGGAATTTTAAATGGGCCAGACTGAATCCAGTTATTGGCGCACGCCTCGCGCAGATCCTGCGAGGGCAAAACCCCTGCTCGCCTCGCGGACGGAAGAAGCGCCCCTTCAGTTTCGACCTGGGATTGCCGAGTTGGCGCGTTCCCGAAGTTCGCCACCGTGGAACGCCGTGAAGCAGTCGATGCTGCAGAAGACTCCATCAGCGAACGATCCGGTTCCGACCGCATGCTTTCCCAACGCGCATCCGCACCGTGGGCACCGTCCGGCGGCACGCGACTCGGCAATAGCTTGCTCTGGATCCACTGACCACCATGGTAATCAGGTCAGATCGATCCATGAATGAGGCACAGGACGATTCTCTAGGAAACGCCGGATGGCGCGAGCGTGCACTGCATCCCAACCCCGCGACGGACTCAATCCAAGGCTGACGTGTTCTGCGTGTTGACCCCGTATAGACCCCACCATGCGGGATCGCACGGTTACTGCCATGCGAGAAACCATCGATGATGCGGGAGTTTCAAGAGCGGGAGCGACGGGACTCGAACCCGCGACCTCCGGCGTGACAGGCCGGCGTTCTAACCAACTGAACTACGCCCCCCGTGGGCGGAGGGCAGTGTAGCCGCGCGCAGAAGATAGGGGCGGTCATGACCACACTCGACTGGATCCTGCTCGGCTTCATCGCGCTGATGGCGCTCGGTGGGTACAAGCGCGGGCTGATCGGGACGGCGCTCTCGTTCGGCGGGCTCGCGATCGGCTCGGTTGTCGGCGCGCGCGAGGCGCCGCGGTTTCTCTCCGGGTCGCTCGAGACGCACTACTCGGCGCTCGTCGGGCTCGCCGGTGCGCTGATCGGCGCCGCGGTCCTTCAGGCAGTTGGCGGGATGATCGGCTCGTTCACCAGGACGGGCCTGCATCTGATGCCTCCGCTGCGAATGCTCGACTCGCTTGGCGGGCTCGTCGCGGGAGCTCTCTGCGGCGCGCTGCTCGTCTGGGTCGTCGGCGCCGTTGCCCTTCAGGTTCCAGGCCAGCCGAAGGTGCACGCGCGGGTCGCTCACTCCCACGTCCTGCGGCGGCTCGACAAGATCGCTCCGCCACACGACATCTTGCGGATCCAGTCCCAGCTAGCGAGCCACGGCTAGCTCAGGAGCTCGAGCACCGCGCTCGGCCGCCGGTACGGCGCCACGATGTACGCCCCTTGGCAGCGGCTCCGGGCAGCGCCGAGCAGCTCCTTCGCGTTCGCCATCCCGACGTCGGCCGCATCGGCGCCGGCATCTTCCAATGCCCGTTGCAGCGAGTCCGGGACGATGATTCCAGGCACCTCGTTGTGGAGGCGCAGCGCGAGCCGGTAGCTCGTGAGGGGAAAGATTCCCGCGAGCACCGGGATCGGCCATTCGCCGCCGAGCACCTCGGCGAACCGGTCGAGCACGTCGAGGTCGAAGATGATCTGGGTCATCGCGAACTTCGCGCCCGCTTCGACCTTCTGGCGGAAGCGGTCCGCTTCGAGCTCGAGGTCATCGGCGGTCGGGTTGACCGCGACGCCGATGAAGAACGAGGTGGGTGCGTCGATCGGGCGCCCGTTGTAGTCCTCGCCGTGGTTCAGCGCGTTGATCAGGCGCGTCAGGCCGATCGCATCGATCTCGTAGACGCCGCGCGAACCGGGGTAGTCGCCCACCTCGGGCGGGTCGCCGGTGATCGCGAGCACGTTGCGGACGCCTTCTGCGTGCGCGCCCAGCACCATCGACTCGAGGCCGAGCACGGTCCAGTCGCGGGTCGTCAGATGCGGGATCGTCTCGAGCCCGGAAGCGCGCTCGATCGCGCCGGAGATCATCAGCGAGTTCATCCCCGCCCGTGCGGTCGCGTTGTCGTTCACATCCACGAACCGGACGTGCCCCGAATCCTCCAGCGTCTGGCAGAGATCGAGCACGCCGGCGCTCGAGCCGCCGAGTGGCGGGTCGAGCTGCACCGAGACGACGAACTCGCCTTCGCGGAGCGCGCGCGCCAGCTCCGTCTCACGCTGCTCCTCACCGAGCGCGACGATCAGCTCCCGCTCGGCGAGCTGGAATGTCGACCGGGCCTTCCGGTCCTCGTCGATCGCCGCCCGGATTGCTGCGATCTCGCTCGGGGTCGTGCCACAGCAGCCGCCGATCACACGCGCGCCGAGGTCGCGCGCGTGTGCGGCGAACTCGCCGAAGTACTCCGGCGTTGCGTGCGGGTAGATGACGCGTCCGCCCGCGAGGCTTGCGAGGCCGATGTTCGGGAGCACGGCCAGCGGCCGGCCCTCGGCCTGCATCTGCTCGAGCGCCGAGAGCGCCGCGAGCAGCCCGGCGCCGTGATTTGCCCCCATCGCGGCGACGTCGAGCTCGGCCAGCCGTGCCGCGGCCGCGCGTGCCGTGACGCCTGCGAGCGTCTCGGCACCTTCGTCGAAGGTGAGCAGGGCGACGATCGGGAGGTTCGAGACGCTGCGGACTGCGGTGATCGCGTCGCTGAGCTCCTCGAGGTCGTAGAACGTCTCGATCATGAACAGGTCTGCTCCCCTGCCCTCGAGGATCGCCGCCTGCTCGGCGAAGACCTCCTGCCTGATCGCCGAGCTGACGACCGTGCCGATCGGCCCGATCGAGCCGCCGATGAAGACGTCGCGGCCCGAGATCTCCCGCGCCTGGCGCGCGAGCTTCACCGCCGTCGAGTTGATCTCCTCGAGCTGGTCCTCGAGGTAGTGCGACGCGAGCTTGCGCCGGTTCGCACCGAACGTGTTCGTCTCGATCAGCTCGGCGCCCGCATTGATGAAGCTGAGGTGCAGCGAGACGACGGCCTCCGGGGCGCGCAGATTGGCCTCCTCGGGCGACCGCAGCCGTGGCACTGCTGCCGTCAGGAGCGATCCCATGCCGCCGTCGGCGACGATCGCCGGGCCTTCGCCAAGTCGCGTTTCGAAGTGTCCGGCCACGCTGAGAGGCTAGTCGACCACCCATGCGACTTGGTCAAGTGGCGTCGTCAACCGCAAAATAGGGATAGACGGAGCCGCTCGCCCGGCTCATGATTTGACCAACACGCGCGGCCCAATGCGGCAGGGCCAAAGCGTGGGAAAAAGATTCGAAAAAAGTGCTCAAGTTCGAACGGGGGCTTGTCGATAAGTGAACGGACCTCCCTGGTACGGGACTGACGGCAATCACTCTCACAGGGTTACGACGGCGGCCTCAGGGCCGCCGTTCGTCTTTCCGGGGCCGGTCGTTCGAGCCGCGAGCGCTGCCTTTTTCACGCGGCGCGGAGCTGCCCTTTCTGACCAATGTCCAAAGTGTGAAGAAAGTGTTCCCGATTCGTTCGGACCAGATGTATAGTCCGGCGCGCGTCACAGAGAGTGAGCCGGAAAGAGGCAACGGCTCCGAGTCGTTTTCCCGTCAGCCCGCGACTGGAGGTCGAGCTAGCGTGCTCACTGTTGACATCTCTCTCCCTGAGATTGAAGAACTCACCAAGCTCGTCGAAACAGGGAGGGAGAAGGGCTTCCTCACCTACGACGAGATCGTCTCCGGCCTTGAGGAAGTCGAGCTCACCAAGGAGCAGCTCGAAGACTTCACCACCTATCTGATCGATCACGGCGTCGAGCTGCTCGAGGGCGAGCAGCACAAGGTGCTTCCGCATGAGCAGCCGATCCCGGAAGAGGAGAAGGAGCCGCCGAAGCTCGACCTCACCGTCGAGCCGTCGCTCGACTCGCTGCGCCTCTACCTGCGCGAGATCGGAAAGGTGCCGCTGCTGACCGCCGATCAGGAGATCTATCTCGCGAAGCGGATCGAGCGCGGCGACATGGCAGCGAAGACGCAGATGACCGAGGCCAACCTCCGGCTCGTCGTCTCGATCGCGAAGGGATATCTCGGCCGCGGCCTGACGTTTCTCGACCTGATCCAGGAAGGGTCGCTCGGCTTGATCCGCGCCGTGGAGAAGTTCGACTACCGCAAGGGCTTCAAGTTCTCCACCTATGCGACGTGGTGGATTCGCCAGGCCGTGACGCGGGCGATCGCGGACAAGGCGCGCACGATTCGCATCCCGGTGCACATGGTCGAGAAGTTGAACAAGGTCGTCCACATCGAGCGCCAGCTCGTCCAGCGCCTTGGCCGCGAGCCGTATCCCGAGGAGATCGCCGAGGAGCTCGAGATTCCCACCGAGGAAGTGCGCGAGATCCTGCGGATGGCGCAGCACCCGATCTCGCTCGAGAAGCCGATCGGCGAGGAGGAGGACTCGGAGCTCGGCGACTTCGTCGAGGACGATCAGGCCGAGTCGCCATTCGACTCCGCTTCGTTGACGTTGCGCCGGTCCGACATCGAGAACGCGCTCTCCTCGCTGCCCGAGCGCGAGCGCCGCGTGATCGAGCTCCGCTTCGGGCTCGACGGGACGCAGCCCTGCACCCTCGAAGAGGTCGGCAAGGCGTTCGGCGTCACGCGCGAGCGGATCCGCCAGATCGAGAACAACACATTGAAGAAGCTCGAGTCGCTCCCGGAGGCCCAGGGCCTCCGGGATTGTGTTTAGTCCTCCGCGACTGCGACAGACTCGATGCGGACGTCGTCGATCGGCCGGTCTCCGGGCCCGGTTGGCGTGCCCTCGATCGACTCGACGACATCCATGCCGCCGGTGACACGGCCGAAGACCGTGTGCTTGCCGTCGAGCCATGGGCACGAGTCCGCGGTGACGATGAAGAACTGCGAGCCGTTCGTGTCCGGGCCGGCGTTCGCCATCGCGAGCGCGCCCCGGTCGACCTTGTGGTCGTTGAACTCGTCCTCGAACTGGTAGCCGGGGCCGCCCGAGCCGGTGCCCGTCGGGTCGCCGCCCTGGATCATGAAGTCCGGGATCACGCGGTGGAAGATGACGCCGTCGTAGAAGCCGTCGCGCGCGAGCTTGAGGAAGTTGCCGACGGTGGTGGGGGCGTCTTCGTCGTAGAGCTCGATCTCGATCGCGCCGTGAGTTGTTTGAAGCGTCGCTGAAGTCATGACCCGAGCTTAGACATCAAAACCGACCCGGCGTCGCGGTCAACTCCACTCACGCATACTTGAGCGCACAGGTAGATTCGCGAGTGGCTATGGAACAGAAGGCGCATTCGGTTCGGCCAGGCTTGATCCTCGCGGTGCTCTCGCTCGGCGGCGGCGCCTACGCGCTGCTCCAGTCGCTTGTCGTGCCGGCGCTGCCAGTCCTTCAGAAGGATCTCCACACGTCCACCTCCGGCGTGGCCTGGGTCTTCACCTCGTATCTGCTCGCGGCCTCCGTCGTGACTCCGATCGCAGGCCGGCTCGGCGACATGTTCGGGAAGAAGCGCGTGCTCGTGATCGCGCTCTGGGGCCTCGCCGCCGGCAGCTTGCTCGCCGCGCTCGTCAGCTCGCTCGCGCTGATGATCGTGGCGCGGACGATCCAGGGGCTCGGGGGCGCGATCTTCCCGCTCGCCTTCGGCATCTTGCGCGACGAGTTCCCACGGGAACGTGTGGCTGGCGCAATTGCACTGATGTCCGGGATCCTCGGGATCGGCGGCGGCCTCGGGATCGTCCTCGCCGGCCCGATCCTCCAGAGCCTCGACTACCACTGGCTCTTCTGGCTGCCGCTCGCCGTGACGGCGATCGCCGCCGCAGCGGCCATGATTCTCGTCCCCGAGTCGACTCTGCGCGCTCCTGGGAATGTCCACTGGCTCGGGGCGATCCTGCTCTCGGGCTGGCTCGTCGCCCTGCTGCTCGCGGTCAGCGAAGCGTCGACCTGGGGCTGGGGCTCGGCGAAGACGATCGGCCTGATCGTGCTCGGCGCGGTGATCGCCGTCGCGTGGGTCTGGGCGGAGGCTCGCTCCCGCCACCCGCTCGTCGATATGACGATGATGCGCCTGGGCGGAGTCTGGACGACGAACCTGGCCGCGCTGCTGCTCGGCTTCGGGATGTACAGCGCGTTCATCCTGATCCCGCAGTTCGTGCAGACGCCGGCGTCGACCGGGTACGGCTTCGGCGCGTCGGTCAGCCAGGCCGGGGTCTTCCTCGTCCCGACGACGATCATGCTGCTCGTCACGAGCCCGCTCGGCGGCCGCCTCTCGAACGTCGTCGGCTCGAAGGTGCCGCTCGTGCTCGGCTCGGCGATCACGACGGTCGCCTTCATCGTGCTCGCCCTCGCCAATGCGCGGTGGGAGATCTACGTCGCCTCGACGCTGCTCGGAATCGGCATCGGCTTTGCCTTCGCATCGATGGCGAATCTGATCGTCGAGGCGGTGCCGCCCGGCCAGACCGGTGTCGCCACGGGAATGAACACGATCGTGCGGACGATTGGCGGTGCGATCGGCGCCGAGGTGGCCGCGTCGATCCTCGCCGCGAGCGTCACGGGCGGCGAGCCCAGCAAGCACGGATACACGATCACGTTCGTGATCTGCGCCGTGGTCGTCGCCGTCGGCATCCTCGCCTCGCTCGCAGTCCCCGGCCGTCGCGTTCAGCCGGCTCATGTTCTGACGGTCGCCGACCCAGTCGCCACTGGCGACTGAAAGGAGAGCTCATGCCTGGAATCGTGGTTGGAATCGACGGCTCCGAGGCGGCGAACGGGGCACTGGCGTTCGCGCTCGAAGAGGCGAAGCTCCGCCAGGAGCCGCTCCGCATCGTCTGCGCCTGGGAGATACCTCCGATCGAATATGCGGGCGCTGCGTTCGTGCCGACGCCCGATATTGCGACCTCGGCCGAGGCGCTGGCCGACGACGTGCTGGCGCGCGCGGCCGCAGCGCTCGGGCCGGACCACGGCGTCCACATCGAGACCGCGTCCGTGCACGGGCATCCGGCGACGGTTCTCGTCGAGCAGGCAGCCGATGCGACGCTGCTGGTTGTCGGCGCGCGCGGCCACGGCGCCCTTGCCGAGCTCGTGCTCGGCTCGGTCAGCAAGGCGGTCGTCCACCACTGCCACGTGCCGGTCGCAGTCGTTCCCGCGCCCGCCTGAGTGGGAGGGCTACTTGCTCTGGTTCACGAACGCCACGAGGTCGGCAAGCTGCTGCGCGCTCAGTGACGTGCCAAACGTCGCGGGCATGATCCCGCCCGCGTAGCCCGGCGCGATGTATGCGGACGGGCTCACGATCGATTCCTTGATGAACGCTTCGAGCGGTTCGCCTGCCTTGGCGGCCTCCGCGGTGAGATCGTCGAGGTTCGGGCCGATCTTGCCGGTCGACGCTGCTGCCGTGAGCGTGTGGCATGCGCCACACCCGGCAGATGTGAACACGGCCTTGCCGGCTGTCGGGTTGCCCTTCACGGCCGCCGCGGGCTTCGGCAGAGGCCCGACGACCTTCGACGGCAACGGCTCGACGACCTTGCCGCTACCGCAGCCGGCAAGCAGCAAGGCGACGCCCGCCAGCGAGCAGCAGGCAACGAATCGGGAGCGGCCGCCTCGAAGCATCCCGTCTATCCTAATAGCTGCTCGGCCATGAAGTGTGCGCAAGCTTTCGTGAGCAAACCGAACGCACTCGATCAGCGAAGAGATTTGCATCCATAGGGAGTTTTCATAATCGCCAAGTACTCTTTACCGCTCGTATGAATCCGCCGGAAGCATCCGCAACGCCCACACCGCCTGCCGTTTCGCTGGGCCAGTTCCCAGCGGTCGGCGTTTCGCGCTTCACGACACGGTTTGCGCTCGTCTACGGCACGCTCACGGTGCTGCTGATCGCGTCCTCGGCAGCCTTTGTGGTCTTCATCATGAACGGGGATTCCGGCTGGTCGAACTGGCATCCGAAGTCAGGGACGACCGCGGCGGTGACCAAGGAGATCGCAGATCACGTCGCAAGCGAGTACCGGCTTTCGAGCGGCGCCCAGCTCGTCGCCGTTGTTCCCGCCCCGCCCGCGGTCACGGTCGGGACCCGGAACATCGCGATCACCGCGGTCGCCGCGCACACGAGCCCGGCACCGGATTCGAACGTCCAGTCGACGCTGACGAACGGCACCGAGACCTACACCTTCTGCGGCCTCGAGGCCGAATGCTCGCTGAGCGGAACGCCGTCGACCTATCGCGGCCAGTTGATTCGCCGGGAGGCGCTCGAGACCGCGCTCTACACCTTCAAGTACGTGCCGAAGATCGATTCCGTGATCGCCTTCATGCCTGCATCGAAGGCCTCGCCGCTCAGGGAGCTTCTGTACCTGCGCAAGCAGGACTTGATGCAGCAGCTGAACCAGCCGCTCGACAAGACGCTCAAGCTTGCGACTCCGCCCGCCCCTCCAAGCGCCGCGGCGACAGCGGCGAATCCAAATCTCGACCCCGATCAAGTCGAAACGCCGACGATCGATCAGCTGACGCTGCATCGGGTCTTCACCTACACGTTCACGGACCTGCAGTCGAACGGCGCGCTGCTGATTCTGAGCCCGCTCTTCTGAGCTCCGCTGGACGCGTTCGTTAATACGGTCGCATTAACTTTTCTAGCTTTCTGGGGGGCGTCACTCTAGGATTGGTGGCGGGATGGACGCCTGGGGGGGAATCTTCCGGACGAAACGACTCGCGGTCTGGGTCGTCCTTGCTGCGATCGGAATCTTCATTGCCCTCCTCGCGACCGGCGTGCTCTCGAAGCACACGGGCGGAACCGAAGCGCAGCAGGCGACCACAGCCCCCACGATCTCGACGACCACGACCGGCGGCCAGACCGAGGTCGGTACCGGCTTCGGGCCAGGCGACTGGGGAACCTACGGCGGCAGCTTCGACGAGACTCGCCACTCGCCGCTGACGCAGATCGACACCACGAACGTCGGAAGCCTGGAACGAGTCGCCACGATCGACCTCCGCCGGATCGACCCGTCGATCCCCAAAGGGCAGCAGAGCTTCCCGCTCGTGATCAACGGCGTCATCTACGTGACGACCTCGAACGACCACATCTTTGCGATCAACGGCGGTGACGGCGCCGTGATCTGGCACTTCAAGCCGAGCAATACCGGGGTCTTCGCGAACTACGGCGTGAACGCGAACCGCGGAGTCGCCTACTGCGACGGGAATCTCTACCTGTTGACGCTCGACATGCGGATCGATGCGATCAACGCGGCCACCGGGAAGCTCGTGAACGAGGTCGCGATCTCCGACGCCGTGCCCGGGGCGCTCGCGCAGTACAGCTACTCCGAGACGCAGGCGCCGATCTGTTACAAGAACACGCTGATCATCGGAGCGTCCGGGTCCGACTACGGGGTCCGCGGGTTCGTGATGGCCTACCACACCGATCTCACCGCAGCCTGGTCGAGCCCGTACTGGATCGTTCCCCCCGACGGCCAGGAGTGGCGCAGCGCCGGCAACTACACCGGCGGCGGCACGAACTGGAACCCGGTCACGATCGACACGACCGACAACATCCTCTACGCGACGACGTCGAATCCCTCGCCGATCTTCGACCCGCAGGTGCGA
The DNA here is from genome assembly GCA_035550275.1 of Gaiellaceae bacterium. Classification (GTDB taxonomy): domain Bacteria; phylum Actinomycetota; class Thermoleophilia; order Gaiellales; family Gaiellaceae; genus PALSA-600. The sequence goes on along the minus strand of DASZPQ010000068.1, from coordinate 47,928 downwards.
CCCGGGCCCGACCCCCGCACCGACTCGATCGTCGCGCTCGACGTCTCGACGGGGCGCCAGGTCTGGTGGCAGCAGCAGATCCCCGGCGACCAGTGGGGTTACAGCACGTCGCAGCCGGCGATGCTCTACAACGTGAAGATCGGCGGCCACACCGAGCGCGTCGTCTCGGTCGCGACCAAAGAGGGCACGTGGTGGATGTACAACGCGAAGACCGGCGCGCCGATCCACGAGCGCGTGAAGCTGCTGAACCAGCTCGAGCATCCGACGCTCGAGCCCGGCAAGCCCGTGACCGTGTATCCGTCATCGCTCGGCGGCTTGAACTACTCGCCGTCGTCGTTCGACCCCAAGACCGGCTACGTGATCAACAACCAGGCCGAGACCTCGGCGGTGCTCCAGGAGCAGAAGAACCCCGCCGCGGTCGACAAGTACAAGATCAAGGGCGACGTCAGCAACGGCCTCGAGCAGGGCACCTTCGGCTATTCGCCGCCCGGCTGGCACGACTACGGCAGCGTGACCGCGATCAATGCCGCCCAGGGCAAGATCGTCTGGAAGTACAACACCCCTGAGCCGGGCCGCGGCGGCATCACGACGACGGCTTCGGGGCTTGCCTTCGCGCCGGGCGGCGACGGTGTCCTGCGGGCGCTGAACACGGCGAACGGCCAGGTTCTCTGGAGCTTCCAGACCGGCTACCAGCTGGCCGCTGCCCCCTCGATCTACGAGGATCACGGCAACGAGTACCTCGCGATCACCGTCGGCGGCACGGCGACCTCGTCCTTCGGCGGCACCGCCTCGCAGCTGCAGATCTTCGCGCTGAAGGGCGGCAGCACGACGCAGTCGCCAGCCCCGGCGCTCCGGCCGCCAGGCCCTGGCCCCGGCGTGCTCCACTCGCCGAGTGAATACCTCTCGCGTGGCGTTGAGCCGCACACGCTGGAGCTTCAGATCGTCTCCTCGCTCTACGCGCCGAAGGGCAAGAACACGATCGACGGGACGTCGAACGGCCAGATGACGGTGATCGTGCCTCAGGGCTGGCGGATCAACGTCACGTACACGAACCACGCGCTGACCCGAAACGACGGCGTCGTGCTCGTGCCGACGCAGGCCGGCGGAAAAGCGGTCTTCGACGGGGCGGAGACCCCGAACCCGAAGGGCGTCCCCGCGGGCACGGTCTCGTACTTCCACTTCACTGCGTCGACCGAGGGCGACTACGTCTTCGCCTCGAAGACGAAGGGCCAGGCGCAGAAGGGCGAATGGATCCACTTCAAGGTTGCGAAGTCGGATGCGCCGCCCGAGCTCTTCCTGCCGAATCAGCAATTCGCGGTCGTCGCGGCGGGGCAGAATGGCTAGACGGCTGATCGCGTCTTGCGTCGTCGCGGCCTCGATCGTCGGGGTCGTCGCCGGCCTGCTCGGCTCCGCTCAGGCGGCGTCGAAGGCCGCCGGCGCGATTGTCGTTCCGCCACCGACGACGCTGAAGAAGTGGAACGCCGACACCGACAACCTGATCCCGATTCAGGGCACCGTCGAGTGGGGCGGCAAGCCGGTGTCGGGCGCGAGCGTCCGGGTCGACACGTTCCTCGTTCCGAGCCCGACCGACGCCCAAGGCCATTTCACCTACCTCGTCGACGGCACCTTGATGGGCCGGCACGTCGTGAAGGTCGCCAACGCGAGCCAGGCGAAGGTCGGCGGCGTCGCTCTCACCAGCGACGAGCAGTCGGCGCTCAGCTCGACCCAGGGTGCGATCACGGTCGACTACGGGATCAAGAATCTCAAGGTCTCACGCGACAGTTCCGGGCGGCCGGTCGTCACCGGGCAGCTCGCCGACTCGCTCGGTGTCCCGCCCAGCCCGGTTGGGCTCTTCACCTACCAGCTCACCGGGACCGTGGTCGACTCGGACGGGAAGCCCGTCGTCGGCGCGCAGGTCAGCACGCGAACGGAGGATCGCGACTACTGGACGGTGTCGACGTTCACCGACTCCCAGGGCCGCTACAGCTCCCTGTTCACCGCGTCCGCCGAGACCGCTGGGCAACCGGGCGCGCCGGTTCCCTTCACCGTGCGCGTCTCGAAAGGCGACCTCGTCTACCAGTTCCTGCCGCTCGAGTTCGTCGACTTCGACCGGCTGAAGAGCGCGACCCTGAACATCCAGCTGCCGCCACAGGGCTTCCCGCTGGCGCTGCCGCTGCCGCGCTCGTATCCGGGCGCGATCTACCAGGGCGTGGTGGTCGGCGTCGCCCAGGGCGACCAGGCCGTTCGTCCGGCGGCGACGACGTGGCCTGACAAGACAGGGCACTTCTCGATCACGCTGCCGAAGAGCATGGCCGGGAAGACCGTCTCGCTCTGGGAAGGCCGGCTCCAGCTGTTCTCCAAGGCCGAGGCAGTCCCGGGCGGCTCGATCGATCTGCAGAACTACCCGGCGACGCTGCCTGCGAGCGTGCCGCGCGACCTCGCGAGCGTCACGCTCAAGTAAGAGAGGTCGCGAGCTCCGTGAGGAGCCGCACGCCGGCGCCGCTGGCGCCCTTGCCGAGATAGTCGCGCTCCTCGTCCAGGAAGGCCGTCGAATGGATGTCGAGATGCGCCCACGGCAGGTCGCCGACGAAGCGCTCGAGGAAGCTCGCGGCGATGATCGGGTAGCCGAAGCTTCGCCCAGACGTGTTTCGGATGTCAGCGATCGGCGAGTCGAGCAGTCTCCGGTAGCGGCGGTGGAGCGGCATCGGCCAGGCGTGATCGCCGCTCGCGGTGCCCGCCGCGACGAGGCGCGCCTGCCAGTCGTTGTCGTTCGCGAACACGCCGGTGTACATGTCGCCGAATGCACTGCGCATCGCGCCGGTCAGCGTCGCGACGTCGACGAGGCGGGTGGCTCCCTGCTGCTGCGCGTACCAGAGCGCGTCCGCCAGCACGAGGCGGCCCTCCGCGTCGGTGTTCGTGATCTCGACGGTCAGCCCGGCAGCGGTGGTGACGATGTCGCTCGGGCGGAAGGCGGCTCCGCCGATCATGTTCTCGGCGGCCGGGAGGATGCCGATCACCCTGATCGGAAGCCCCAGCTCGGCGATCGCGCCGATTGCCCCGATCACGGCAGCCCCGCCGCCCATGTCGGCCTTCTGCTTCACGATGTCGCCCTGCGGCTTCAGGAAATAGCCGCCGGTGTCGAAGGTGATCGCCTTGCCGACCAGCCCGAGCAGCTGGTCCGCACGCGCGTTCTCGCCCTCGTAGCGAATGTCGATCAAGCGCGGCTCGTTGACGCTCCCCTTGCCGACCGCGATCAAGGCGCCGAGCCCGAGCTCCTCGATCTGCGCTGGGCGGAGCGCCTGGCCGGAGACGCCGAGCGGCGAGAGCAGCTCATGTGCCGCCGCGGCCAGGCCGGCCGGCGTGATCTCGTTCGGCGGGCCGTCGACGAGTTGGCGGGCGATGTTCGTCCAGCGTGACACGACCTCCGCGCGGATGGCAGCAGCTTCAAGCGTCTCGTCGGCGCCCGCGATCACGAGCCGCTCCGGGCGGAGCGCCGGCTTCGTCGTCTTCCAGCGGGCCGGATCGTGGCCGCCGATCAGCACGCCTTCGACGAGCGCCCGAATCTGGGTCGCCGGTGCCGGCGTGAGGTTGGGATCGAACGCCCACACGACGGTTCCGCCGAGGCCCCGCGCCGAGCGGACCGCGGCAGCCGCAGCAGTGCGCACGGCGTCATCGTCGGCGCCGACGCCGACCACCGCGACCCTCGAGGCGGCGAGCTGACTGCCGCCCGGGACATGCAGGACGACCGCCTTGCCAGGCTCGGATGTGGCCTCGCCGGAGGCGACGAGCCTGGACAGCGCGCCGCCGAGCAGGCCGTCGATGCGATCGAATGCGGGCGACTGTGAGCCCGAATACGGGAGGGCCAGGAGCTCGGCCGCGACGGCTTCCGGCGCGCTCGGGGAGACCTCGACGATCACGGAGCTTGCCTCTCGCAGTCCTTGCGGGTCTTGTAAAATCTACTCATTCCGCATTAACTCCTATTGACTTGGCCGATCATAGACCCTACAGTGCCCTTCGTACGAGCACTGATGAACGTCCATCCATCATCCTTCATTGGAGGCTATTGTGGCGTGGAATACCCCGAGCTTTGAGGTCATCGAGCTCTCGTCTGAAGTCACCTGCTACCGGTATCACCGCTAGCACTTGCTTCTCGCGCGGAGCCTTTGGCCGGAAACGTCCAGGGCTCCGCGTTTTTCTTGCTCTGACGCTCGATTCCCGATCGATTTTGGCCGCCTAGCGTATGCGCGTACGGATACTCGGATCAGCAGCTGGCGGCGGGTTCCCGCAATGGAACTGCAACTGCGCGACGTGCTCGGCCGCCCGTGATCCCGGCGCACTCGCAACCTCGCGCACGCAGTCGTCGATCGCCGTCCGCGCCGAGAACGGGCCCTGGTTTCTCATCAATGCCTCGCCCGACCTTCGCCAGCAGCTCGCCGAATTGCCCGGCGAGCCGAACGGGGAGCTGCGCGACTCGCGCGTCGCGGGGATTCTCTTGACCGACGCCGAGATCGATCACACCGCCGGCTTGCTGCTGATGCGCGAGTCCAACCATCCGCTCGAGATCTACTCGAGCGAGCAGACACGGCAGGCGCTCTCCGTCGACTACCCCGTCCTGACGATGCTCGAGCGCTACTGCGGAGTCCGCTGGTCGGCCCTCGAGCCCGGCGCACCCGTTGTGCTCGGCGGCGCCCTCGAGGTCGAAGCCTTTCCGACCGGCGGTGACGTCCCGCTCTACGTGGACGGTGACGACGGGCCCACCGCGCTGGGCCTGACCATCACCGATCGCGAGACCGGCGGCATCCTCACCTACGCGCCTGCGCTCGAAGAGATCGACGACGAGATCGCCGAGCGGTTTGCGCGCAGCGACGCGGTCTTCGTCGACGGGACGTTCTGGACCGCCGAGGAGCTTGTCGAGCTGGGGCTCGCGAAGCGGAACGCCTACGCGATGGGCCACATGCCGTTGAGCGGCGCCGACGGCAGCCTGGCGACGCTCGAGGCGCTGCCGGCGCGCACGGTGCTCGTGCACATCAACAACACGAATCCGATCCTGATCGAGGACTCTCCGGAGCGTGCGATAGTTGACGCCAGCGGGATCGACGTGGGCTACGACGGGATGGAGGTCGAACTGTGACGAACACGCTCGAGTCGTCCAGCGTGGAGGCTCCGTGGACCGAGGACGAGTTCGTCGCGGCGCTGAAAGCTCACGGCTCCCGGTACCACAATCTCCATCCGTTCCATGTCCGGATGAACGCCGGCGAGCTGACGCGCGAGGAGCTGCAGCGCTGGGTGATCAACCGCTTCGCCTACCAGGCGATCATCCCGCGGAAGGACGCCGTGATCCTCTCGAAGTGCCCCGAACCCGAGGTGCGGCGCGAGTGGATCCAGCGGATCATCGACCACGACGGGACCGAGAGCGGCTCCGGCGGGATCGAGTCCTGGCTCCGGCTCGGCGAGGCGCTCGGGGTCTCCCGCGAGGTGATCGAGAGCGAGCGACTCGTGCTGCCGGGAGTCCGCTATTCGGTCGACGCCTACCTCCACTTCTGCCAGGAGCACCACTGGGTGATCGCGTGCGCGTCCTCGCTCACCGAGCTTTTCGGCCCGGCGGCGATCAAGGTTCGCCTCGCCGGGATCGAGCAGCACTACCCGTGGATCGACCCGGCCGGACTGGACTACTTCAGGAATCGGTTGCACCAGGCTCCGCGCGACGCGCAGTACGCGCTCGACCTCACCGTCGAGCGCTGCCGCACCCGGGAGATGCAGGAGCAGGCCGTCGCGGCGCTCTCGTTCAAGTGCGACATGCTCTGGGAGCAGCTCGAGACGATCGACCGGGGCGACACCCGCCCGGGGGCGCAGTGACGGTGGCAACGATCTCGACGCCCAAACTGCCGGAGGGCGTTCGCCTTCGCTTCGACAAGGTGCGAGACCGGCACGTGCTGCTGTATCCCGAGGGCGCGATTGCGTTGAACCCGACTGCCGTCAGCGTGCTCGAGCTGTGTGACGGCGTGCGGACGATCGACGAGATCGCCGCCGAGCTGAGCGCGAAGTACAACGGCGCGGACGTTCGCTCCGACGTCGAAAACCTGGTTGACGCAATTGCAGCGAGAGGACTGATCGTCGATGCCGACAGCTGACCACCCACTGCTCCTGATCGCGGAGCTCTCGTACAAGTGCCCGCTGCACTGCCCGTACTGCTCGAATCCGGTCGGGATCGCAGCGGAGAAATATCGCGACGAGCTCTCGACCGAGGATTGGTCGCGCGTCTTCCGGCAAGCGGCAGATCTGGGCGTGCTGCAACTCGCCCTGACCGGCGGCGAGCCGCTCGTGCGCAAGGACGCCGAGGAGCTGTGCCGCGTCTCGACCGAGTCCGGGCTCTATTCGACGCTGGTCACCGCCGGCACGCCGTTCACGCGCAAGCGCGCTCTGGCGCTGAAGGAGGCGGGCCTCGACCACGTGCAGGTCTCGATCCAGGACAGCGACCCGGTCTCGTCCGACCTGATCGCCGGCACGAAGTCGTTCTCGAAGAAGATCGAGGCGGCTCACCTGGCGCGTGAGCTGGGCTTCCCGCTCACGATCAACGTCGTGCTCCATCGCCGCAACCTCGACCGGATCGAGGAGATCATCGCGCTGGCGGAGTCGCTCGATGCGCGCCGGGTCGAGCTGGCGAACACGCAGTACCAGGGGTGGGCGCTGCCGAACCGCGACGCGTTGATGCCGACCCGCGCGCAGCTCGAGCATGGCGAGGCAGTCGTCATCGCCGCGCGAGAAAGGATCGGCCCGAAGATGGAGATCCTCTGGGTGCTCCCCGACTACTACGAGGAGCTGCCGAAGCCATGCATGGGCGGCTGGGGCCGCGAGGCGATTCTCGTCGCTCCGAACGGCGACGTGCTGCCGTGCCAGTCGGCCTCGATCATCCCGGGCCTGGAGTTCGACAACGTGCGCGACAAGTCCCTCGAGGAGATCTGGTTCGAGTCGGAGGCGTTCAACCGGTTCCGTGGCACCGACTGGATGCCGGAGCCATGCAAGAGCTGCCCGTTGGATCGCCAGCACGCGGATTTCGGTGGCTGCCGCTGCCAGGCGCTCCAGCTCTCCGGCGACGCCTACGCGGTCGACCCGGTCTGCCAGTTCTCGGCCGACCACTCGATCATCGTCGAGGCGCGCGAACGCGTGAACCCCGACGAGGTCGAATACATCTACCGCCAGCACGATCCGGTGCCGGCTTCCGCCGGCCGCTGAGTGCAGACTTCGGGGATGGAGGCTGCACAGGGGATCGTCACCGAGGGCCTCGGCCGGGACTACGGTGCCGCGCGCGCCGTCGATGCGATCGACCTCGACGTGGCGCCTGGTGAGTTCTTCGGCTTCCTCGGCCCGAACGGCGCCGGTAAGACGACCACGATCCGAATGCTCACGACGCTCCTGCGCCCGTCGCGCGGAACGGCGACCGTGGCCGGGTTCGACGTCGTCGCGAAGCCGCTCGACGTGCGGCGCCACATCGGCGTCGTCTTCCAGGAGACGACGCTCGACCTCGACCTGACCGCCGAGGAGAACCTTCGCTTCTGCACGCGGCTCTACGGGCTCTCGCGCAAGGAAAGCGCGATCCGGATCGACGAGGCGCTCGCGCTCTTCGGGCTCACCGAACGGCGCGACGCGCGCGTTCGTTCCTTCTCGGGCGGCATGCGGCGCGCGCTCGACCTGGCACGCGGCGTCCTGCACCGTCCGTCGATCCTCTTCCTCGACGAGCCGACGCTCGGCCTCGACCCGGGCCAGCGCCGCCGGATCTGGGAGTTCCTGAAACGGCTCTCGAGCGAGTCGGGCACGACGCTCTTCCTGACGACGCACTATCTGGAAGAGGCCGATCCGTGCGACCGCGTCGCGATCGTCGACCGCGGGCGGATCGTCGCCTCCGGCGAGCCGGCGACCTTGAAGCGCGGGCTCGGGCGCGAGCGCATCGAGCTGAAGACCGACCGCCCCGAGGACTTCGTGGCGCAGATTCGCGAGCTCACGGGTGTCGAGCCCCGGCCGGCCCCGTACGGCCTCTCGCTCTTCGTCGAGGACGCCGAGCCGCTCCTGCACATGCTGATGCCGCTGACGAAGGAAGGCCTGGAGCTCGGCCTCGGCCTGCCGTCGCTCGAAGACGTCTTCGTCGACCTGACCGGGCGGAAGAGTGAGGTGGTGACGCTGTGACCGGCGCGATCGTCGCGGTGATCGTCCGCGAATTCATCCGCTTCTGGCGCCAGATCGGGCGCCTGGTCGCCACCTTCGCGCGTCCGCTCCTGTGGCTGATCGTGATCGGCTCGGGCTTCGAGAAGGTCGTCCCGACCTTCGGCACCGTCTCGTACAAGCAGTTCCTGCTGCCCGGGATCTTCGGCATGGTGCTGCTCTTCAGCACCATGCTCTCGGCCCTCGCCACCGTTCACGACCGCGAGTTCGGGCCGATTCGAATGCTGCTGATCGCGCCGCTCCCACGCTCTGTGGCCGTGATCGCGAAGACGCTCAGCTCGACGCTGCTCGGATTCGTGCAGTGCGTCTTGCTGATGCCGCTGATCTGGATCCTCGGCCTCCGGCCGGACTTCACGGCGATCGTCTACTTCCTCGGCGCCGTGCTCGTGCTCGCGCTCGCGCTCTCGTCGCTCGGGATGGTGATCGCCTCGAGGCTGAAGTCAGTCGAGAACTTCGCCGGGATCATGAACTTCCTCATGTTCCCGCTCTTCTTCCTCTCGAGCTCGCTCTATCCGGCGTCGCTCCTGCCCGGCTTCCTGCAGCCGCTCGTGCGGGCGAACCCGCTCACCTACGGCGTCGACCTGATCCGGCACGAGCTCCTGCATGGGCTCTTCACCGCGAACTACTCCGCCGACTACACCACGAGCTTCGACCTCTTGGTCCTCGTCGTCACGGCCGGAGTCCTGCTGCTGCTGGCGTGCCTGCTCTTCGGCGAGGAGGATCACCTCGGCCGGATCCTGCTCGTCGAGTCTCCGCGCCCGAAGAAACAGGCGCGGAGCTGGAAGAAGCCAGGCAGAGCCGAGGCCTCCGAGCTTGCGTCGGCCCCGGCTATTCCACCTGCTGTCGCTGACGAGTAGCGCTACGCGCGGCGCGCTGAGGCCGTCGCATACCGCTCGGCGACGGCGTCCCAGTTGACGACGTTCCACCAGGCGGCGAGGTAATCCGGGCGGCGGTTCTGGTAGTTGAGGTAGTACGCGTGCTCCCAGACGTCGATCCCGAGCAACGGAGCGTGGCCGTCCATCAGCGGTGAGTCCTGGTTCGGAGTCGAGATCACCGCGAGCCCTGTGCCGTCGTGGATCAGCCAGCTCCAGCCGCTGCCGAAGCGCTTCACGCCGGCGTCGTTCAGCGCGGTCTTCAAGGCATCGACGCTCTCGAAGGTCGAAGTGATCGCGTCGGCCAGGTCGCCGCTCGGGTCGCCGCCGCCGTTCGGGCTCATCGTCTCCCAGAAGAGCGTGTGGTTCGCGTGCCCGCCGCCGTTGTTGCGGACGGCCGCGCGCTTCGCTTCGGGAATCAGGTCGAGACCGTCGAGGATCTGCTCGATCGGCGCATCTGCAAACTCGGTGCCCTCGAGCGCCGCGTTCAGGTTCGTGACGTAGGCCGCGTGATGCTTGTCGTGATGGATCTCCATCGTCTTCGCATCGATCGTCGGCTCGAGCGCGTCAAAAGCGTAGGGAAGGTCGGGAAGCGAAAACGGCATGTCGGACTCCTTTGGAGATCGTGGCTCTGTGCCGCTAAGGCTAGTCGGCGGCGTCGAGCTCGGAGAGGAGCTTTTCGACGCGTCCGGCGATTTCGTCGCGGATCTCGCGCACCTCCTCGAGCGGGCGCTCCTTCGGGTCCGGGAGCTGCCAGTTCACGTAGCGCTTGCCGGGAACGACCGGGCACGCGTCGTCGCAGGTCGCGACGATCAAATCGGCCCACTGCACCCGTTCGTCGTCGAGCAGGTGCGGCACATGATCGGAGGCGTCGATCCCGGCCTCGGCGAGTGCCTCGAGAACGACAGGATGGGGGCTCGGCCCCGGTTTGCTTCCGGCGGACCGTGCGTCGTGCCGGCCCGCGGCGGCGCGACGGAACAACCGCTCGGCCATGACCGACCGGCCGCTGTTCGCGACGCAGACGAAGAGCACGTTCGTCATGCGGGCTCGGCCCGGACGAATTGGTAGGCCAGCCCGCCGATGGATGTCCCGATCACCGGCGCGAGGATGTAGAGCCAGAGGGCGTGGAGGTCTCCGGAGACGAGAGCCGGCCCGAGCGAGCGCATCGGGTTCATCGACGCTCCCGAGATCGGGCCGCCGAACATCGCGTCGAGCGCGATCGTGCCGCCGATCGCGATCGCAGCCGCCTCGCCGACGGCGCGCGTGTCCGTCGCCACCGCGAGAACCACGAACATCAGGAACGCGCTCAACACGATCTCCCAGAGGAACGACTGGCCCTGCGACCCGGAGGGCAGGGTCGCTCCGACGTGCGCGATGTTGCCGAGCGAGCCGCGCAGAACGGCGGCGGCGGCGATCGCTCCGATGATCTGGGCGAGCCAGTAGCCGACCGCGCGCTGCCAGGGGAAGTGCCGGGTGAGCACGAAGGCAAAGGTCACAGCGCCGTTGAAATGAGCGCCCGAAATGTGCCCGACGGCGTAGATCATCACCATGATCACGAGCCCGAACGTGATTGCGACTCCGACGTGGCCGAGCGCGTGGGTCTTCGCGTCGACCATGACTGCTCCTGCGCCGGAGAAGACGAGGGCGAAGGTGCCGATCGCTTCTGCGACGAGGACGCGGGGGAGCGACGCCTGCTGCACGTCTTCCTAGACTGCGACGGCGAACACGCCGCGCAGCCGCTCGATCGCGTCAGGCACGAGGCGGTAGTAGGCCCAGGTTCCGCGCGCCTCCGCCTCGACGAGGCCGGCGTCGCGCAAGATTCTCAGGTGGTGTGAGATCGTCGGCTGTGAGAGCTCGAACGCCGCGGTGAGATCGCACACGCAGACCTCTTCGGTCGTGCTGAGCCGGTTGACGATTGCGACTCGCGTCGGATCGGCGAGCGCCTTGAACGCTCGAGCGAGATCTTCCGCAGCGGCGCGCGGCATCGGGGGAGTGTCGGATGCGCAGCAGATGGGCTGGAGGAGGGCGAGAGTCTTCATTGACAAACTTCAATCTATCACGCTAGCCTCAATATTGATATCCATCGATGAAGGGAGGAAGCGATGAAGGCTGATTGCGATTGCGGTTGCGGCTGTTGCGGAAGCGGATGCTGTTGAGCTGAGCTCAGCTGAGCGATGCGCGCGTGCGGGTGTGGCCCTCTCCGTCGCGCCCGCACGTGCGCGACGGAGAGGGCCACGCGAAGACGCGCGGCTACCAGCCCGTCGTGCCGTAGTCGGGCCCGGGCACCTCGAGCGGGATCGTCTGGTTCAGGCCGGGGCCACGCGCCGTGAGCTGGAAGCAGCCGGTGCGGCCGATCCGCAGCTCGGTGGCGACGACGCGCCAGCCGGCTCGCGGGGCGATCCGGAGGCTCGTCGCGAACGTGAGCGGGCGGTAGCCACAGACGACGCCAAGTCGCCGTGAGACCGAGCAACTGGTCGCGCCGGTCGTGGAGAAACCGAGCGTGGTGCGCGGCCCCGGGGTTCCGAGCCGGCGGCCGGTGACGGTGACCGTGCCCGTTTGCGTCGGGCCGATCGCGATCAGGGCGCGGTGCAGGTAATAGCCAGAGGTGTCGGTGGAGTCGCCGTCGCGCGAAATCGCCGTGTGACTCGAGAGCGCGATCAGATAGACCGGGCCGGCCTGGAGGCTCTTCGCGGCCGGGCGGATCCAGGGGAAGAACGCGAGCGTCGTCTTGCGGAGTGCCGTCGGCGTCGCGTGCTCGACCGGCATCGAGGCGCAGTCGAGCTGCCAGGGGCTCTTGGCCGTCGCTTCTCCGGTTGCGACGAAGACGAGCAAGAGGGCGATCGCGAGAACGCGCTTCATCTAGTTCGCCGTCCTCCACGACGATGCACGCCACGACGATAGCTCGCCGTCCGGGCTTGACAAGGGCAGCGAAAGACTCTACGCTCTTTATCTAACTAACTAGATAAAGAGGGAAAGTGATCGAATTTCATCTGGACAGCCGCTCGGGCGTGCCAACCTATCTTCAGCTCGTTCAGCAAGTGAAGCAGTCGCTCCGGCTCGGAATTCTGCAGCCGGGCGATCAGCTCCCGACCGTGAAGGAGGTTGTCGGCAGCCTCGCGATCAACCCGAACACGGTCCTGAAGGCCTACCGCGAGCTCGACCTCGACGGGCTCGTCGAAGGGCGCCGTGGTCAGGGGACGTTTGTCTCGAGCGATCTGCCGCCGGTGCCGCCCGATGACGTGAAGGCCTTGCGGACGTCGCTGCAGCGCTGGATCGAGCGGGCACGGGCTGCCGGGCTCGACGAGGACAACATGTCCGCCCTGTTCGCCGACACCGTGCGTCCGCCAGCCGTCTCGAGGGTGGCATGAACGAGCATCCCGCATTGCAGGCCGCCGGGCTCGGCAAGCGCTATGGCTCGAAGTGGGCGCTGGAGGACTGCACACTCGAGATTCCCGCAGGCTCGGTGACGGCGCTCGTCGGCCCGAACGGGGCCGGCAAGACGACGCTGCTCCAGTTGGCGGTCGGGCTCTCCGAGCCGACGACCGGCACGGTGCGCGTGCTCGGCCATTCGCCCCGTGACGAGGCGGTCTCGGTGCTGCCGAAGATCGGCTTCGTCGCCCAGGAGCACCCGCTCTACCGCGGCTTCTCGATCAAGGAGACGCTGAAGCTCGGCCAAAAGCTGAATCCGAGCTGGGACGACCGCGTCGCTCTCGACCGCATCGAGCGGCTCGGCCTGCCGCTCAGGCAGAAGGTCGGGACGCTGTCGGGAGGCCAGCAGGCGCAGGTCGCGTTGACGCTCGCACTCGCGAAGCGGCCACAGCTGCTCTTCCTCGACGAGCCGGTCGCTTCCCTCGATCCTCTGGCGCGGCGCGAGTTCATGCAGTCGGTGATGGAGGTCGTTTCCGACACCGGGATGACAGTCGTGCTCTCCTCGCACATCGTGGCCGACCTCGAGCGGGTCTGCGACCACCTCGTGATCCTCGCCCGCGCTCACACCCAGCTGGTCGGGCCGATCGACGAGATCGTCGCCGGCCACCGGCTGCTCGTTGGCCCGCGCGCCGATTCGGCTGCGATCGCCCGTATGCACGACGTGATCCGCGAGAGCCACACGGAGCGGCAGACCACATTGCTCGTGCGTGCCAACGGCCACGTCTACGACTCCAGCTGGCAGGTGCTCGAGGTCGACCTCGAGGAGATCGTGCTTGCGTACCTCGGCTACGGAAGCGATCGCGGCGCCGCGCACGCTGCGGCGCGTGAGGCGGTGGCGAGATGATCTGGGTCACCTGGCGCCAGCAGCGCACCGAGACGCTGATCGCGGGCGGCATTCTCGTGCTGATCGCGGCGCTGCTCCTCCCGACGGGGATCACGATGGCTCACGCCTACCACCACGACGGCCTCGCGGCCTGCCTCGGCACGAACCCTTCCTTCAGCTGCCACGTCGCGATCGGGGGATTCCAGTCGCGATTTCAGCCGCTCTTCAGCCTCCTCAACTGGTTCACGCTCATTCCCGGCCTGATCGGCGTGGTGCTCGCGGCGCCGTTCGTGCACGAGCTCGAGAACGGCACCTATCGGCTCGCCTGGACGCAGAGCATCACGCGCCGTCGCTGGATCGCGATCAAGCTCGCCGTCCCGATCGCGGCCGCCATCCTGATCGCGGCGGTGCTGATCGTGCTCACGACCTGGTGGCGAGCGCCGTTCGTTCATCTCAACGGGCGGATGGAGACCGGGACCTACGACTCCGAGGGCACCGTCGTCTTCGGATACACGCTCTTCGCGCTTGCCCTTGCGCTTGCCATCGGCGTCGTCTGGCGCCGGGCCGTCGCTGCGATCACGATCGCGTTCGTCGGCTACTTCATTGCCCGTATCTTCGTCGACACCTGGCTGCGTGACCGGCTCGTCGCGCCCCTCAAAGCCACATGGAAGGCCAGTAGCGCGCAGCCGGCGGACCTCGCTCACGCCAGGGTGATCAGCGAGCTCGGGACCGGTCCCGGCATTTCGTTCAAGACTGGATCAGGGCCGCTTGGCAGTCACGCCGCGCACATCGCGATCCCCAGGGGCCTCGGGCAGGGGCCGGCCACCATGCATGCGGTCTACCAGCCGCCGAGCCACTTCTGGCCGCTCCAAGGGTTCGAGACCGGGATCTTCGTCGGCGTCGCTCTTCTCCTGATCGCCTTCGCAGCCTGGTGGACGCACGAGCGCACGGCTTGAGCTTCCAGTGGCGCCACCGCTGGTGACGCTGGTCAGCCCAGTCCGGCTTCGCGCCTGAGGCGTGGCAGCAGCACGGTGAGATCTCCGTCGCCCAGGCCCTGGTCGATGCAGTCCTGGACGAGCTCGAGCGTCGCGGCGGTCAGCGGCAGCGGCACGCCCGAATCCTCGGCGCGCTCGAGCGCGAGCCCGAGATCCTTCGCGAGCAGGCGCGCCGAGAACGTCGTCGTGTAGTCGTCGGCGATCAGCGGCTCGGTCTTGTACTTCACGAAGGGGCTGCCGATCGCCGAGCCGCCCATCACCTCGAGCATCTCGCGCCGGCCGATCTCGTGCTTCTCCGCCAGCACGAGCGCTTCGGCGATCAGCTCCGCTGTCCCGCCGATCACCAGGTTCAGCGCGAGCTTGACCACGCGCGAGCGCTCGCCCTCGCCGACGTAGAAGAGATTCGGGCCAATGTCCTGCAGAGTTGGCGCGAGCTCGTCGAAGACGGCGCGCGAGCCGGAGACGATGATGCCGAGGTTCCCGGCCGCGACCACGCCCGCGTTGCCGCTGACGGGCGCGCGCAGAAACGCGACGCCACGCTTCTCTGCCTCCGCCGCGACCCGTTCGGAGCTCTCGACCGAGATCGTGCTCATGTCGATCAGCGTCCCACCGGTCGCGCCGGTGAGGATGCCGTTCGGGCCGGTCGTGACCTCTTCGACGGCGGCCGGGTCGGCGACCATCGTGATCGCGATCTCCGCGACCTGGAGCGCCGCGGCCGGCGAATCGAGCTGCGTCGCGCCGCGCGCGACGAACTCATCGCTCGGGCCTGCCGAGCGATTCCAGACGGAGAGGTCGTGTCCGGCAAGCTCGATTCGGCGTGCGATCGCCGCTCCCATCAGGCCCAATCCAACGACTGCGATTCGCATCAGCGGCCTCACTATAAGGGCCGAGGTTTGTTGACGCGGAATCCGGCTATGTGCAGAATCGCTTAACACCAGCGAGGTTCGGAGGCAGGGCTTGAACATTGCGTCGCGAGGCGCGACGAGGGCAGTTGACTGGGAGCAGCGAGTCGATTATGACCGGCTGCGGGCCCATCGACTCGCCCGTGCGAAGGCCGCGCTCGAAGCCTCGGATCTCGGAGCGCTCCTGCTCTTCGACCCGAACAACCTCCGCTACGTCACGAGCACGGCGATCGGGACGTGGGAGCGAGACAAGAACATCCGCTTCGCGCTCCTGCCCCGGGGCGAGGATCCGATCCTCTGGGATTTCGGCTCCGCCGCGCGCCACCACAAGCTCTACTGCCCGTGGCTGCCCGAGGAGAACTGGCGGGCCTGGGTGCCGCCGATGCGCGGCGCGATGCCCGACGAGACAGGCGTCCCCGACGATCTCGCCGATCTGATCTTCGAGGAGCTCCGCCAGCGCGGGATCGAGAAGGAGCCGCTCGGCGTCGACGTCCCCGACATGACGACGTTCCTCGCCTTGAGCCGCAAGGGAATCTTCATGGCCGACTCGCAGCCCGTGATGCTCGAGGCGCGGAAGATCAAGTCCGCCGACGAGCTGGCGCTGCTCGACCAGGCTGCCGGGATCGTCGACGCGGTCTACGAGGACATCTATCGCCTGCTCCGTCCCGGGGTGACCGAGAGCGAGGTGGTCGCGATGGCGATGCAGCGGCTCTTCGAGCTCGGCTCGGAGCACGTCGAGGCGATCAACGCGATCTCCGGCGATCGCTGCAACCCGCATCCGCACACGTTTTCCGACCGGCTGCTGCGTCCGGGCGACCAGGCCTTCTTCGACATCATCCACGCCTACAACGGCTACCGAACGTGTTACTACCGCACGTTCAACGTCGGCTACGCGACGCCCGCGCAGCTCGCCGCGTACAAGCAGTGCCGCGAGTGGCTCGACGCGTCGATCGCGATGGTGCGGCCCGGAGTCACGACCGACAAGATCGCCGAGGTGTGGCCGACGGCCAAGGAGCTCGGGTTCGAGAGCGAGCGCGCGGCGTTCGGCCTGCAGTTCGGCCACGGGCTCGGCGTCGGCCTCTACGAGGCGCCGATGATCTCGCGCCTGCACTCCTTCCACGACCCGGTCGAGATCGAGGTCGGGATGGTCTTCGCGCTCGAGACCTACTGCGCTGCCTCGGACGGCCGCTCGGCGGCTCGGATCGAGGAAGAGGTGATCGTCACGGCCGACGGGCCGCAGGTGATCACCCGGTTCCCCGCTGACGAGCTGCTCGTCACCGGCACGACCTACGTTCGCGGCGTCGACATGGTCCACGGCCACGTCGTCGCGTCGAACGGCGCCGGAGAGCCGGCCCCTGCACCGTCTTCTGCTCGCAAAAAGACCTAGCTCTCTCCGACGAAGGAGGAAGGACAGTTGGCCAACCGCATACTGATCAAAGGCGGCAGCGTCGTCACGGTCGATCCCAAGCTGGGTGACATTCCGAACGGCGACGTGCTGATCGAGGACGGCGCGATTGTTGCCGTCGGCGCGGACCTTGGTGTCACCGACGCCGAGGTGATCGACGGCACCGACACGATCGTCCTCCCGGGCATGGTCGACACGCATCGCCACACGTGGCAGGCGCTCTTCCGCAACATCGGCTCCGACTGGACGCTCGCGCATTACTTCACCGGGCTGCACGGCATGCTCAGCGGGCTCTACCGGCCCGAGGACACCTACGCGGGCAACCTGATCGGGACGCTCGAGGCGCTCGACGGCGGGATCACGACGCTGCTCGACTGGTCGCACAACCTGAACACGCCGGCGCACTCGGATGCGGCGGTCGATGCGTTGACAGAGTCGGGCGCGCGGGTCGTCTTCGCTCACGGCGCCGGGCACGCGCACTGGCAGCCGGTCAGCGACCTGCCGCATCCGGCGGAGGACGTTAGCCGCCTGCGCAGCGAGCGGTTCTCGTCCGACGACCAGCTCGTGACGATGGCGCTGGCGCCGCGCGGCAACCAGTTCGCGACGATGGAGGTCACCAAGGCCGACTGGGCGCTCGCCGAGGAGCTCGGCCTGCGGATCACCTGCCACTTCGGCGACGGCGCCTGGGGCAAGAGCCGCCCCGTCGCCGCGTTGCGCGACAACGGCATGCTCGGCCCGCAGATGACCTTCGTCCACTGCAACACGCTTGCGGACGACGAGCTGCAGATGATGGCCGACAACGGCGTCACCGCTTCGATCTCGCCCGACATCGAGCTCCAGATGGGACACGGCTGGCCGGCGACCGGACGCCTGATGGACGTGGGCATCCGGCCGAGCCTCTCGATCGACGTCTGCTGCGCGAACGGCGGGCATCTCTTCGGGACGATGCGCTCGACGATCGGCACCCAGCGCGCGTTCGACAACGAGGCGGCGCAGGCGGAGGGCAAGCCGTGGGTCGACGAGATGCGGGTCACCTGCCGTGACGTGCTCGAGTTCGCGACGATCGAGGGCGCCCGTGCGACGGGGCTCGACGACAAGATCGGCAGCCTCACGCCTGGAAAGCGCGCCGACGTGATCCTGATCAGCGCCGACTCCTTCGGGATGACGCCGCTGAACAACGCGATCGGCCAGTTCGTCTACAACGCGCACCCTGGGCTCGTCGACACGATTCTCGTCGACGGCAAGGTGGTGAAGCGCGACGGCAAGCTGCTCGGCGTCGACGCTGCACGCGTGCGCCGCCTGGCCGTCGAGTCGCGCGATGACATCCTCAGCCGGTCGGATCCCGCGGGTGGAGCGCATATCGGCGGGGACTGGATCCCGGCGGCATACGCGGCGCCGGAGGAATAATCCGCTCGTGGCAGTCTCCGATCGGATCGACGTGACTGCGGTCGACGACCTCGACTTCTATCTGGGGCTCTATCGCCGGATGCGGGTGATCCGCGGGGTCGAGGAGCTCGTGCAGACGCTCTTCCTGCGCGGGGAGGTCTACGGGACGACGCATCTCTACTCCGGGCAGGAGGCGGTCGCGGTCGGTTTCGCGAGCGCGCTCCAGGAAGGCGACCGCGTGGCCTGCACCTATCGCGGGCACGGTCACCTGCTCGCGCGTGGGCTCGAGCCCGAGGCGCTCGTGGCCGAGCTGCTCGGGCGCACAACGGGTGTGAACAGCGGCCGGGCCGGCTCGATGAACATGGTCGATCCCGATCGCGGCACGATCGGCTGCTTCGGGATCGTCGGCGGCAGCATCGCTGCCGCGACCGGCGCAGCGCTGGCACTGAAGGGAACGGGCAAGATCGCGGTCGCGTTCTTCGGCGACGGGACTGCGAACCAGGCCTATTTCTTCGAGTGCCTGAACTTCGCGAAGGTGCTCTCGCTGCCGCTTGTCTTCGTCTGCGAGAACAACGGCTACGGCGAGTACACGCCGATGGCTGACTCGACGGCGGGCCGGATCACGGCCCGCCCCGAGGCGATGGAGATCCCGGCGATCGAGATCGACGGGATGGACGTGTGGGCGACGCGTGAAGCGGCTGTACGCACCGTCGCCCAGGTGCGCGAGACGGGCGAGCCGGCGTTCGTCGAGGCGCGCACCTATCGCTTCGTCGGCCATTCGCGCAGCGATCCCGGCAAGTACCGGCCCGCGGGGGAGCTCGACCGCTGGAAGGAACGCGACCCGCTGATCGTCGCAGCGCAGCGATTGATCGAGCTCGAGGTCGATCCGAGCCAGATCGCGAAGATCGACGAAGAGGTCGCAGCCGAGCTCGTCCGGGTCGAGGCGGCGGCGCTTTCTGCCCCGTTCCCGGAGCCCGTCGCGTACTCAGAGTTCGCCTGATCGCGCTCAGCCTGCGAAACTGCAAACGTGGCAGTCAAAGCTGAGAAGACGGCCGAAGCCGGAGACAGCGCTCTCGGCGCCCGCCTCCGCGAGGAACGCGACCGCGTCGGGTTGAGCCTGCGCGAGCTCGCCCGCCGGCTCGAGGTCTCGCCGAGCCTCGTCTCGCAGATCGAAACCGGGAAGACGCAGCCGTCTGTCAGGACGCTCTACGCGATCGTGAACGAGCTCGGCGTCTCGCTGGACGATGTTTTCTCACGGGAGAACGGAGGCGTGCGAACGAGCCGCGGCCGCGGGAAGAAACGGCCGGGCGGCGATGCCGTTC
This sequence comes from Gaiellaceae bacterium, assembly GCA_035550275.1. Classification (GTDB taxonomy): domain Bacteria; phylum Actinomycetota; class Thermoleophilia; order Gaiellales; family Gaiellaceae; genus PALSA-600. The sequence goes on along the minus strand of DASZPQ010000068.1, from coordinate 28,577 downwards.
AGCGCGCGCACGACCGGAGCGTGATCGATCTCGGCTCGGGTGTTCACTGGGAGCGCCTGACGACCTGGAACGACCGCGACGTCGACTTCCTCTACGCGATCTACGAGCCGGGCGGCGCGTCGAGCCCCGACGAGAGCCTCGTGCGCCACAACGGCCGGGAGTTCGGGATCGTCGTCAGCGGCAAGCTGGGCGTCACCGTCGGGTTCGACGAATACGTGCTCGAGCCCGGCGATTCGATCTCCTTCGATTCGAGCGTCCCGCACCGGCTGCACAACGACGGCGCCGAGGTCGTCAACGCGATCTGGGTCGTTCTCGGCAGGCACCACCCGCCTGAACAGTAACCAGCGGTCGTTCAGTGCAGCTTGACACGCTGCCCAGTAGCGCTTAACGTCGCCAGAGTGGCTGGGCTGGATTGGGGTCTCGAGGGGAAGTCAGTGATCGTCACCGGTGCGAGCTCCGGGATCGGCGCGTCGATTGCGCGCGCGCTCGGCTCGGCGGGGGCGTCCGTCGTGATGGTCGGCCGCAACGAGGAGCGCATGGAGGCCGTCCGCCTCGCGGTCGAGGAGAACGGTGGCAAGACGGCTGCGGTCTTTGCCGATCTGGAAGAGCGTGAGGCGCCGGCGCAGATCGTGCGCGAGGCAGTCGAGGCCTTCGGGCCGATCGACGGTGGGATCGTTCACTGCGCGAGCCTCTTCGAGCCGATGCTGCTCGCGGACTCCACGTTCGAGAGCTTTGACCGGCAGTGGCGGGTCAACGTCGCCGCGCCGTTCCTGATGACGCAAGCCGCAGTTGAGCACCTGCAGCCGGGCAGCTCGATGGTCTTCCTGGCCTCGACGATCGCGCTCGTCGGCTTCCCGATGTGCTCCGCCTACACGGCGACGAAGGGCGCGACCGCCGCGATGGGACGCGCGTTCGCGATCGAGCTCGCCGACCGCGGAATCCGCGTGAACACGATCTGCCCCGGCTACGTCTACACGCCGATGCTGCAGCCGAGCCTCGATGCGTTCCCGGGCTACGAGGAGAGCATCATCTCGAAGACGCCGCTCGGGCGGATCGCGGGCCCTGACGAGATCGCAACCACGGTGCTGTTCTTGCTCTCGGGCCTGTCCACGTATGTCGATGGAGCCACGCTCGTCGCAGACGGTGGCTGGGTCGCGCAATAGCCCGTCGTGCTGATCGCCCGCCTACGCCCGAAGGGGTACGGGGCGATCTGGGTTGCGACGGCACTGCTCTTCGTCGTCAGCCCACTGCTTGCGACGGGCAGCCTGGGTCACAGCGCATTGCTCTCGATGCTGCCGTTCGCGGCGATCCTCGCGATCGCGGCGATCGGGCAGACGCTCGTGATCCAGCAGCGCGGTCTCGACCTTTCGGTGCCGGGGATGATCACGCTGACGACGATCATCGTCACGAAATATCCGAACGGCTCCGACAGCAAGCTGCCGGCGGCGATCGGGCTCGTCGTCCTTGCCTGCATCTGCTCCGGGCTCGTGAGTGGGATCGCGATCACGCGCTTCGGGATCACGCCGCTCGTGGCGACACTCGGCGTGAACGCGCTCCTGATGGGCGCGATTCTCCAGATCACGAACGGCACGGCGACCGTCTCCAGCCCGAATGGGCTCGACAACTTTGCGCTGGCGAAGACGGCAGGCGTTCCGAACACCGTGCTGATCGCGATCGGCGTCGTGCTCGTCGTCTCGGTCGTGATCCGGTCGACGGTGATCGGGCGGCGGTTCGTCGCGGTCGGCGCGAGCCCGGCGGCGGCCTACGCAGCCGGGATTCCGGTGCGCCGGTATCAGGTCGCCACCTACGTCGTGGCGTCGCTCGCCTACGGCGGGGCCGGGATTCTGATCGCGGGCTACCTGCGCACCCCGGGCATCTCGTCCGGCAACGACTACCTGCTGCCGACGATCGCGGCCGTCGTGCTGGGCGGGACGTCGCTGGCCGGAGGAACGGGCAGCGTCGTTGCGACGGCGGTTGGCGCGCTGTTCCTGACGCAGCTCGAGCAGGTCGTGCTCGGTATGGGCGCGCCCGACGCCGTCCAGCTCGTGATTCAGGGCTCGATCATCGCAGCCGGCATGGCGCTGCGAAACGTGCCGTGGCGCAAGGTCGGCGCCGGGCTCCGTGGGGTGGCAGGCGTCGTCCACACAGATTCGTCCGGCCGGGACGCGCGGACGGAGCTTCCGGAAGGAAGTGATCCATGAAAGCCGGTTGGAGGCCGGGAGGTCGTGTTGCCCATAACGGGTCGAAGAGGGAGGTAGTTGCGATGAGTAGGGCTTCAAGTGCGGTCCGCCGACGGTTCGGCTGGCGCGCTGGGATTGTGCTGCTGGCGTTGACGGCGGCCGCCACTGTGGCCATTTCGGCTGCCGCGTCGGCGTCCACCACGCCGGCACAGGAGATCGCCACACAGGGGATCATCAGCGGGAACGCGTTCTGCGGCACGAAGCAGATCACGCTGGGGATCGAGGACGGCTTCGGGATCAACACGTGGTCGCAGGAGTCGTATGCGGCCGTGCGGTCCGAGGCTGCGAAGTGCTCGAACGTGAAGCAGATCGCGCTGGCAGGCGGCGGCCAGCTGACGCAGATGATCGCCGACATCAATTCGCTCGTCGCTCAGGGAGCGAACGCGATTGCGGTCATCCCCGACTACGGCCAGGCCGAGCTCTCGGCGATCCAGAACGCCACGAAGGCCGGCGTGAAGGTCGTGCCGTGGGGCGCCGATCCGGGCGGAAAGCCGGGGACGGACTACGTCACCTACGTCGACTGGAACGATCCGGTCGCCGGGACGATGTGGGCGAACTGGATGGTCAAGGCGCTGCACGGCACGGGCAACGTCATCTTCCTGGGCGGCCCTGCGGGCAGCCCGGTCGGTGAGGCCCAGCTCGCGAACATCGTGAAGGTGTTCGCCGCGCATCCCGGGATGAAGCTCCTGACCGGGAACAAGAGCTACGCCGTCACGAACTGGGATCCGGCCACCGCGCAGAAGGTGACCGCGGCCCTGCTCGCCAAGTACCCGAAGGTCGATGGGATCATCGCGAACTTCGGCACCGACGCTTTGGCCGCCACGCGCGCGCTCAAGGCGGCCAACCGCAAGCTCGTGCCGATCGCCGCGCTGGACGCAAACGGACTGTCGTGTCTTTACCAGTCGACACGGAAGACGGATCCGCAGTTCCAGCTCTCGACGATCTCGAACCGCAACTGGCTCGGCCGGATCGCAGCTCGCAAGGCGATCTCGGCGGCCGAGGGGATCCCGAACACGGAGCCGAGCAGGATCACGCTCCCGTTCTACGAGAACACCCTCGTCAGCTCGAAGGTCTATTGCAACCCGAAGGACAGTGCTGACTTCTACGTCTCGGACAACATCTCGCCGGCCGTCGTCGCCAAGTACGGGAAGCCGACGTAATCAGGTGCACGGAACCTGTCTCAAGATGAACCTTGTGTCACTGGAGCCCACTGCCCGGCGCGATCCTGCGTCCTTGGCTCGCATCCGGCCAGCGCACTCCATCGACGAAGAACCATCGTGAGACAGGTTCCTGACCCCAGCGTCGTTCTCCGCCTCTCGGACGTCGTGAAGACGTATCCGGGCGTCGTTGCCCTCAAAGGCGTCAGCTTCGAGGTCAACGCGGGCGAGGTGCATGCGCTCGTCGGCGAGAACGGCGCTGGGAAATCAACGCTGATGGCGGTTGCCGCCGGCTCGACGCTGCCCGATCAGGGCCGTGTCGAGATCGGCGGCAACCCCATGACTCAACCCTCACCCTTGGCTGCCCAAGGGCTCGGGCTGGCCGTCGTCTACCAGCACCTCTCGATCCTCGAGGATCTGACGGTTGCCGAGAACATGGTCTTCGCGATGCCGGCGGCGCGGCGTCCGCCGATGTCTGCCGCGGGGGGCTGGACGAGTAGCCACCTCGCTGTCGTCGGCGCCGCGATCGATCCGGAGGCACGCGTCAATGAGCTCTCGATCGCCGACCGGCAACTGCTCGAGATCGCGAAGGCATTGGCGCTCGAGTCGAAGGTGCTCGTGCTCGACGAGCCGACGGAGTCATTGACTCCTGCTGAAAGCGCGCGGCTGTTCGAGCAGATCCGGACGATCACCCAGGCCGGGACGGCTGTCGTCTATATCTCGCATCGCCTGCCCGAGGTGAAACGGGTCGCGGACCGTCTCACGGTCTTACGAGACGGGGAGACGAGGGGAACCTTCTCTGCCGCCGACGTCTCCGAAGCGGAGATCCTCAATCTGATCATCGGCCGCTCGGTCGATCAGGTCTTCCCGGAGAAGCGCGCCATGCAGGCCGAGGTGGCGCCGCTCTTCGAGGTCAAGAAGCTTTCAGGCCACCGCTTCCGCGACATCGACCTGGCTGTGACGCCCGGCGAGATCGTCGGGCTGGCCGGGATCGAAGGCAATGGGCAGCGCGAGCTGATGCGGGCCCTGGCGGGGCTTGCCGGCTCGTCGGGCGAGGTGCGGCTCGCCGGTACTCGTGTCTCGGTCTCCGACCCGGGCGCGGCGCGGGCGGCCGGCGTCGTCTACCTGCCGGGAGACCGCCACGCCGAGGGGATGCTGCTCTCACTCGGCGTGCGCGAGAACGTCTCGCTCCTCTCCCTTCCCGGGCTTGCGCGCTTCGGCTTCGTCCAGCGCCTGCTCGAGCGGCGGACGGTCGGCGGAGAAGTCGAGCGGCTCAGCATTCGAACGCCGTCGCTCGAGACGCCGACCTCGTCGCTCTCGGGCGGCAACCAGCAGAAGGTGCTCTTCGCGCGCTCGCTGCTCGCCGAGCCGACCGTGCTCCTGGCCGACGAGCCGACCCGAGGCGTCGATGCCGGGGCGCGAATGGAGCTCTACCAGGTGCTCCGGCGCATCGCCGACGAGGGCAAAGCCGTCGTCGTGCTCTCCTCTGACTCGGTCGAGCTCCAGGGGCTGTGTGATCGCGTGTTGGTCTTCTCGCGCGGGCAGATCGTGCGCTCGCTCGAGGGCGACCAGATCACGGAGGAGAACATCACCGGCACTGCGATCACCTCGACGTCGGGCGGAGACGAGGCGTCGGCCCAGCGCGAATGGAGCGTTCGCCGGCTGCGGCGATTCGTCGCCGGCGACTACATGCCGAGCGTGATCCTGGCCGCGATCGTGCTCGGCCTCGGCATCTACACGACGGCGTCGAACGGCCGCTTCTACAGCGCCTACAACTTCCAGAGCATGCTCCTGCTCGCGAGCGCGCTCGTCTTCATCGCCTTCGGGCAGCTGATCGTGTTGATGACGGGCGGGATCGACCTCTCGGTCGGGCCGCTGGCGGGCCTCGTCGTGGTCGTGCTCTCGTTCTTCGCAGGCCAGGGGCAGAGCGGAGGCCTGCTCGCGCTCGGGATCCTCTGCGCGCTCGGTGTCGCGCTGCTCGTCGGGCTCGTGAACGGGCTCCTGATTCGCGGAGCCAGGCTCGCGCCTGTGCTCGCAACGCTCTCGACGTACATCGCGATCCAGGGCGTCTCCGAGCTTCTACGCCCGACGCCGAACGGGTTCTTTCGCACTGGTGTCGTCAACGCGCTGAAGACGAACATCGGTTGGGTTCCGGTTGCGTTCATCGCCTCGGCGGTGGTCGGGATCGGCTGCGAGATCCTGCTCCGCCGCTCGCGTGCCGGGCTCGAGCTGCGCGCGGTCGGCTCGGACGAGACACGTGCTCACCGCCTGGGCGCTCGCGTGACGACCACGCACATCGTGGCCTACGCGCTCTGCTCTCTCTTCAGTGCGGTCGGCGGCTTGATGCTCGCCGCGCAGGTTGCGGTGGGCGACGCGTCGCTTGGGACGGAGTACACGCTGACGAGCATCACGGCCGTCGTGCTCGGCGGCGCGAGCATCTTCGGCGGACGCGGCTCCTTCATCGGTGCGTTCTTCGGCGCCCTCCTGATCCAGGAGATCGTGACCGCGACGACGTTCCTTCAGATCGGGATCGCGTGGCAGTACTGGCTGCCGGGGATTCTCATCCTCGGCGGCGCAGGGCTCTATTCCCGCGCACGCGGCATGAAGGCAGTTACGCTCGGCGCTGAGGCGACATGAGCGAGATCCTGATGCCGAAGCTCTCCGACGCGATGGAGGAGGCGACCATTCTCCGCTGGCTGAAGCAGCCTGGCGACTCCGTGGCGAAGGGCGAGCCGCTCGTCGAGGTCGAGACGGACAAGGCGACGATGGTCTACGAGGCCGAGTTCGACGGCGTGCTCTCGGAGATCGTCGTCGACGAGGGCGAGACGGCCGCGCTCGGCGCGGTGATCGCGCGCACCGGCGGGCAGACTGCTCCGGCGGCCGCGGCGGAGGCACCTCGCCCCGCAGCACGCGCCGAGGCTGCAAACGGCGACGAGATCGAGTTCCGCGAGGCAGTGAGGCGCGCGCTCGACGAGGAGCTCGAGCGCGACGAGAGCGTGATCTTCTTCGGCGAGGACGTGGCGATCGCCGGTGGCGTCTTCGCGGCCACGACGGGCCTCTACGACAAGTACGGCCCGGCGCGCGTGTTCGACACCCCGATCTCGGAGCTGGCGATGACCGGCGCGGCCTTCGGCGCGGCGGTCACCGGCAAGCGCCCGGTGCTCGAGATCATGTTCGGCGACTTCCTGGCGCTCTCGATGGATAGCCTGATCAACCAGGCCACGAAGTACTGGTTCCTGAGCGAGGAGCGCCAGAGCGTGCCGCTCGTGATCCGCTCCGTCGTCGGGGCGGGCGGCCGCTTCGGCGCGATCCACTCCCAGATGCCCGTCTCCTGGCTGATGGGAATCCCAGGGCTGAAGATCGTCGCCCCGTCGAACCCGGCCGATGCACGCGGCTTGCTGAAGGCGGCGATCCGCGACGACAACCCGGTGATCTTCTTCGAGCACAAGCGCCTCTACGGCGTGAAGGGCTGGGCGGGCGGCGACGAGCCGATCCCGCTCGGGTCGGCCGCGGTTGTGCGGGAGGGCACCGACATCACGCTTGTTAGCGCGATGAAAGGCGTGCACGACGCGCTGGTGGCGGCAGACACGCTCGCCGCGTCGGGCATCTCCGCTGAGGTGATCGACCTGCGCACGCTGCGCCCGCTCGACATCGGCACGATCCTCCGCTCGCTGGAGAAGACGAACCGCGTCGCCGTCGTCGAGGAGGGGCCGCTGACGGGCGGCTGGGCCGGTGAGGTGCTCTCGCTCGTCACGGAGCAGGGCCTCGGCGACATCGACGACGCGTGGCGGATCGCGACTGCGAACACGCCGATTCCGTATAGCCCGCCGCTCGAAGACGCGTTTCTCCCCGGGCCGGAGCGGATCGTCGCCGAGGTGCTGTCTAGGCGCTGAGCACGGGACGAACGAGCTTCCTTGGCCGTTCGAGCCGGGACTCGTTCACGTGCGGGTTGCGCGGCTCCTCCAGAGGCGCCGCGCCGAACGATCGCGCGACCTGACCCGCAGGCGCATCGCCGTAGAGCGTCGTTCGCTGGCGGGGCACGCGTCCGACCGAGCGGATCAGCGCCTCCATCTGCTCCGGCGGGAACTCCTGGCCCCACTCGGCGCCGGCGGCGCGGGAGATCGACTCGTTCATCAGCGTTCCGCCGAGGTCGTTCACGCCCGCTCGGAGCGCCTGCGCGACGCCCTGCGGCCCAGCCTTCACCCACGAGACCTGGATGTTCTCGATCCACGGATGGAGCGCGAGGCGGCCAACCGCGTGCATCAGCAGCATCTCGCCGAACGTCGGGCCCGAGCGCGCCCGGCCCTTCAGGTACATCGGCGCTTCCATGTGCACGAACGGAAGCGGCACGAACTCGGTGAAGCCGCCCGTCCGCTTCTGCAAGTCGCGCACGGCCACGAGGTGGCGCGCCCAGTTGCGCGGCCCTTCGACGTGGCCGTACATGATCGTGTTGTTCGAGCGGAGGCCGACGGCGTGGGCGGTCTCGTGCACCTCGAGCCACTGCGCGGTCGTGATCTTGTCGGGGCAGATGATCGCGCGGATCTCGTCGTCGAGAATCTCCGCGGCCGTTCCCGGGAGCGAGGCGAGGCCTTCGTCGCGGAGCCGTGCCAGGTACTCGTCGAGCGGAACGCCGAGCGTCGCCGCGCCCTGCCAGATCTCGAGCGCGCTGAACGCGTGCACATGCATGTCCGGCACGGCGTCCTTGATCGCGCGCACGACGGAGACGTAGTAGTCGCCGTCGAAGCTCGGGTGGATCCCGCCTTGGAGGCAGACCTCGGTCGCGCCGCGATCCCACGCTTCCTCGACGCGGCGGACGATTTCCTCATGCGGGACGAGAAACGGCGCGCCGCGCAGGTTCGCGGCCAGCTTCCCCTTCGAGAAGGCGCAGAAGCCGCAGCGGAAGTAACAGACGTTCGTGTATTGGATGTTCCGCGTCACGACGTAGCTGACGACGTCGCCGTTCACCTCTTGCCGGAGGCGATCGGCGGCGGCGAAGACGCGCTCACGCTCCTCGCCGCGGGCGCTGAAAAGGCGCACGATCTCTGCCTCCCCGAGCTCGTCCGACGTGTCGACCGGCAGCGCGTCGCGCTGGACGACGAAGGGAACGCTGCTTGTCTCGCCGGGCGACCAGCTGTCTTCGCGGGCGAGCCCGAGCGAGTCCGACGCCCGCAGCACGTGCGGCAGGACGCCCGGATCGATCCACTCCGAGTCGATGAAGCTTGGATAGACAGTGAGTCGCGGCACGAGCTCGAGCCCGCGGCTGGCAGTCGCACCGCGGAGCAGTTCCAGCTCGGGCCACGGCGCCTCGGGATTGACGTGGTCGATCGTGACCGGCGAGACGCCGCCCCAGTCGTCGATCCCGGCGTCGAGCAGCCTCGCAAAGTCCTCGGTGAGGTTCGGCGGCGCCTGCAAGGCAATGCGAGGCGGCAAGACGAGACGAGCGACGGCGATCGTCCAGAGCAGCTCCTCGAGCGGCGGCTCGGGCGCATCGACCATCTTCGTGCCTTCCTTGGCGCGGAAGTTCTGGACGATCACCTCCTGCACGTGCGGCCCGGCGTCGGCGATCGCGAGCAGCGCTTCGAGGCGCTCCTCGCGGGTCTCGCCGATCCCGATCAGGATCCCGGTCGTGAACGGCACCCGGGCCTCGCCGGCGAGCCGCAGCGTCTCGAAGCGAGCGGCCGGAAGCTTGTCGGGCGAGCCGAAGTGGGGCCCGCCGCGCTGCGAGAGCCGCTCGGCGCTCGTCTCGACCATCATCCCCATCGACGCCGAGACCGGCCGCAGCAGGTCGTAGTCCTCGGCGGTCAGGACTCCTGGATTGAGGTGCGGCAGCAGCGTCGTCTCTTCCAGAACCGCGCGCGCCGCCGCGGCAAGGTACTCGATCGTCGTCGCGAAGCCGAGCGCCGCGAGCTCCTCACGGGCAGCGGCGTAGCGCAGCTCCGGCTTGTCGCCGAGCGTGAAGAGCGCCTCGCGGCAGCCGGCGCGTTCGCCGGCGCGAGCCACGTCGAGCACCTCGTCGATCGTCAGGTACGAACGCTCGCCTCGCCGCGGAGGCGCCGCGAAGGTGCAGTAGTGGCAGACGTCCCGGCAGAGCTTCGTCAGCGGGATGAAGACCTTCGGGCTAAAGGTGACGAGCCGCCCGCGCGCCGCCTCCCGAATTGCCTGCGCTTCCGCAAGCAATTCGGGGAGGGGACGCCGGAGAAGCTCGGCCCGATCGTGAAGCTGATCCGTGATCGCTGGCCCTAGGCTGCGTCGAAGCCGTACGCGTCGACCTTCTCGGGTGTGATCCGGCCGGTGATGCGCTGCTCGCCGGGGGCCATCCACTCGCGCGGGTAGTCCTTGCCCTGGTACTTGTTCGAGAGCCGGTCGATCATCTCGACGGCGCCGTCGCTTTCGAGCTTGGCCGAACCGGAGATCGAGACCCACTGGTACGGGTTCGCCGGGTCGACGATTGCGACCGAGACCCGCGGATCCGCCTTGAGGTGAACTTCCTTCGCGCGGCCAACGGCCGTGTTGAACACGAGGTCATCGCCGTCGATATCGACCCAGACGACGGTCGAATGCGGCGACCCGTCGGCGCGAACCGTCGTGATCACTGCGTAGTAGGGATTCTTGATGAAACTCTTCTGCGCCTCATTGAGCGATGCCATGTCCGGCTCCTTTGATGGGTCAACTTTCAGTTCAGGGGCATCATGCAGGAAACGGCTCGACTTGTGCGCTCAGGCTGCACACCCGGAACCTGGAATTTGCGGCCTGGGTGATCCAATCGGCCTGGATTCGGATCCAAAATCTGCTACTTTTCCCCTCCTGGGAGAACAGAACCCCGCTTTAGGATCCAAGATCGACTGTCCTGCATCCAGAACGACGGAGATTCGATGAGCGTTGCGACGCTAGCCCGACCGAAAGCCCGCCTCCATCTGAAGGTCTACGGCGGCAGCGCTGCACGAGGTTTCGAGCGGTGCGAGGACGACGGTTGCCTGGTCGCGTCTGACGGAATCGCCACGTCGTGCGGGCGGCTCGCCTGCCCAGCCTGTGGCTGCGGAGGGACGAACCTTTCGACGATTCAGATCGTGAATGTCCGCGTTGGAACTCGCATCGACTGCACGTGCGGGAATTCGTGGGTTCATTTCGGTCGCTCCAACGTCGGGAGCCCGGTCCGCGGGTTGTGATTGCGGCAGCTCTCGAGCTGCTCGCGCCGGGTGACAGCGAGGCTCTTTCCTCGCAAGCGATCGAGTTCGTCGGCCGTTTGCACCGGGAGCTGAACCCGACGCGACTCGAGCTGCTCGCGCGCCGGCACGAGCGCCAGGCCGAGCTCGCCGCCGGCGCGCGTCCTCGCTTCCTGGACGAGACGCGGTCGATTCGCGACGCCGACTGGCGCGTGGCGGAGGCGCCGAGCGATCTTCGCGACCGCCGCTGCGAGATCACCGGGCCGGTCGAGCGGAAGATGATGATCAACGCGCTCAACTCGGGCGCCAGAGTCTTCATGGCGGACTTCGAGGACGCTTGCTCGCCGACCTGGGCAAACGTCGTCGACGGGCAGCGCAACGTTCGCGATGCCGTCCGCCGCAGGCTCGAGCTCGACACGGGCGAGAAGTCCTACCGCTTGAACGACCAGATCGCGACGCTCGTGATCCGTCCGCGCGGCTGGCACCTCGACGAGCGGCACCTGCTCGTCGATGGCTCGCCGGTCTCCGCGTCGCTGTTCGACTTCGGCCTGACCGTCTTCAACAACGCCCGCGAGCAGCTCGAACGGGGCAGCGGCCCGTACTTCTACCTGCCGAAGCTCGAGAGCCATCTCGAGGCGAGGCTCTGGGCTCGTGCCTTCGCCTTCGCGGAGGACGAGCTCGCGCTCCCGCCCGGCTCGATCCGCTGCACCGTCCTGATCGAGACGATCCTTGCGTCGTACGAGATGGACGAGATCCTCTACGAGCTGCGCGAGCACGGCTGCGCCCTGAACGCCGGCCGCTGGGACTACATCTTCAGCGCGATCAAGAAGCTCGGCGCGGTGCTGCCCGATCGCGCACAGGTGACGATGGCCGTGCCGTTCATGCGCGCGTACACAGACCTGCTCGTCCAGACGTGTCACAGGCGTGGCGCGCACGCGATCGGCGGCATGGCAGCGTTCATCCCGTCGCGCCGCGACCCGGCAGTCAACGAGGTGGCGCTCGCAAAGGTGCGCGAGGACAAGGAGCGCGAGGCGAACGCGGGGTTCGACGGGAGCTGGGTCGCCCACCCCGATCTCGTCCCGGTTGCGACCGAGGTCTTCGGCGCCGCGTTTGGCGAGCGCGTGAACCAGCTCGACCGGCTACGGGAGGACGTCTCCGTCTCGGGCGGCGAGTTGATCGACTTCGAGATTCCGGGCGCGACGATCACCGAGGAGGGCCTGCGCGTCAACGTCTCGGTCGGGATTCGCTACCTCGCTGCGTGGCTCGCCGGATCCGGCGCCGTCGCGATCGACAACCTGATGGAGGACGCGGCCACGGCCGAGATCTCACGCGCCCAGGTGTGGAGCTGGGTCCGGGCCGGGCGATTCACGGAAGCCGAGGTGAGAGCTCAGGTCGAGCGCGTCGAGGCTTCCGCGGAGGCCAAGGAGCTCTTCACCGAAGTTGCGCTCGGCGGCGACTTTGTTGAGTTCCTCACCGTTCCCGCCTACCATCGTCTCGCATGAGCTCTGCTGCGCACCCGCTCGGCGAAGGCATCGGCACGAAGGCCGACGAGATCGCGCTCGCGATCGAGGAGGCGATCGTCTCGGGTGAGCTCGAGCCGGGATCGGTGCTGCGCCAGGAGCAGCTCTCGGCCACGTACTCCGTCAGCCGCACGCCGATCCGCGAGGCGCTCCGCCGTCTCTCCGCGCTCGGGCTCGTCTCGTTCGAGGCGAATCGCGGCTTTCGCGTGCGAACGCTTTCCCGCCAGGAGATGTACGAGGCGTTCCTGCTCCGCGCCGAGCTCGAAGGGCTGATCACGTCGGTCGCCGCCGAGAAGGCGACGCAGGACGATCTCGCCGAGCTCGAGCAGGCCGAGAAGCGGTTCTCGCGGCTGACGCGGGCGCTGCGCGCTCGCGAGCCCGGCGACGACCGGCGCTCCCTGACGGTCGACTGGATGCGCGCGAACCACGGTTTCCACGACGTGATCTATCGCGTCGCGAATCTGCCCTTGATCGAGCAGACGGCGAAGAACGCGCGCAGAACCTTCTCGGGGCCGGCGGTCTGGGCGCCGGGCGACGAGACGATCGACGAGCTGTATCTCGCCAACGAGCGGCAGCATCGCGCGATCCAGGCGGCGCTCGCGGCCCGCAGCCCCGAGGGCGCGCGGGAGCTCGCTCACGCCCACGTGCTCTCCTCGTTCAACCTGCTCGAGACGATCCTCGAGCAGGTCGGACGCCCCTTGCCGAGAAGCCGGTAGCTGAGCGAGTAGGATCCCGTCGTGCGATTGCGGCGTGCGGAGAGGGGTTGGCTTTGACGTGGACCAGTTGGTGGAGTCGGAAACGACGCCGTAAGTCAGTGACGACGAACGCGCTCATCCCCGGCAAGAAGCGCCGGAGACGGCGCTGGTGGCAGCTCTAACCAAAAAACGCCCGAGCTTCAAACCAAAAAGCGCTCGTGCCGCACGCACGATCTGCCGATGGTCTTCTCGATGCGGCGCGCGATGCTTGCTCTTGTTGTGCTCGTCCTCGGCGTCGCCGGTCTCGTTGTGGTGACGACCTCTTCGTCGAACTCCTCGATCGCGCCTGCGGGTGCGACCGCGCTCTGCAACGACGGTGCGTACAGCTACGCACACGCCCGCAGCGCCATGTGCGTGGGCCACGACGGCGTCTCCGTCCTGCTCTAGCTGACCGCCGCGTCCTCGAACTGCTGCTCCTCGGTCGACCCGCGCAGCGCGAGTGTCGAGGACTCACCCCCGCTGACGACTTCCGCGACGCGGTCGAAGTAGCCGGCGCCGACTTCGCGCTGGTGCCTCGTGGCCGTGTAGCCGTTCTCCTCGAGCGCGAACTCGCCCTCCTGGAGCCTCACGTAGGCCGTCATTCCCTCCGCGACATAGTCGCGGGAGAGCTCGAACATCGCAGCGTTCAATGAGTGGAAGCCGGCCAGCGTGATGAACTGGAAGCGGTAGCCGAGCTCACCGAGCATCTCCTGGAAGGCCGCGATCTCGGTGTCGTTCAGGTGCTTCTTCCAGTTGAACGACGGTGAGCAGTTGTAGGCGAGCAGCTTGCCCGGGAACTGGGCGTGAATCGCCGTGGCGAACTCGCGTGCCTCACCCAGATCTGGCGTCGACGTCTCGAACCAGACGACGTCGGCGTAGGGCGCGTAGGCGAGGCCGCGTGCGATCGCGGCCATGATCCCGTCGCGAATCCGGAAGAAGCCTTCCGGCGTGCGGTCGCCGACCATGAACGCCTGGTCGTAGGGGTCGATGTCGCTCGTGATCAGGCTCGCGCTATGGGCATCGGTGCGGGCCACCAGGACGGTCGGCACGTCGAGTACGTCGGCTGCGAGCCGGGCCGCAGTGAGGGTGCGGATGAACTGCGCCGTCGGCACGAGCACCTTCCCGCCCAGGTGGCCGCACTTCTTTTCCGCCGCGAGCTGATCCTCGAAGTGGACGCCCGCGGCGCCCGCTTCGATCATTGCCTTCATCAATTCGAAGCTGTTCAGGACTCCGCCGAAGCCGGCTTCGGCGTCGGCGACGATTGGAGCGAGCCAGTACCCGTCGTCGCGGCCTTCGGCCCAGTCAATCTGGTCGGCGCGGAGCAATGCGTTGTTCAGCCGGCGCACGAGCGTGGGGACGCTGTTCGCCGGATAGAGGCTCTGATCGGGGTAGGTCTGGCCTGAGAGGTTCGCCTCGGCTGCCACCTGCCAGCCGGAGAGGTAGATCGCCTTCAGACCTGCCTTGACCATCTGCACCGCCTGGCCGCCGGTGACGGCCCCAAGGGCCGGGACATAGGCCTCGTTCGTGAGCAGATGCCAGAGCCGCTCAGCGCCGAGCCGGGCGATCGTCTGCTCGACCGGAAAGCGGCCACGCAGTGCGATCACGTCGTCTGGTGTGTACGAGCGCGTGATCCCATTCCAGCGGGCGTCATCCGCCCACGATTTGGCAAGCGCGGCGGTGGCGGATGGGCGTTCCCCGTTGGTCATTCGTGTCGTCCTTTCAGCTGGATGTTGGCCTCATTGTATCCGAAATTTTAAATCTTGGATCCGAAATTGGGCATATATGGCTTTCTGCGGAGATTATCGGCGAAGATGGATCCAATTTGAATACAAGGGATCCACTCTGCAGGGACTGAATCCGTCAGAATGGCTCCCTGATGCATCACCTCGGTCGCCTGAGTGAGACTCCTGCGAGCGCCGGCCGTTATGCCGGCCACAGCGCGGGCCACACACGCCACACACTGATCGACCGAGCGGCGGGCTCTCCGCATCAGGAGGTGGTTGTCGCGGAGCTCGAGTCGGGCGGCAGCGTCGAGCTGCATCTGCACGCCTTCGAGGAGGCGTTCTATGTGTTGGAGGGCCGGCTCACCTTCGAGGCTGCGGGCGCGCGGGAAGAGTTGGGCCCGGATGATTTCGCCTTCGTCGACCGTGGCACGGCGCATCGGCTCTCGAATGCGTCTGGCGAGACCGTCCGCTGGTTCGAGGTCAGCGCGCCCCAGCCGGGCGCCGACCTCGAGGACACCGTCTTTTTCACCGGCGCCGCACCGCCGCCTCCGGCCGATCCTCCCTACTGGCGCGATCACTTCGACGCCGACGCCCTGCCGCCACCGAGCGGCGTGATCCTCACCGGCTTCAACGCTGCGAACGTCGGCAACGCAGCGCTGCGCATCCTGGTCGGCCCGGACTCGGGCGCGAGCCAGCTGAACCTGATGGTCGTCCAGTACCACCCGGACGGCTTCATCGCCGAGCACGACCATGCGTTCGAGGAGGGCTTCTTCTTCCTCGAAGGCGAGGTCGAGGCGAACCTGGACGGTGAGATCTTCACGCTCGGCGCCGGTGACTACTGCTGGAGCTCTGTCGGGAGCATGCATGCCCTGACGAACAAGTCAGGCGGGGTCGTGCGGTGGCTCGAGACGCAGGTGCCGCAGCCGCCGTCGCGCTATCAGGCGCGGTTTCGCGGCGACTGGGAGCGGTTTGTGGCAAGTGATCAACCGAACTAGCGGGGCCCAGGACGTCGTAGCTCGGCCCCGCACGAGGTGTTACGGTGGCACGGATGTCGCTGCGGATCTGTTTCGGGCTCTCGCTTGCTGCCGTTGCGCTGGCATTCTCGGCCGGGCCCGTCTCGTCTGCTATCCGAATCGTCGGCGGGACATCCATCCAGATCCAATCTGCTCCGTGGGACGTGTTCATCACCTATGACACCGGTGCGCACAAGTGGCGCTGCACCGGTGCGGTGATCGATGCCACTCACGTTGTCACCGCCGGGCACTGCGTTTACGGCGAGGGATCAGAGCCAATCGCCCCGCCTTCCCAGCTTTCGGTTCAGGCAGGCATCTCGAATCCATTCTCGCCGAGCACAACAGATGTCGAACAGGATCGTACGGTCAGCTCGTATCGCGTTCACCCCTCCTATGTGCACATCGAGACATCCACGGCCTACGACGTTGCCGTGCTCACCCTCGCGACGCCGCTTGATCTGAGCGGACCGGCGGTTAAGGCCGTCGCCTTGCCGCAACCGGCCGCGTCGTATCCCACAGGTTCCGCCGTCACGTTGTCAGGTTTCGGGGCCAAGAGTTCGGCAGGAACGATCGACGGGGCTCTCGCATCGATGTCAGCAACAGTCGAGCCTCAGGACTCCTGCGGACAGTTCACGCATTCGATCATCATCGAGTATGAGAACGCAACGCAGTTCTGCGCGACTTCGTCGACGAGCGCAACGTGCGCCGGAGACAGCGGCGCTGCGCTTGTGACGAACGAAAGCAATCCGGTGATGATCGGTGTCAACTCGGGCGGCGTATCTGGCTGTCCAGTCGGTAGCGTCGGTATTTACACGTACGTCACCGCTCCGTCGATCTTGCGCTTCATCGAGGGCGACAACCAACCCCCAGCGGCCCCTCGCCGTACTGCTGACGCCGGGATTGGACTTGCCTGGGCACGTCCGCTGCGCGTCGGTGACGCCGTTACCTGCTCGACGGGCCCCTATCGGGTGCCTGTCCATGTCGTCTACTCGTTCCTTAACGCAGTGACTAATCAGGTTCTGCAGACGGGCAGCCACGCTTCTTATGTCGCCTCAGCGAAATCCCTCGGCACAAAGGTCTTCTGTCAAGTGAAAGTAACGAGTGCCGGCGGTACGCTCCTCGCGGACACCGTCACATCGACGCCGATCAAGTCCGCGCCGCACAAGAAAACAAAAGGCTAAACCGGTCGTTAGGGTCGGGAAGACAGGGGCCGCCGCAAGCGGAGAGACTTCCGCCTGCGCCATTCGCTCTTTGTCGAGAATCGACCGGTACGTTTCGCCCATGGCTGAATCGTCCGCTGTCGACCAGATCGCGTTCCGCGAGGCTGTCGCTCATTTCGCGACCGGGGTGACCGTGGTCACGACGATCCACGAGGGTCGTCCCGCGGGAATGACCGCGAGCGCGGTGGCGTCGCTCTCGCTCGATCCGATCCTGCTGCTCGTCTGCATCAGCAATGCCATCTCGACGCACACCGCCATCGAAGGGAGCCGTCGCTTCGTCGTGAACGTGCTCGGCGAGGGCCAGGAGGAGCTGGCGCTGAAGTTCGCGCGGCCCTCCACGGACAAGTTCGAGGGCGTGAAGCTGCTGTCGGACAAGGAACTGCCGGTGCTGGAAGACGCGATCGCGCATTTCGTCTGCGACGTCCACGAGCGCTTCCCGGGCGGCGATCACTCGATCTTTACCGGCCTCGTCCGCGAGTGCCACGCGACGCCGGGCAAGCGCCCGCTCGTCTACTTCCAGAGCCGCTTCGGCGCCCTCCACGACCCGCAGTTGGAGCAGCTTCGAGACCAGCTTGGGTGGGACATGCCGTCACTAAGCGGCATCGGCCCCTCGACGCCGGGCCCGCAGTAGCGTCGACCGCTCGCTAGTAACAACTTGTTACTAGCGGTCTTGGGCCGCCAGAGACTGACTGGCGGCACTGTGTCAGCCGGCGCTGTTCCGGGAGGGTGCGCCGGCTCGGGCCGGGCGGGGTTACTTTCCGAGGACCGAGACGTCGTCAGGGTTGATCAGGTCCGGGACCGTCCAGCCGTCCAGGTCGTACTCCGCCATGCAGTCCTCGGCGAAGCCCTTCATCTTGGCCACCGTGCCGTCGCCGTTGGCCATCCAGTAGCACTCGAGCTTCGTCAGCTCGTGGCTGCCCGAATAGGAGCGCTCGTACAGCTCGTGGCGGCCGCCGAACTCCGTGCCGATTGCGTCCCACAGCAGCTTCACGAGCTTGATCTTGTCGAGCGCCGTGTAGCCGTTCGAGCCGCGGTAGAACTGGTCGAGGTACGGGCGCAGCTCAGGGTTCTTCCAGTCGCGCGAGCTCGACGGATGGACGATCAGCGCTCCGCCGGTCTGGTTCTCGATGATCCCCTTGATGATCGGATAGGCCTGCGCCGAGAGAATGCGATAAGCCGAGGCCGCCTCGATGTTCGGCAGCACCGAGCCGTTCGCAGACGGCACCGGGTTGTGGCACATCGCGTCCGTCAGGGCCCAGAAGGTGTTCCGCCAGGCGATGATCTCGCCGATCGAGGCCTGAATGCCGCGGAAATCGAGCGTGCCGGTCGCCTCGACCGCCTTGATGAACAACCCCGCGATGAAGTCGAGCTTCACTGCCAGCCGCGTGCACCCCTGGAGCAGCGCCCGCCAGATGAAGCCCGTCAGGTGGTAGGTGCTCGCGATCTCGAGGTTGCCGTAGATGAGGAAGTTCTCCCACGGGATCAGCGCCTCCTCGAAGACGAGCACCGCGTCGTTCTCGTCGAAGCGGCTCGAGAGCGGATAGTCGAACGGGCTCCCGACCGTCGCGGCCATGAACTCGTACGAGGGCCGGCAGATCAGCTTCGTGCCCTGCTGGTTCATCGGCGCGAAGAACGAGATCGCGTACTCGTCCTTCTTGATTGGCGTCGAGCCGTGGTAGGAGACGAAGTTGTAGTTCGAGAACGCGGAGCCGGTCGCGACCATCTTCGCGCCCGTCACGACGACGCCCTCGTCGGTCTCCTTGACCGCGTGGATGAACACGTCCTCGACCTCGTGGATCTCGCGGTTGCGGTCGACCGGCGGGTTCACCAGGGTGTGGTTCATGAAGAAGACGTTCTCCTGCGCCTCCTTGTACCAACGGCG
Source organism: Gaiellaceae bacterium (assembly GCA_035550275.1). Taxonomy (GTDB): domain Bacteria; phylum Actinomycetota; class Thermoleophilia; order Gaiellales; family Gaiellaceae; genus PALSA-600. The sequence continues at coordinate 9,924 of DASZPQ010000068.1, read as the reverse complement.
CGCGTTGTCCTGATACGGCGTGTAGTAGTCGGCGTTCGGGCCGTAGGTCGCGAGAAATGCCGCCTTGTAATCGGGCGTGCGGCCCATCCAGCCATAGGTCAGGCGCTGCCAGGCGGCGATCGCGTCGCGGCCGGCGACGAGATCCGCTGCCGACATCGGGGCCTTGAAGTACGGGTGCGTGAAGCCGCCGTTGCCGGTGTCGGTGGGGACGGTCAGGACGTCCATTTGGGCCGGATCGTGAAGCGCGTCGTAGAGCCGCGCGACGCTGCGGACACCGTTTCGGAACGCCGGATGCGTCGTGACGTCGTCGACCTTCTCGCCATGGATCCAGATCTCGCGACCGTCGCGCAGGCTCTCGGTGTACTCGGCGCCATTCATCGGACGACCGTCTGCCATTTGGATCCTCCTGCCTAGAAGGGGAACGGCGCGGCTGCCGCGCGCGTCGTCGACCACTGCCACTTCGTAAACGCGTCGAGATTCGCGACCCCGCCGCAGAACGAGCCGTTGCCCGAGCTGCCGAAGCCGCCGAACGGAGCCTGATCCTCCTCGTTCACGGTCTGGTCGTTCACGTGCACCATCCCGGCGTGCAGGCGCGCGGCAATTGCGTCGGCATGCTGCTGAGAGCCCGACTGGACCGCCGCGGCCAGCCCGTAGCCGGTTCCGTTCGCGAGCTCGATCGCCTCTTCGTCGGTGCGGAAGGTCGTGATCGCGGCGACCGGGCCGAAGATCTCCTCCGTGTAGGCGGCCATCGCCGGCGTGACGTCTCGGAGCACGGTCGGGGGATAGAACGGCGCGTTCGCCGTGCCGCCCGCAACGAGCGTCGCCCCAGCCGCCACGCTCTCGTCGACGAGGCGCTGGATCCGTTCGAGCTGACGCTGGTTGATGATCGGGCCGAGCGCGACGTGCTCCGTTGCCGGATCGCCGATCGGCAGGCGGTTGGCGCGAACGGCCAGTGCTTCGACATACGCGTCGACGATGTCCTCGTGCACGAGATGACGGCTTGTCGCCATGCAGATCTGTCCTTGATGCAGGAAGGAGCCGAAGGCGCCCGCCGACGACGCCAGCTCGACGTCGGCATCCGCGAGCACGATCAGCGGTGAGTTGCCGCCGAGCTCGAGGGCGGTGCGCTTCAACGTCCGCCCGGCAGTCTCGCCGACCGCGCGGCCGGCAGCGGTCGAGCCCGTGAAGGCGACCATCGCGACGTTCGGATCGGCCGCAAGCGCCTGACCGACCTCGGCGCCACCGGCCATCACGTGCAACAGGCCATCCGGCAATCCCGCCTCTTCGAAGACGCGGGCGAAGAGAACCCCGCCCACGATCGGCGTCTCAGGATCGGACTTCAGCACGATGGCGTTGCCGAAGGCGAGCGCCGGGGCGACAAAGCGCATCGAGAGGATCACCGGGAAGTTCCAGGGCGTGATCACCGCGACGACGCCGAGGGGGACGCGCCGGGCCGTGCTCTCCCTACCGGGGAACGCCGTCGGCAGCTCCTGCTCGAGCGGCTCCGCCAGCACCAGCGCCGCGCTCGCCCGGAGATGAGCGATCGACTGGCGGATCTCGATCTCGGCTTTCGGCTGCGCCGAGCCCGACTCGCGGATGATCCAACTCTCCAATTCCGGTTGATGCTCGGCCAGCACCTCGGCGGCGCGCTCCAGGATCGCAGCCCGTTCGGCGGGCGACGTTGCAGCCCAACGCGTCTGCGCGTCCGCTGCCGCTGAACATGCGCGGGCCACGGCGGCGGGATCTCCGACACCTGCGCTGCCAATCGCCTCGCCCGTTGCCGGCTCGATCACGTCGATCGTCGAGGGCGCGTCGACCCACCCATTGCTGAAGATCTGCCCGCTCGAGGTGTGCCCGGCGAGAAGCGTCTCGACGACCGTGCTCATCGCCCCGAGCTTAGGAGCCGTGAGCGTGAGGTGTCAAGCGGTGCGGAACACGTAGTCTCTGCGCGCATGAGTTTCGGTTCGTGGCAGACGGTGCAGGTCACGCTCGACGAGGGCATCGCCTGGGTCGAGCTGAACCGGCCCGAAAAGCGGAACGCGATGAGCCCGCAGCTGAACGCCGAGATGATCGAGGTGCTCGAAGCGCTCGACGCCGAGGACGCCGCGGGCGTGCTCGTGCTCACCGGCGCCGGCGAGTCGTTTTCTGCCGGCATGGATCTGAAGGAGTACTTCCGCGAGGTCGACGGCGGCCCGGAACACATCCAGCGCAAGGTCCGCCGGGACAGCGCCTACTGGCAGTGGCGGCTCCTGCGGACGTACCCGAAGCCGACGATCGCGATGGTCAACGGCTGGTGCTTCGGCGGCGCCTTCACGCCGCTCGTGGCGTGCGACCTGGCGATCGCCGCCGACGAGGCGACCTTCGGCCTCTCCGAGATCAACTGGGGGATCCCCCCAGGGGGCGTCGTCACGAAAGCGCTGAACGACACGGTCGGCTCACGCGTCGGGCTCTATTACGTGATGACCGGCAAGACCTTCGGCGGTCAACAGGCAGCCGAGATGGGGCTCGTGAACGCGAGCGTCCCGCTGGCCGACCTGCGCGGAGAAGTCGAGGCGCTCGCGCGGGAACTGCTCGAGAAGAACCCGGTCGTGCTCCGCGCCGCCAAGCTCGGGTACAAGCACAGCTCCGAGATGAGCTGGGACGACGCGAACGACTACCTCTACGCGAAGCTCGAGCAGTCGCAGTTCCTCGACGCGGAACGCGGTCGCGAGCAGGGGCTCACGCAGTTCCTCGACGAGAAGAAGATCAAGCCGGGCCTCGAGGCCTACAAGCGGCCCGACCAGCCATGAACCTCGCGCACCTGCTTGCCGACGCCGCGAGCGGTGACGGGGAGCGGCCGGCGTTCCTGCACGACGGCGCGCGGATCGACTACGCGGAGCTGGAGGCGAGCGCTCGGCGATTCGCAGGCCTGCTTCGCTCCACGGGGATCGGGCCCGGGGATCGAGTAGCGCTCTTGCTCCCGAACGAGCCCGCGTACGTCGCCGCGTACTACGGCGCGCTGAAGCTCGGCGCGATCCTCGTGCCCCTGAACCCGATGCTGAAGCGGGCCGAGATCGAAACGCGGCTCGACCACGCCGAGGCCGCGGTTCTGATCTTGGCGCCTGGCCGCGAGGAAGAGCTCGCCGGCCTGGCCGCAACGCCGATCGATCCAGCGCAGGCAGCGTCGGCCGGGCAGGTTGCCGAGATCGTCGAATGCGAGCCGGGCGCCACGGCAGTCATCCTCTACACGTCGGGCACGAGCGGAGGTGCGAAGGGCGCCGAGCTCACGCATCGTGGACTGCTCGCCAACGCGCGGTTTCTCGCCGGCCCGCTGCTTCAGATCGCGCCCGACGACGTCCTGCTCGGTTCGCCCCCGCTCTCGCACGTGTTGGGGCAGTCGGGCGTGATGAACGCCGCCATTGCCGCGCGCGCAAGCGTTGCGCTCATGCCGCGCTTCGATGCCGCACAGGCGCTTGAGCTGATTCGCAACGACGGCGCCAACGTGATCCTCGGCGTGCCCACGATGTGCATCGCGCTTCTGCGCGAGGCGGAATCGCTCTCCGCAGCGCCGCGGATTCGCGTGGCCCACATCGGCGGCGCCGCCCTTGCCCCGGAAACACTGCACGCATTTCGGGATCGCTTCGATTGCGAGGTGATCGAGGGCTACGGCATGACCGAGATCGCAGGCTGCGTGGCTGCGTTCCGTTTCGGGGAGACCGTCAAGACGGCCTCGGTCGGCCGGGCAGCCGACGGCGTCGAGCTTCGAATCGACGCCCCGCCGGGCGAGGTCGGCGAGGTGCTGATCCGCAGCGACTCGCTGCTGAGCGGCTACTGGCGCAACCCCGAAGCGACGCGCGCGGCGTTCGACGACGACGGTTGGTTTGCGACCGAGGATCTTGGCTACCTCGACGCCGACGGCTGTCTCTTCCTCGTCGACCGCAAGAAAGACGTGATCCTGCGCGGGGGATACACCGTCTATCCGCGCGAGGTCGAAGACGTCTTGCATGAGCATCCGGCCGTGCGCGAGGTGGCCGTCGTGGGCGTCCCGGATGAAACCTTCGGAGAGGAGATCGTGGCGCTCGTCGTCTTGAAAGAGGAGGCCGATTCGGAGGCGATCAAGGAGTTCGTCCGGGAGCGCGTTGCGGGCTACAAGTACCCGCGCCTCGTGATCCCTGTCGACGCCCTGCCGAAGGGGCCGAGTGGAAAGATCCTGAAGCGCGCGATCGACCGCGCTCCGCTCCGCGCAGAGCTCGCTATGCGATCCCCGAAGAAATAGCGTTCGCGGTTCGCCGGACGGCTGGCGCGAAGCGCTCGATCAGGTCGCTCGTCGACGCCATCGAGCGGTGGACGGCGAGATTCAGCGCCGCGACCACCTCGCCCGAGCGTGCTCGGATCGGTGCCGCGATCGAGCGCAGCCCGTAGGCGAGCTCCTCGTCGTTGACGGCGATTCCCGTGGCCCGGATCTGGCCGAGCTCGGCGAGGAACGCGTCCTTGTCGATGATCGTGTTCGGCCCGCGTGCCGTCAACTCGACGTGGTCGAGCGCACGCTCCAGCTCGTCTTCGGGCAGGAACGCGAGCAGCGCCTTGCCCATGGCTGTGCAGTACGCGGGCAGGCGGGCGCCGATGTGCAGGTTGAGGTCGATCGCCTGCTGGCCGGGGCGCGAGGCTCGGCAGCGCTCGATGTAGACGATGTCCGAGCCGTCGAGGATCGCCATGTTCACCGTGTGGCCCGTCTCGTCGCTCAGCTGCTGGAGATGGGGGATCGAGATCTCGCGCACGTCCATCGAGTTGATCGCCGAGAAGCCGAGATCGAGCACTCGTGGACCGAGCCGGTAGCGGCTCGTCTCGCGATCCTGCTGCAGGTAGCCGAGCTCGGCGAGCGTCGCGACGTAGCGGTGAGCCGTGCTGCGCGAAAGGCCGAGCGCCCGAGCCAGCTCGCTCACGCCGAGGAGCGGGCGGTCTGAGGTGAAGAGCGCGAGGATCGCGAGGCCGCGCTCGAGCGACTGGGACATCCCCCGGCCCACTTTCCGCCTTGGAGCGGCCGTCTCCAATTGGGATGCCATGTTCCACATAGTAGATCACCGTCTTGACGGGCGGAACACACCGTCGTATGGTCGAGCCGCTGGATACATCCGAGGCTCGCTTGACACCCTGTCGCGGATCGCAGTACGGTCCGCCAGTCGCACCCATGTTCGCTCTGCGAACTCAACCAAGTTCGCGGGACGGAGTCGTAGTGAGAAGGTCGCACCATTTCGAAGCTGGGAGGAAATTCACTGGAGGAGAGCTTGATCGGAGGCGCACGCGGCTCCTGTCGTGTCGAGCGCCGCGGTGGTTCGGTCCTACAAAGCGAAAGAAATCGAGGAGAGACCTGATGAGATCGACGAAGATCAACGTCGGTGTTGCACTCGCAGCCAGCAGCCTTGTAGCGCTGATGCTGGCCAGCTTTGCCACCGGCGCAACGCGTTCTGCCGCAGGGGTGGGCTCGGGAACGGCATCTGCCACCAAGGCGATCTGCGGCCAGGGGACGGGGAAGAAAGCGACAGGCGCGCCCATCAAGCTCGGCGGCATCGACATGCTGATCCCGGGCGTCGACTTCACGACGGTGGGCAAGATCGCCGCTGCCTACTTCCAGTGCGTGAATGACAACGGCGGCATCCACGGCCGGCCGATCCAGTACACCCTCTACAACGAGCAGCTAAACCCGGCGCAGCAGGCCGCCCTGGCACGGAAGCTCGTCCAGAGCGACAAGGTTGTCGGCGTCGTCGGGAACACAAGCTTCACGGAGTGCGGCACCAACTGGCGCTACTACCACTCCAAGGGGATCATCGTGATCGGCGCAGGCGTTCAGGCCGAGTGCTATTCGACCCCCTCGTTCGCCGAGGTCAACATGGGCCCGCGCTATAGCAACGTTGGTGCCGCACAGGCATTGATCGCTGCCGGCGTGAAGTCGATCGCGATCGCCTCGCCGAACACGATCTCGGCATATGCCGACGGTGGTGTTGCGGCGCTTGGCAAGAAGCTCGGCATTCCGGTGAAGATCTTCCCGACGGCGCTGCCCGTCACGGACGCCAACTCGACGATCCTGAACCTGGTGCAGGCCGCCGGCCCGAACGGCGGCGTGATCCTTGACTTCACCCCTGACACCGCTCCGTCGCTGCTGAACGCGGCTGTCGCCCAGGGCCTCGTCGACAAGGTGAAATGGGGATCCTCGACTCCGATCGCCAACACATTCATGGCGGGTCAGGAGAAGGCGTTCGATCACAAGATGTACATCAACTCGGAGATGTCCCTGCTCACGGAAAAGGGCCCAGACGAGACGCTCTACGACCAGATCACGGCGAAGTACGCACCCAAGATCTCAATTCAGAGCTTCGGCCAGTTCGGCTATCTCGACGCGATGTTTGCGACGAGGGCGCTGCTGAGCATCAGCGGCCCGATCACCTTGAAGTCGTACAACGCCGCGGTTGCGAACCTCAAGGATCAGAAGACCGACATGCTCTGCAAGCCCTGGTATGTCGGCAACATCCCGTTCCACATCCCGAACAACACGGATATCACCGTCGACTACTCGGGTGGGCAAGTGATTCCGAAGACGGGCTGTACCGCGATCACGGCTGTCGACTCCGCGATCACCCAGACGCGCAAGTGGGAGACCCAGTACGGGTTGAACGGCTAGAAACGATGGGAGCACTGGCGATCAGGGAGCCGGGAGACGGTGCATAGCCTCGTCGGCTTCTCGGTGTTCGGCGTGGACTGGATCTTTCTGCGTCCGTACATCGTCCTCGGCCTGGCGCTCGGCGGCGCGTATGCGCTGTCGGGCGTCGGGCTCGTGGTGCTCTACCGCGCGACCGGCGTCCTGAACATCGCGTTCGGCGCGGTCGGTGCGGCCGGCGCCCTGATCGCCTATTACCTCGTCAATCACACGAGCTGGCCGCACTGGCTCGCGTATCTGATCTGCGTTCTCTTCGGCGGTGCCGTCAATCTTCTCTACGGAGTGGTGATCGGTCCCGCGTTTGCGGCGCGCGATCCGCTCGTGAAGATGATGGGCACCCTCGGATTGGCGTTGATCCTGCTCGGTCTGATGGCCTGGCGGGCGCCGGCCGGAGGTGCGTTTGTGCGCGTCTTGATCCTGCCGACGACGAATCACCGCTTCGAGCTCTTCGGGGCGATCGTGAACTGGACACAGGTGATCTCGCTCGTCTTTGCGCTCGTGCTCACGGCGGGTACGACCGCGTTTCTTCGCTTCACCAGCCTTGGAACTGCCATGCGAGCGCTTGCAAACGATCGTGAGATCAGCGCCACGCTCGGCGTGCCCGTACGCCGGGTCGAAGCGATGGCATGGCTTGGGTCCGGCCTGATCTGCGGCGCGGCCGGGCTCTTGCTCGCCGATCTCTTCACGTCGCTCGACTATGCAGCGTTGACGTTTCTCGTCATCTCGTCACTTGCGGCAGCGCTGATCGGAAGGCTTCGGTCGCTCTGGGTGACGATGGCTGGGGGAATTGCCGTTGGCTTCTTCCAGGCCGTCTTCTCCCCGTACCAGAACATCTCGAACTACCGGACGGCAACACCGTTCGTGCTCTCGATCGTGGCGCTCCTGTATCTCTCGCGCCATCGTGTTGTCACGATCTCGCGGTCTGCTCACTAACGCATTTTGAGCACCGTGCCTGCATCAGGAGGGGAACGGACTGCGCTTGCGCGCCCGCAGCTCCGGCTCGAGGCCGGTGTGCTGAAGCGCGCCGTCGTGATCGCCGTTCTGCTCGTGTTCGTGGTCGTCGTGCTGCCGACGCAGGTTGGGGCAGATTGGATCACGACGTTCACGAGCGTTGGGATCTACTCGCTCGTAGCGCTCGGGCTGGGGATTCTCTACGGCCGCGTCGGGATGATCTCGCTCGGCCAGGTCGCGCTCCTCGTGGTCGGCACCTGGACGGGGACACGGCTCTCCTATTTGACGCACTTGCCGTTCCCGCTGATGCTCCTCGCCACGGGGGCGATCACCTGCGTGGTCGGTGTGTTGATCGGGCTGCCGGCTCTGCGGCTTTCCGGCCTCTACCTGGCGCTGATCACGCTGATGGCCGCCGGTGGCGTGACCGTCGTGTTGACGGCGATCAACTTCCCGAATGGTGGTGGCGGCTTCACGGGCCGCTCAGTGGCAATCGATCTCACGAATGTCCCGCCGGTCCGCCGCCCGTCGATCGCGATCGCAGATGTCGCTTACTTCCGGTACGTCGTGGTCGTCTGCGTCGTGATGTTCCTCCTTGCCCTGGCGCACGTCGCGACCAAGCCTGGGCGTGCTTGGGCATCGATTCGCGAGAGCGAACCTGCTGCCCTTGCGGCCGGAGTGAACATCACGCTCTACAAGATGTGGGCCTTTGCGCTCTCGGCCTTCATGGCCGGAGTCGCCGGCTGCCTCCTTGCCGCACAGGTTGGTGCCCCTTCGGCTCAGGGCTTCCAGACCCAGGATTCGCTGACGCTGCTCGCGACCACGCTGATCGGCGGCATCTACAGCCTCTGGGGCGCGATCGTCTCGGGGATCTTCATCCAGCTCGTGCCCTTCATCTTCCAGGCGCAGTGGGGGATCAACCCGAACTTCCTGCTGATCATCTTCGGCGTCGGGATCCTGCAGGTGCTGCTGACCGCTCCCGGCGGGCTCGTCGAGCAGGTGCCGAAGGACCTGAAGAACCTGGCGCGTCTCCTTTATAAGGGTGTGCGCAAGCTGTCCGGCGGCAGGCAGAAGACGTGATCGAGGTCGAGAGCCTCACCGTTCGCTTCGCCGGCGTGATCCCGCTCGACGACGTGAGCGTTTCCTTCCCTGGTGGAACCTGCGGCCTGATCGGCCCGAACGGCGCGGGCAAGACGACGTTCTTCAACGTGCTCAGCGGCTTCGTGCGGCCGGCGGCCGGGTCGATCTCGGCGTTCGGCGAGAATCTGCTGAAGCTGGCCGACTACCGCCGAGCTCGCTGGGGGCTCCGGCGTACCTTCCAGACCGAGATGGCGATCGAGAAGCTCTCGGTCTTCGACAACGTCGCGATGATTCACGAGCACTCCGGCGCAAAGCGCGGCTCGCGGCGGGCGGACGTGCTCGCGGCGATTGACTTCGTCGGGCTCGAGGCGTCTCCGAAGTCGAAGGTCGGCGGCCTTCCTGCGCGCGACCGGCGGCTCGTCGAGATCGCCCGCGCCGTCGTCGGCGCTCCGCGCGTCGTGCTGCTCGACGAGCCGGCAGCTGGGCTTCCCGACGAGGAGACCGGGCTGCTCAGTGAGGTGATTCAGAAGATCCCCGACCGGTTCGGCGCCCTCGTGATTCTCGTCGACCACGACATGACCCTCGTCTCGGCCTGCTGCCAGACGACGGCGGTGCTCGATTTCGGCAAGCTGATCGCCTCCGGCCCAACGGCCGAGGTGCTTCGGAACGAGCACGTGATGCGCGCCTATCTCGGCACCGAGGAAGAGCTGTGACCGCGCTTCGCCTCGAGGCTCTGTCGATCCCGCGCGGCGGCCGCCCGGTCGTTCACGACGTGACGATGGAGATCCCGCCGGGCGAGGTGACGACGCTCCTCGGTGCAAACGGCGCGGGGAAGTCGACGCTCGTGCTCTCGGTCGCCGGTGTGCTGAGGGCGAGTAGCGGCAACGTGCTGCTCGGCGACCAGGATCTGACCCGACTGCGGCCGGAGCAGGTCCGCGCGGCCGGGGTGGCCGTCGTGCCCGAGGGCCGGCGGCTGCTCGGGCAGCTGACCGTCGAGGACAACCTGCGTGTCGCGACCTACACGTTCAGCAAGGAGGACGCGAAGAGCCGGATCGCGTATGCGCTCGAGCTCTTTCCCGAGCTCGAGAAGCGCTGGGGCATTCAGGGGCGGTTGCTCTCGGGCGGCGAGCAGCAGATGGTCGTGCTCGCACAGGCGCTCGTGTCGCGGCCCAGCATCGTCCTCGTCGACGAGCTGTCGCTCGGCC
>DASZPQ010000067.1:0-24389 GCA_035550275.1 Gaiellaceae bacterium | reverse complement strand
CGAGCGCGATCCGCAGTCCCGCGTACGCAAAGATCGCGTAGGCAAAGATCACCGCACCCGAGCCGATCAGCCCGAGCTCCTCGCCGATGTTCGCGTAGATCATGTCGTTACTGGCTTCCGGGAGATAGAAGACCTTCTGGATGCCCTGCCCGAGCCCGACGCCGAAGACCCCGCCGGAGCCCATCCCGATCATCGCCTGAACGAGCTGGAAGCCGATTCCCTGGACGTCGTGCCACGGATGGAGAAAGGCGAAGAACCGCGCGCGCCGGTACGGCTCGAACCAGATCGCAGCCGCTCCCAGCCCGATGGTGATCGTCAACGCGGCGGTGAGCGTGCGAATCGGCGTTCCGGCAACGAGCAGCATCGCCGAGAGCATGATCAGCATCGCGATTGCCGTCCCGAGGTCCGGCTCAAGTATCAGCAAGCCGGCATAGACCCCGGCCATCGCTCCCACCGGGCGGGCAAGCTCACGGAGATCGCGGGGGGCGGGCCGTCGCGAGAGATAGGCCGCAGCCCAGAGGGCAAGCGCCAGCTTCGCGAGCTCCGACGGCTGAAAGACGGCCGGCCCGAGCGAGATCCAGCGCCGGGCGCCGTTCACGGGCGGCCCGATGACAAGAACCGCGGCGAGCAGTCCGAGCGAGACGAGCACGAGTGGCTGGGCTAGATGCCGCAGCCGCCGGTAGTCGACGCGCTGGGCGACCACCATCAGCACGATCCCGAGTACCGCGTAGAGCCCTTGCCGCTCGAGGTAGTAGTTCGGGTTCGAGCCACCGACCTCTGCAGGAGCCGAGGTGGCCGAATAGACTGTGACGAGACCGAACGCGAGCAGCGCCAGCGTGACGAGGATCAGGATCCTCGACTCGAACTCCCCACGTTTCATCCAAACTGGTTTCGCCCACGACGGGCGAACTCCTCGACGGGGACCAATGCGCTCAGCTCATCGAATCCGTCAGAAAGCCGGTCCAGACCGAAGCCAGCCCCAACGGTCCGAGCCCCACCCACCCGGGGGGACCTGCCCCAAGGACACCGTAACGGAGAAGGTGTGCCGCGTCTGTGCCAATTCTGTGAAAAAAGACAGCGGACGAGCCTCAGCCGAAGCGCGCTCGCGGCGAACGCGGCCGATCAGGCCCCGAGCTGAGCCACGAGCTCTCGAAAGCTGTCTCCGCGCTGCTCGAAGTTCTCGAACTGATCGAAGCTCGCGCAGGCGGGGCTGAAAAGCACGACGTCCCCCGGCTCCGCCAGCTCCGCGGCACGCGCAACGGCGCGTTCGAGCGTCTCGTCGATCTCGAACGCGCGACCGGCGAGCGCAGACGCGATCGCCGGCGCCGCCTCGCCGATCAAGTGAATCGAGCGGACATTCGATCCGATTGCCTCGGCCAGAGGCTCAAAGCTCTCCCCTTTCAGTGACCCGCCGAGGATCAGATGCACGGGCTCGTCCGAATATGCAGCAAGCGCGCGCCGTGCCGCCGCAACATTCGTGGCCTTCGAATCGTTCACGAAACTGATCTCGCCGCCGCCCCGGACGGATTCGAGTCGATGCGGCACTCCTGCAAACGTCTGCAATCCCGTCGCAATCGCGACGTCGTCGATGCCCGCGGCCCGGGCTGCCGCCGTCGCCGCCGCTGCGTTCTCACGGTTGTGCGCCCCTCGCAGCAGTGGCTCGGCCGGGAGCGGATCGTCGGCGGAGAACTCGATGCCGTCGAGACCGAGCCCGCGCGGCACGATCCTGACGCGTGCGCGCTCGAAAATCCGCAGCTTCGCGTCGCGGTAGGCCTCGAACGATCCGTGCCGGTCGAGATGGTCCGGCTCGAGGTTCAGCAGGACTGCGACGTCGCAGGAGAGCGTCTCGACGTCTTCGAGCTGGAACGACGACAGCTCGCAGATCACCCAGCCGGCATTGCGAACCGAGCCAAGTGGCGTCCCGACATTCCCAGCGACTGCGACGTAATGGCCTGCAGCGCGAAAAATCGAGCCGAGCAGCTCGGTTGTCGTCGTCTTTCCATTCGTCCCTGTCACCCCGACGAACCCGATGCCCGCGGGGAGCAGCCGCCATGCATATTCGACCTCCGACCAGACGGGGATTCCTCGCTCGCGCGCCGCAGCGACCAACGGCACGTCTCCGGGAACGCCGGGGCTCTTCACGACGACATCCACGCCCTCGAGCAACCCAAGCTCCTCTTCGTTCCCGAGCGACCGGTCGACGAGAACCGCCTCGTCGCCACGCTCGGCCAGCCTCTCGGCCACCGCACGCCCGGAGCGCGCGAGGCCATAGACGAGCGCCCTCACGGCAGGGGGCGGATCGTCGGCGAGTACTTGTAGAAGAGCGCGAATCCCGCGGCGCAGAGGATGCCGGTGACGATCCAGAACCGCACCATGATCTTCGTCTCGGACCACGCCTTCATCTCGAAATGGTGGTGCAGCGGCGCCATCAGGAAAACTCGCCGGCCCCAGTAGCGGAACGACACGACCTGGAGAATCACCGAGACCGCCTCAATCACGAAGATCCCGCCGACGAGCAGCAGCAAGAACGGGACCTGGAGGAAGATCGCCATCGCGCCAATCGCCCCGCCAAGCGCCATCGCCCCGGTGTCACCCATGAAGACCTCGGCCGGAAAGGCGTTGAACCAGAGGAAGCCGATTGCAGCGCCGATCAGCGCAGCGCCGATGAAGGCAATGTCGAGCCGGTTCTCGATCCGCGGCGTCGTTGCCGTGGCCGACCGGATATAGACGGTCACCGCCATCGCCGTGAACGTGAAGAGCGCGATGATCGTCGTGCCCGCCGCAAGGCCATCGAGACCGTCGGTGAGGTTCACGCTGTTCGCAGCACCGGCGATGATGAAGAACACGAGCAGGTAATAGCCCCACCCGAGCGGAAGCGAATAGTCGACGATCGGAATGAAGATGCGGTGTGCGATGCCTTGGTGATGCACGGCGACACCGACGGCAGCCGCTATCCCGAGCAAGAGAAGCATCTTCCAGCGCCCATTCAGCCCCAACGAGCGCTTGTGCCGGAGCTTCACGAAATCGTCGAGGAACCCGACCGCGCCACACGCGACCGCGGTGAAGAAGATCGCAAGCGCGGGAAGCGTGTAGTCGCTCGTGGCGAGGAACGCGATCGCCGCCGCGAGGACGATCAGGAGGCCGCCCATCGTCGGCGTCCCCTGCTTCGCGGAATGATGCTCGGGGCCCTCATCGCGAATGTGCTGCCCGAATTCGTGCCGGCGCAGAAAGTCGATAAAGGTCGGTCCAGCGAGGATCGAAATGAGCATTGCGACGAGCGCTGCGACGAGTACGCGGGCCATTAGGGAATGAGGTTCGCCGCGATCACTTCAAGTCCCACCGAGCGAGAGCCCTTGACGAGCACGACGTCGTGGTCGCGTCGAATCGAGCTGAGCGCACTGGCCGCCTCACGGGCCGTCGCAACCCAGCGGCCGTCGGAGCCCCCGTCGAGATATCCACGCGCCAATTCGCCGACCGCGATCACGTAGTCGAGGCCGAGCTCGGCGATCATGGCCCCCACCTCACGATGATACGAAGCCGCGCCGGCGCCGAGCTCGGCCATCTCACCCAGCACCGCGATCTTTCGCCCTCCATCCTGGCCTGCGAGATTGAGGAGCGCAGCACGCATCGAGAGCGGGTTCGCGTTGTAACAGTCGTTGATCAGGAGGCCGGGGCCAAGCGTCAGAACCTCCTCGCGGAGGGGCGAGAAATCAACCTCGATCCGCGGTCCCTCGACCGGCAGTCCCAAAACGTCACACACGGTGAGCGCTGCGACGGTGTTGTCGAGTTGATGACGGGCGAGATATCCCGTCTCGCGTTTCACGAGCCGGCCGCCCACCGGAAACTCGCCGGCCTCCGTTGCGCGGGCAAACCGGCGGATCTCGATATCGGGGCGGGTGAGATAGGGGTCGAGCAGCGGCTCGTCAGCCGGGACGACGGCAACCCCGCCCGGCGGCAGAGCTTCGATCAGCTCGGCCTTGGCGCGTGCGACGTTCTCGACGGTCTCGACCAGCTCCAGATGCACGGGCCCGATGTTCGTGATCAGGCCGACGTCCGGCTTTGCGATCCCCGCCAGCCACGCGATCTGCCCCAGGCCGCGCATCCCCATCTCGACGATGCAGATCTCCGTTTCGGGCTCGAGCCGGCACACGGTGAGCGGCACGCCGAGCTCGTTGTTGTAGTTCGCCTCCGACGCAATCGTCGGCGCGTGCGGCGCGCAAAGGGCGGCCAGGATGTCCTTCGTCGTGGTCTTTCCGGTCGCTCCGGTGATGCCGACGACGCGCGCCGTGGAGAGATCGCGCACGGCGCGGCCGATCGACGCAAGCGCGACATGAACGTCGGTTGGGACGAGCGTCGCAGCCGCACCCCGTGCCAGTGCATGCTCGACGAAGTCCTCGCCGTCCCCGATCGCGACAAAGAGATCTCCCTCCTGGATCCGCCTCGAGTCGATCTTCACACCTGTGACAGCGTCGGCCCACGGACGTGCGAAGAGCCGACCGAGCGGCTCGAGCACGGAGAGCTCGAGGGGGATCACCCGCGGAGCACCTCGCGGACCACGACACGGTCGTCGAACGGCACTTTTCCGGTTGCGAGCTCTTGCTCCGGTTCGGCGCCACGCCCCGCGATCACGATCACGTCTCCCGGTTCGGCCTCGCCCAGAGCGAGCTCGATCGCGCTGCGCCGGTCGAGCTCGAGCTCCAACTCGCCGAGCGCCCCACGAGCAACATCAGCAGCGATCTCGGCCGGGTCCTCGGAGCGAGGGTTGTCCGTCGTGAGGATGGCACGATCTGCGAGCTCGGCCACGATGCGGCCCATCTCCCCGCGTTTCGTGCGATCGCGATCGCCACCCGCGCCAAAGACGACCGCAAGCCGTTCCCCTCCGAGCCCGCGCGCAGCTCGGATCACGTTTTCGAGCGAATCCGGCGTGTGCGCGTAGTCGACGATCACCGTGAAGGGCTGCCCTTCGTCGATCGTCTCGAATCGTCCAGGGACGCCTCGGACGGATTCAATCCCTCGACGAATCGCGTCGTCCTCGATCCCAAGCGCACGCGCCGCGAGCACAGCTCCGATCGCGTTCTCGCGATTGAACCGGCCTCGCAGGAGGAGCTCGATCCCGTCGAGCGCATCGGACTCCTCGTCGAAGACGATCGCGTCAGGGAGCTCCTTTGCAAGTCTCGCTCCATATGCATCTTCGACATTCACAACGGCGTAGTCGGCCTGGTCGAACAACCGCCGCTTGGCCTCGAAGTAGCTCTCCATGGTCACGTGAAAGTCGAGGTGGTCCTGCGTCAGGTTCGTGAAGACGAGCACGGCGAAGCGCGTGCCGACGAGCCGTCGTTGCGCCTGCGCGATCGACGTCGCCTCCATCACACACGAGCGATCGCCGCCGTCAACCATCTGCCGGAAGAGCCGCTGCAGGTCGATCGCCTCCGGCGTGTTCAGCCCCGTCGGAATCGACTTGCCGCCGACGCGCCGCTCGATATTGGTGAGGAGGCCCGGCTGGCTGCCTGCCGCTTCCAGGATCGCGTGGAGGAGGAACGCCGTCGTCGTCTTGCCGTTCGTTCCCGTGACTCCGGCAACCGGGAGCTCGCGAGTTGGGTCGCCGAAGAACAGCGTCCCAGCGACGGGCATCGCGTCGCGGACGTCGGCGACGACGAGCTGAGGCAGGTCGACATCGACGGGTCGCTCGACGACGAGGGCGACTGCGCCCGCCGCCGCCGCAGTAGGCGCAAAGGCGTGGCCGTCGGCGCTCGCTCCGCGGACGCAGAAGAACAACGCGCCCGGAGTGACCGTGCGGGTGTCGTAAGCGAGATCGCGGACGTCGACCGAAGCGCCATTCACCGCCTCGATCGGGCGGAGCGCCTCGATGAAGCGCTCAAGGTTCATCGCGGCACGAGTCTAGCGCCGGAGAGTTGGCACAGAGCTGGCACAGACATGTCACAGGATCCTCGCTACCGTTGCTTCCAGGGAGGCGCAGGCCCCCTTGGGGCATGTTGGGGGCATGTTGGGGGCGCATCGAGAGCGCAACGAGCTGCGCTCGTGCCCGTTAGGGCGGTCGTGGAGGCCATCTCCGGCGACGGGCGCTGCGGTGAAGCGACGAGCCGGACCTAGCCGGCCGACGTGCCGCCGTTGAGCTCGGTGTGGGCGGCATCCGGCGGGATCTCCAGGTACTGGAGGTCGAACTTCGCAATCTGGGCGAACGCCGGGGCGGCAACTGAGCCGCCGTAGATCGAGCCGCGCGGGTCGTCGACCTTGACGAGCACGACGAGCTTCGGGTGCGACGCGGGCACCATGCCGACGAACGTCGCTTCGTAGTCGGTCTTGGAATAGCCGCCGGCGCCGTTGGCCACCTGGCCCGTTCCCGTCTTCCCGGCGACCGTGTAGCCGGGAATCGCCGCCGCCGTGCCCGTTCCGCCCACATCCGTGACAACGCCGGTCAGCATCGTCTTCATCTGCGCGTCGACGGCGGGCGACATCAACCGCTTCCGCTTCCACGTCTGGGGTGCCCGGCCGCCGACCCTGCTGACGAGGTGCGGCTGGATCCACACGCCTCCGTTTGCAACGGCGGCATAGACCGAGGCCATCTGGATCGGCGTGACCGAGATGCCTTGCCCGATCGGGTTGTTCCCGATCGTCGTCTCGTTCCACTGATCGAGCGGAAGCACGAACCCGGGGCTTTCCCCCGGGAAGTCGATCCCGGTCGTCTTGCCGAAGCCAAATTTCGCGATCCATTTCGAAAGCTCCGAGGCGCCGAGCAGCTTCGCGATCGTCACCGCGCCGACGTTCGAGGACTGCGCGAGGATCTGCGCGACGCTCAGCGTCTCCGTCGGCCGGATCTCGGCGTCGTGGACCGTGCACTGGTCACACGAGCCGTAGACGAGCTTGTAGGGCAAGGTGAACTTGGTCGCCGGCTTCACGATCCCGTCCGAGAGCGCCGCCGTGATCGTCACCAGCTTGAAGGTCGATCCCGGCTCGTAGGTGTCCGTGACCGACCGGTTCCGTTGCAGCGCCTGCGAGACGAGGTTCGAGTTGTTCGCGTTGTAGCCGGGCGCTTGCGCCATTGCGAGCACATCCCCGGTCGTCGGGTCGAGCACGACCGCGCTCGCCGCCTTCGCTCCCCATTTGGCCAGGGTCTGCCGGAGCACGAGCTCGGCCTGGGCCTGCATCGTGTGGTCGATCGTCGAGAAGACATCCTCGCCCTGCTGCCCCGGATGCGAGCTGATCACATCGATCGCGCGGCCGAGCGGATCGGTGATCACCGTCTGCTTGCCCGGACGGCCGGAGAGCTGTTTGTCGTACTGGATCTCGAGGCCTTCCAGGCCTTTGTTGTCGACGCCGGCGTACCCGACGACCTGGGGGGCAACGGTCTGCTGCGGATAGATGCGCTTCTCCTCCGGATAGGAGTCGACCCCCGTGAAATGCTTGGCGAGGAAGAGCTTCGCCTTCGCCGGGTCCGCGAACCGCTGGACATAGACGAACTGGCTCTTCTTGTTCTGCAGCTGCACGTAGAGCGCGTTCGCGTCGATCCCGAGGATCTTGTGCGCCGTATCGGCCAGCACCGCCGCGTTCACGACCTGGCTCGGGTCGGCGTACACCGTCGTCATCTGCTCGCCGATCGCGAGCTGGACACCGGTGCGGTCGAAGATCGTGCCGCGGCCGGCAGGTGTGGTGATCGTGTGGCGCTGCTGTCCCTGCGCCATCTTCGACAGGTCAGCCGCCTGGACGACCTGAAGCCACGCGGCTCGCCCGAGCATCCCGGCGAAGACGAGCGCAAAGATCACGAGCAGCAGGCGGATGCGCCGGTTCGCCTGCTTGTCTCTCATTTACCCAGATCGATGTAGCCGATGGTGGACGGGTCGACCTGGACGAGACCGTCCTTCTGAGCCTGTTTCTGGATCCGCGGCGACGCGAGCTCGCTCGAAAGCTGCGACGCGAGCGTCGCGTCCTGGGCCTGAAGCTGCGCACGATCGTGCGTTGCCTTGTCGAGCTCGAGGTTCAGCCGGAGCACTGCCACGTTCACAAATACAACGCCTGCCAGCAAAATCCCGCTGATCGCGATCCAAAGAACTCCACCCCGGGCGCGGCGCTTCGACCTCGCTTTTGCCCGTGGCTTCGCCTTCGGCCGCGGCTTCGCAGCGGATTTCGACTTCGTCCTCGTCCGGGGCCGGGTGACCGGGTCGGCGACAGCCGCTTCGGCGAACCAGCTAGACAATCTTCACCGCCACGCGGAGGCGCGCCGACGCGGAGCGCGGGTTTCGGGCCACTTCGGCCGCCGACGGACGAATCGAGCGGCGCGGCGTGGCACGCAGAACCGGCTGGGCGCCGCACGCACAGCGCGGAAAATCGGGCGGGCAGGTGCAGCCGTGCTCCTGAGAGCGAAGAAAGCGCTTCACGATCCGGTCCTCGAGCGAGTGGAACGAGATCACCGCGAGGCGTCCGTGCGGACGGAGGATCTCGACGGCGGCCGGGAGCGCGCGCTCGAGCGAGCCGAGCTCGTCGTTGACGTCGATCCGCAACGCTTGGAAGACCCGCTTTGCCGGATGCCCTTCGCCAAAGCGAGCCGGTGCCGGGATCGCCTGCTTGATCACCTCGACGAGGTCATTCGTGCGCTCGAACGGCTGCTGGCGCCGGCGGCGGCCGATCGCGCGGGCGATCTGGCGCGCATAGCGCTCCTCCCCGTAGCGGCGAAAGATCTCCTCCAACCCACGCTCATCGGTCTCGTTGACGACCTCACGCGCGGAAACCGGCGCCGAGGGATCCATGCGCATGTCGAGCGGCGCGTCGGCCGCGTATGAGAAGCCTCGCTCGGGGCGGTCGAGCTGCATCGACGAGACGCCGAGGTCGAGCAGGATCGCGTCGGCCCGCACGCCGTTGTTTGCGAGCTGCCCGAGCACGGTCGAGAACTCACCGTGCAAGAGGCGAGCCTTGGCAGCGGTTCCGCGACGCAGGCGCTCGAAGTACGGTTCGACGGTCGGGTCGCGATCGATCGCGATCAGCTTCCCCTCGCCTCGGAGGCGGGCGGCCAGCATCGCCGAGTGCCCACCGGCACCGAAGGTGCAGTCGATCACGGTCTCGCCCGGTCGAGGATCGAGGGCGGCCAGCACCTCGTCCGCGAGAACCGGGACGTGATCAGTCTCGGTTGGCAAGACGCTCGGCAACATCTTCGGCGCTCCCTTCGACTTCTTGCAGTTGCGCGCGCCAGGCGGCGCGATCCCAGATCTCGAGGTGGTCGTAGACGCCCGCGACCGTGACTTCGCGGTCGATGCCGGCGCTTTTCAGGAGCGCGGCGGGGACAACCATCCGACCCTGCTTGTCGAGGTCGGCCGGGGTTGCACCGGCGAAGAAGTGGCGGCGCATCATGCGCGATTCCTTGCCAAGCGGGTCGAGCTCGAGGATGCGTTGCGAGAGCCGCTCCCAGTCTGCCTGGGCGTAGGCGTAGAGACAGCCGTCCAACCCATGAGTGACGACAACGTGCTCACCGAGGTGCTCGCGCAGCTTCGCCGGAAGCGTGAGTCGGTTCTTGTCGTCGAGGGTGTGGTCATGTTCACCGAGCAGCATTGTCTTCCACTGCTCCCCACTTTACCCCACTAACCTCCACAACGCAAGCGTTTTTACCCCGAAATTTGCGCCGTATAGGGCCCCTTTCCGGTGAGGACGCCGGCGCCGGCTCGCGTCGCCAGCGCGAGCGCGTCGTCGAGGGTGTCGCCGCGGCCGAGCGCGAAGCACAGTGCCGCCGCGAACGAGTCGCCCGCGCCATAGGTATCGGCGATCGGGCCCGGCAGCTCGGCCGGCTCGTACCGGTCGTTGTTCACCGTGCCTCCTCGCACACCTTCGGTGCGCACCACGAGACCGGCGTCCAATCCGCCCTCGTAGCGCTCGCCCGGGTCGGTGCCGCTTCCGACCAACAGATCGATCCGCACTCCTCCTTCGAGCAGCGTCGGCAGCTCCCGCGGCGTCGCCGCGAGGAAACGCGCGGCGCGGGCCGAACGAAGGGCGGCGACATCGCCTGCGACGAAGAAGACGGCGTCATAGCCGTGCAGCGGTAACGGGCCACGGGGCAAGAGCTTTTCGCCGAGAACGGTGATCGTGCGCTCCCCCGTGTCGTCGACATGCGTGAACGCGCGGCGCGTCGTCCCGAAATGCTGCGCATGAACGTCGAGCCCGAGCTGGGCAAGCGAGGTCACGGCGCGCCGGCCGAGCTCGTCATCGCCGAGCGCGGTGAAGAACTCGCAGCGGCCGGCCAGCTTCATCATCTGCGCCGCGATCACAGCCCCGCCGCCGGCGGGCTCGGACCAGACCTCGCTCGCGCGGGCAATCTGCCCTGCATCCGGCAGGCGCGGCACCCGCGCGAACTCGACAACTTCGACGTGACCGACGACGGCGCATCTCACAGAGGGGCAGGTTCGCACGTTTCACTCCATGATGGTTGCCGTGGCGATCCCACCATTCGAGCGCTTCTACCTCGAGCACCGAGATGAGGTGCTCGGCTATCTGCGTCGTCTGCTCGGCCAGCGGGCCGAAGATGCCTGGCAGGAGACGTTCCTGCGTGCGCTCCGCGCCTACGACCGCCTCGAGCACGGACGCCACCTACGCGCCTGGATCTTCACGATCGCCACGCGCGTGGCCATGGACGACCTGCGCTCCAAGGCAAGTAGCACTGTCTTACTCGGTGAGATCGCCGACGGAGACGGGGTCGAGTTGCGAGAGCCCGCCTTTCGCGAGCTCGAGCATCTGACCGAAGAGTTGCCACCGACCGAACGTGCCGCGGTTGTGCTCCGGTACGGGTACGACCTTCACTACGCCGAGATCGGAGCCGCGCTTGGCTCGTCCGAAGAGGCCGCCCGCGCCGCAGCCTCGTCCGGTGTCCGCAGACTGAGGAGAACCCATGAACGTCACACCTGAGCTCGACTCGCTCTTCCGCGCAGCTGCGATCCGCGAGGGGATCGTGGACGTCCGTTACGACGTGATCGACTCGCCGATCGGCGATCTCTTCCTCGCTGCCACGGATCGCGGGCTCTGCCGGATCTCGTACACCGTCGAAGGACAGGACGAGGAGCTCGCGCGGGTTTTTGGCACGCGCGTGCTGCACGCGCCGCTCGACGAGGTGCGGCGCGAGCTGGACGAGTACTTCGAGGGGCGCCGGCGCGAGTTCGACTTGCCGCTCGACCTGCGCGTCGCGCCGTTCAACGAGGCGGTCTTGCACGAGCTCGCGCTCGTTCCCTACGGACGGGTCGACACGTATGGGTCGCTGGCGGCGAAGGTCGGGAAGCCTCGCGCAGCTCGCGCGGTCGGCACCGTGATGAACCGGAACCCGATCCCGATCGTCCTCCCCTGCCACCGGATCATCGGCGCGAACGGCTCCCTGACCGGCTATGCCGGCGGGCTGCACGTGAAGCGGGCGCTACTCGAGCTCGAGGGCGCGACGCTAGCGCTCTAGCGCGCGCCCAGCCACGCGCATTGCGGCCGTGAGTGCCACGAGGGCAAGCCCCGAGCCAAACGTCACCCGAGCCACGCCGAGCTGCTCGAGCTCGTCGAGCCCGGGGCTCTCCGGCCCGAAGAGGATGTTGACCGGGCCGCTGATTCCCTGAGCAAGCGCGCCGATCGCATCGGCCGGCGCGTCGATCGGATAGATGCAGTCGGCGCCGGCCGCCAGGTAGGCGTTGCCGCGCTCGACCGCGTGCGCCACGTGCATGTCGCCAGAGATGAAGGTATCGACGCGAGCGTTCAGCACCAGCTCGGGCGCGGCGGCCCGCACGGCAGCGATGATCGCGACCTGCTCCTCGATTGACAGCAGCGCGCCGCCGTGCGAGTCCTCGAGGTTCATGCCGGCCGCACCAGCCGCGACGGCGGCCGCGGCAGTCCCGGGCGGATCGCCGTATCCGGCCTCGAGATCCGCCGTCACCGGCACGTCGACGGCAGCTGCGATCCGCTCGACGACCCGCAGCATCTCCTCGCAAGGCGCCTGCTCGCCGTCTTCCCAGCCGAGCGACCGGGCGACCGCGGCGCTCGATGTGGCAAGCGCCCGGCAGCCGGGCAGAGCGGCGAAGGCGCGCGCGCTCGCGACGTCCCAGGCGTTCGGGAGCACGAGCAGCGGGGGCGCGCGATGGAGCTGGCGGAAGATCTCGGCCTTGGACACCCTGTCAATCTAAACACCGTGGAGCCCCAGCAGCCGGTACCCCACGCCCCACACGTTCTCGATGAACGTCGTCGCCGGATCGACAGCCCGCAGCTTCCGCCTGAGCCGGGATGCGTGCGAGTCGAGCGTCCGGGTACGCGCCTGCGCTTGATAGCCCCAGACATCGCGAAGCAGCTCCTCCTTGGTGAAGACGCGCGTGGGCTCGCCGGCTAGGCAAGCGAGCAGCCCGTATTCCTTTTGCGAGAGCGCAACCGGCACCCCGCGGGCGCGAACAACACGCGTATGGAGATCGATCTCGATCGGGCCGGCGACCAGAACGTCCCGCTCCGGCGGCGTCACGCGGCGGAGGACGGCGCGGATCCGCTCGATCAGCTCGTCGTATTGGAACGGCCTCGCGACGTAGTCGTCGCAGCCACGGCGAAAGGCACGCACCCGCTCGAGCGGCTCCGCCTCGATCCGGCCGAGAACGATCACCGGCGCCTCGCCGCGCCAGCGGTCGAGCTCTGCCTCATCCCCCGCGAGGACAAGATCCGGGCGCCGTCCGGAGCCCGCCACGAGCTCGAATCCATCGTGGCGCAGGTGCCGCTCGAGGAGCACGCGCGTCGCCGGCTCTGGGTCGGAAAGAAGCAACGCGGTGGACATGAACCGAACCTAGCTCGGTCCGAAAGCGCTGCCTAGATGTCCTTTGCCGCAAGAGTGCAACGAACGATCCCCACCCGCCCGAACGAGCCGCGAGCCTGCGGGACCAGTCTGCTCAGAGCCGTCCGGAGCGAATGACACCCCAGAGCAGCCAGACCCCGAGCACGCCCGAGAGCAAGAAGCCGAAGACGGAGATCACGTTGATCCCGAGCACATGCGGCCCGGTCTTCGCGAAGATCCCGATCAAGCTCGAGCCGATCAGGCCACCGGTGACCACGAGCGCGATCACGAGCCGGTTGAAGAGCACGTCGAGCTTGTGCATGAACTCGTCGAGCCCCTTGTGCACAAACCCGATCTCGATCTGACCACGGCGCACCTGCTCGAGCGTGTCGTTCACTTGATACGGAAGCTCCGTCGCCATCTGCGCGAGCTGCCACCCATCTCGCCGCACCCGCCCGAGCACGCGCTTCGCCGTGAACCGCTCGAGCATCAGCGACTTCGCGTACGGCTTGGCCACCTCGAAGACATTGAAATCCTCGTAGAGATCGATCCCGACGGCGCCGACCGTGGCGAGCGCCTTGTCGAGCAGCACGAAGCGCGTCGGGAGCCGCAGGCCGTTGGCGTAGATCAGCGAGAAGCCCTCGCGCACGATCTGGATCGGGTCGATCTCCTGCAGGCGCGCCCCGTAGTACTGCGCATAGATCTCGTGCAGATGGGCGATCAGCTGCTCTTCGCGATCCTTCGGGTAGCGCACGCCGAGGTCGGCGAGCCGCCTCGGCAGCACGTCGATGTTCTCGTTCGCCGCGTCGATGAAGAGGCGCGTCAGCTTCGTCATGTCGAGGTCGGTCAACTTCCCGGCGATCCCGAAATCGACGAGTCCGATCCGATCCGGAGCGAGGACGAGGATGTTGGCGGGGTGCGGATCGCCGTGGAAGAACCCGTTGCGGAAGATCATCGTCATCCACGTCTCGGCGATCAGGTACGCGAGGTTCCGCCGCTGCTCGAGGCTCCACGCCTCGACATCCAGGTCGGCCAGCTGCACACCGTCGAGATATTCGAGCGTGAGCACACGGGTGCGCGTGTAGCTCCAGTAGGTGCGCGGGACGGCGACATGAGGATGCCCCGCGAAATCGCGATGGAAGGCGTCGGCATTTCGCGCCTCGAGGCGGTAGTCGAGCTCCTGGCGGATCGAGCGGGCGAACTCGTCGACGATCTCGCTCGTGTCGATGAAATCGAGCAGCCGGACACGCTCCTTCGCGAGGCGCGCGGCCTGGTACATCAGGGCGAGGTCGGCCTCGATCTGGCGCGGCGCGTTCGGTCGCTGCACCTTGACGACCACCTGCTTCCCGTTCGGCAGCACCGCGCGATGAACCTGTCCGATCGACGCTGCTGCCAGCGGTTGCGCGTCGAACTCCAGGAAGAGCCGCTCGATCGGCTGGCCGAGCTCCTCGCGGATCACGCGCTCGACGTCGGCGAACGGGAACGGGCTGACGTCGTCCTGGAGCCGGCGCAGCTCGGCGATGATGTCCGGCGGCACCACATCGGGCCTGGTCGAGAGCAGCTGGCCGAACTTCACGAAGGTCGGGCCGAGCTCGTCGAACATCTCGCGGAGGTGCTTTCCACGCGCCGTCGGCGACGTGTCGTCCTCAGCGCGAGAGCGGCGGCCGTCGATCGCGTACCCAAACCCATGGCGCGCCGCGACCTGGGCGATCTCGCCGAGCCGGCCGATATTCAGCTGCTTCGTGCTGGAGGCCACGATCTCAAGTGTTGCACGCGTTAGACTCCATGCAATGGCTACGGCGGCCCCGCGTGTGAAGCCGCGCCTCAGAGGTGTTTTTCACCAGATCGGTTTCTTTGCCGCAATCGGACTGGGAATACCGCTTGTACTCACGGCCCACCCTGGCAAGGCGCGCATTGCCGCCATCGTGTTCGCGCTCTGCGTGGCGGGCTGCTTCGGCGCGAGCGCGCTGTACCACCGCCCAAACTGGCGGCCCAGTGTGCGCGGCTGGCTCGCCCGTCTCGATCACGCAGGCATCTACCTGCTGATCGCCGGCACGTACACCCCGTTCGGGCTGCTCGTCCTCTCCCACACGTGGGCCGTGTGGGTGCTCACGATCGTCTGGAGCGGCGCAATCCTCGCGATTCTCCTGAAGCTCTTCTGGCTGAAGACACCGAAATGGCTTTCATACGTGATCGCACTCAGCCTCGGCTGGGTCTGCGTCGCGGCGATCTCGCAGCTGCTGAAGGTACAGACCCCCGGGCTGATCCTCGTCTTCGCCGGCGGGATCCTCTATTCGGTGGGCGGCCTGATCTACGCCTTCCGCCGCCCGGACTGGCGCCCTGCGACGTTCGGCTACCACGAGCTCTTCCACGTGCTCACGCTCGCTGCGGCAGGCTGCCAGTACGCAGCGATCGCGTTCTACGTGCTGCCGCGCGGCTAGGGCTAGCGGATCGCGCGGATCGTGGCGTTCCACGAGCCGCGCGGGGCGGTGACCTTCACGACCTCGCCGGCCTTGTGGCCGAGGAGCGCCGAGCCGAGCGGAGAGGTCGGCGAGACCGTGCCGGAGCCGCCGAGGGCGCTCAGCTCGACGGTCATCACGTCGCCGCCTTCGTCCACGACCTCGACGACCGAGCCGATGCCGACGACGTCGCCGGTCGCGCGGTCGACGATCTCGGCCGAGTCGAGCCGCGAGCGAAGCACGCGAATGCGCGCTTCGAGCAGGCCCTGCTCGTTCTTCGCCGCGTGGTACTCGAAGTTCTCCGACAGGTCGCCGAACTCCCGTGCCGTCTTGATCGCGGCGACGACGTCGGTGCGACGCGGGCCTTCGAGCTCTTCCAGCTCTTTCCGCAGCGCCTCGGCCTGCGCCTCGGTCATCTGCTCGCCGTCGCCTACCACTTCGATCGCCGCCCGCGGCGTGACGTATAGACAACGCGCGGGCGGGCCATCGTCATCCCGGTCGACTCGAACTTCTCGGCGTGCCCCTGAAGGCGAGCGACGCGGCTGACGTCGGCCTGCTGCTCGGGCAGCACGAGCGTGATGCCTGTGCCGCCACGACCCGCACGGCCTGTGCGTCCCACCCGGTGGGTGTACGCGTCGACTTCCTCGGGCGGGTCGAAATTGATCACGTGGCTGATATCGTCGACATCGAGGCCGCGTGCGGCGATGTCCGTAGCGACGAGCGTGCGCACCTTGCCGGAGTCAAAGCGCGCGAGCGCGTGCTCGCGCTGCGACTGCGCCTTGTCGCCGTGGATCGCGACCGCCTCGATCTGGTGGCGCTTCAGCTTCTCGACCAGGCGGTCGGCTCCGGCTTTCGTCCGGACGAAGATCAGCGTCAGGCCGCCGTCATCCGGGAGCAGGTCGATGAGCGTCTGCATCTTGTTGTCGGAGGTGACGGGGACGAAGCGATGGTCGACCTCGCCGCTGCGCATCTCCGCCGGCAGCTCACCGTCGAAGCGCGCAGGCGTGCTCGTGTACTTGCGGGCCAGCTCGCCGACGTCGCCGTCGAGGGTGGCCGAGAAGAACATCGTCTGGCGATCCTGCGGCAGGCGGCGGACGATCTTGTCGACCTGCGGCTTGAAGCCCATGTCGAGCATCCGGTCGGCCTCGTCCAGCACGAGCATCTCGACCGAGTCGATCGAGAGCAGCTTGCGGTCGACGAGATCCTGGAGGCGGCCCGGCGTCGCGACGATCACGTGCGCGGCCCGCGCGAGCTTGGACTGGCTTGCGAGCGGCACGCCGCCGTAGACAGAGGCAACGCGGATACCGAGCGGCTTGCCGACCGTCTCGATCTCCTCCGTCACCTGCGAGGCGAGCTCGCGAGTCGGGACGAGCACGAGCGCCTGAGGCATGGATGCGTCGGGATCGACGCGCTCGACGATCGGGATCGCGAAGGCAAGCGTCTTGCCGGAGCCGGTCGGGCTCTTCGCGAGCACGTCCCCGCCGCGGAGCCCTTCGGGAATCGCCATCGCCTGGATCTCGAACGGCACGAGATACCCGCGTGCCGTAAGCACGTCGCACACGGCGTCTGAAACGCCGAGGGCGTGAAATTGCTGGGTCACGTTTCTGTACTCCTTCGGTCTATCGAGATCGTGTTACCGATGAAGGAAACGCGACCTCACAGGAAGGCGAGATTGCCTTCCGTGAGATTCACGGTAGCACGGTCCACGGACGTCGAACCGCGCGATTTACCGGTAGCGGTAGACGATGCGGCCGCGCTGCAGGTCGTATGGCGACAGCTCGACCTTGATCCGGTCACCGGGGTTGATCCGGATCCGGAAGCGGCGCATCTTGCCCGCGGTGTAACCCAGTGTCTCGTGACCGTTGTCGAGCGCGATCCGGAACTTGCCGTCGCGGAGCGACTCGATCACTTCGCCCTCGAGCTCAATCTTCTCTTCTTTTGCGGGAATGGTGGCTCCTCTCGTCGGCTTGGCTTGGTGCCAAGGTACCCGTCCGAGCGGCCTGGCGCTTATTCGACAGGGTCTTCGAGCAGTCGCAAGCGATGTTCGAGCTGCGCGATCCGAAGCTCGAGCTCGTCCCATTCCTCACGAGTCACAAGCCCGAGCTCGCGGAAGAGATCCTGCAGCCGCTGCCGCGTTCCTTCACTGACCCGCAGCGCGTCCCCGCGCCAGCGCGACGTCGCATCGTCGAGCAGCGACCTGGCGTCATCTACGCGCAGGCCGAGTAACGAGAGCACGCGCTCTACGGGATCTTGCTGGCCTGCAGGCTCGTCAGCGAGGCCGGCCATGCGGCCTCGACTGGCGGCGCCGCTTGCGGCGCTCGCGCTTCGCATCTTGCGCACCGTCAGTGGGCGGCCCCTCGATCGCTTCCTCGATCGCGTCCATCGGCGTCTCGGGCGTCGGCGCTGCAGCTGCGACCCGCTCTGCCTCGCGGAGCGCCGCGGCGCCCGAGCCGGCAGCTGCGCCGGCGAGCAGGACGTCGCCCTTACGGCGTGCGTACTCAGGGTTCCGCTCGATCAGCGAGGTCAGCAGCGGCGTGGCGACGAAGATCGTCGAGACGGCGCCGATCGTGATCCCGACCATGATCGCGAAGGCGAAGTCCTGCAGGGTCGCGCCGCCGAAGATGAACAGCGCGATGATCGGGAGCAGCGTGATCACGGAGGTGACGATCGACCGCTTCAGCACCTCGGCGACGGAGATGTTCGCGATCGTGGCGATGCTCGCGCGCGGCATCAGCCGCATGTTCTCGCGCACCCGGTCGAAGACGATGATCGTGTCATAGACGGAGTAACCGAGGATGGTCAGCATGGCCGCGACCGTGGACGCCGTCACCTCCCGGCCGGAGATCGAGTAGACGCCGAGCGCGATCGGAATGTCGTTCAAGAGTGTGCGCAGGATCGGGATCGCGAATCGCCACTGGTAGCGCAGCGTCACGTAGAGCGCGATCAGGATGAACGAGACGATGATCGACGTGATCGCGCCCTTCAGGATCTGCTTGCTGAAGCTGGCGGAGACGTTCGTCACGCTCCGGACCTGCGCGCCCACCTTGCTCGTGAGCAGGTTCTCGAGCTTCGTCTGATCGGCGGGCTTCAGCGTCCGGACCCGGATCTGGAAGGACGTGTAGTCGTTCCCGGCGTTCGTCGACTTCCCCTCGCCCTGAACGACAGCATCCGGCTGGCCGGCCGCCGTGGCCTCAGTCCGAACGCTGCTCAGCGAGGTCGGCTGCTTCGTGACGAGCGTCATCTGCACGCCGCCCTTGAAGTCGATGCCGAGATTGAGCCCCTTCACGGCCAGCGCGCCGATGCTCAGGACGATCGCGGCGAGCGAGATGAGGAACCAGAGCCGTCGCCGGCCGGTGACGTCGATGCGCTGCCAGCGCGGGATCTCCGAGGCTTCGGCGCCCATGAAGCCCGAGTGGTTGAACCAGCGGAAGCCTGCGAGCAGCCCGAGCATCGCGCGAGTCGCTGCGACGGCGGTGACCAGCGAGACCACGGTGCCGATCAGCAGCATCAGGGCGAAGCCCTTCACCTCGGCGGTCGCGAAGCCGAAGAGCACGAGCGCCGTGATACAGGTGACGACGTTTGCATCGACGATCGTCCTGAATCCCTTCGCGTAGCCGGCGGCAATCGCGGCCTTCATCGACTTCCCACCACGGCCTTCTTCCTTGATGCGTTCGAAGATGACCACGTTCGCGTCCGCGGCAACGCCGATCGTCAAGATCAACCCCGCGAAGCCCGGCAGCGTCAGCGTGACGCCGAAGAGCAGGATCGCCGCGTACATGAACGCGGCGTAGATGCCAAGGCCGATCACGGCGACCACGCCGAGGAAGCGGTAGAGCAGGAGCAGGAAGAGCATCACGACGATCAGGCCGCCGATCGCGGCGTCACGGGCCTGCTTCAGCGAGTCCTTGCCGAGCGTCGCCGAGATGTCGGTGCGCTCGATCGTGTTGAAGACAACGGGAAGCGCGCCGGTCTGGAGCACGAGCGCAAGGCTCTTCGCCTCCGAGAGGGACGGAATGCCCGTGATCTCGGCGCCACCTGCCGTCGGGTCGATCCCGTCCGGGAACTGGCTGGGATCGATCGTCGGGGTCGAGTAGAGCTGGTTGTCGAGCACGATCGCAAAGCTCTGCTCGACGCCGAGCGCGGAGCCGCGCTGCGCCTCGGCCTTCGTGATCGCGTGGAACTGCTTGTTGCCGTGGCTCGTGAACTGCAACGTGACGATCGGCTGGCCGCTCGACGGGTCGAAGTCCTGCTGGGTGCCCGTCAGCTTCAGATCCTTCCCCGTCATCTGCGGGTACGGATTCGAGTCGTCGTGCGGGTAGGTGCCGTGCTTGAAGAGGTAGTAGTAGACCACTCCGGGCGTCGTGGCGATCCCGGTCGTCGAATAGGGGCAACCAGCCGACGTCGGCGCGGAGCAGGTGACGACGACAGCCTTCGGCGGCACCGAGAGCACCACGTCACCCTTCGGCACCTTCCCCTTGGTCGGCTTCAACAGGATCGCCCGGGTCGCGCTCGGGCCTTTCAGCTGCTTCTTCCCCTTCGTGCGGAAGAGGTAATACGGGCCCGGAGTCCCCTTGACGCTGCTGTGCTGGACCCGCGAGAGCAGATCGAAGAGCGATGTCTCGTAGACAGGATTCTCCGACGCGTCGATCGACGGCGGCAGCAGCGAAGGCGTGAGGTCGTAGAGCTCGAGCTGCGCGGTCTTGCCGATGATCGAGGCCGCCTGATCCTGGTTGTGCACGGCCGGCAGCTGGATCACGATCTGGTTCGAGCCCTGCTGGCGGATCTCGGGCTCGGAGACGCCGAGCTTGTCGACGCGGTTCCGCATGATGCTGATCGAGCGGCTCATGTCGGACGCATCGAGCTTGTGATCCTTCGGCGGCACGGCCTGGAGCACGACCTCGAGGCCTCCCTGGAGGTCGAGCCCTTCACGGAGCGAGCGGTGGTACGGCGAGCTCGGGACCGCGAGCAGGCCGACGCCGACGAGCGCCGCGACGATCAGGGCGATCAGGAACAGATGGGAGCGACGGGAGGCCAAGCCGGGAAAGGTTAGCTCGGTTCACCCGATGGTTCGGGCGGCGTCTCGTCGGGAGCTTCTGGCGGGGTCTCTTGCTGGATCTCTTCCTGCGCCACCGCGGCGACCGCGCGCCGGTCGAGCGTGACGAGCACCGAGGGCGCGATCTCGACCCGCAGCTCCGTCTCGCCGAGCTCGCGGACGACGGCGTGCAGGCCGCCGGCGGTGATCACCTCGTCACCCACTTCGACCGCGTCCTGCATCGCGACGTGCGCGCGCGAGCGGCGGCGGGCGGGCAGCGCGAGCAGAAACCAGCCGAACCCGACGATGATGACGATGACGATCAGAGGGCTCATGTCGCTAGACGCTCCAGGGCTTGCCGCTTGTAGGTCGCAAACGTCCCACGCTCGATCGCGTCCCGGGCGTCGCTGGTCAGTTTCACCAGGAAGCGTAGATTGTGGAGCGACAGGAGGCGCAGGCCAAACAGCTCGTCCTGATTCACGAGGTGGCGGATGTAGGCCCTGGAGAAGCGCGTGCAGGCCGGGCAGTCGCACGTTTCGTCGAGCGGCCGCGAGTCGCGCGCGTACTGGGCGTTCTTCAGATTCAGGCGTCCTTCCCAGGTGATCGCGCTCCCTGTGCGCGCGGTTCGGGTCGGGAGCACGCAGTCGAACATGTCCACCCCGGCCTCGATCACCTCGAGGATCCCCTCGGCGTCGCCGAGCCCCATGAAGTAGCGCGGCTTGCCCGCCGGCATCAGCTCGGCGGCCCGGTCGGTTGCCTCGAACATCGCCTCGCGCTCCTCGCCGACCGCGAGGCCGCCGATCGCGTTGCCGTCGAAGTCGAGCTCGGCGATCTCCTCGATCGAGCGGCGCCGGAGCTCGGGATCGGTGCCGCCCTGGTTGATCCCGAATCGCAGCTGCCCCTCGGCACGGGGCGCGTGACGCTGGCGCCGAGCCCATTCGGTCGTCCGGCGAACTGCCTCTTCGAGCTCGCGGCGATCGACTCCGGCGGGAGGCACCTGGTCGAGGCACATCGCAATATCGCTTCCGAGCGCGCGCTGGATCTCGGCGGCGAGCTCCGGGGTGAACCGCGTCGCTGAGCCGTCGTAGACATTCCGGAACGTGACGCCCTCGTCATCGACGGCGAGCAGCGTGTCCCGGAGCGAAAAGACCTGGAAACCGCCCGAATCGGTCAGGATCGGGCCGCTCCACTGCATGAACCGATGCAGCCCGCCCTGCTCCTCGATCAGCTCCTGTCCGGGACGGAAATGCAGGTGGTAGGTGTTGGAGAGGATGATCTGGGCGCCGAGGTCGCGCACCTCGCTCGGATCGAGCGCCTTCACGGTCGCCTTCGTTCCCACCGGCATGAAGACCGGCGTCTTGATCTCGCCGTGAGCCGTCGTCAGAACGCCGGCGCGCGCAGCGCCGTCTGTGGTCGTGACCTCGAAGCTCACAAGATCAGCATCGCATCGCCGAAAGAATAGAAGCGGTATTGCTCGGCGATCGCGAGCTCGTAGATGCGGCGCGTCTCGTCGATTCCGGCGAACGCCATCACGAGCGCGAGCAGCGTCGAGCGTGGCAGATGGAAGTTCGTCAGCAGCGCGTCGACGCGGCGAAACTCGAAGCCCGGCGTGATGAAGAGCTCGGTGCGGCCCGTCGAAGGAGCGCCGAGCGCGAGCGTCTCGAGCACGCGCACGGTCGTCGTTCCGACCGCAAGCACGCGCTCTGCCGCTTCGATCCGGGAGCGAGCGGCTTCGGTGACTGCATAGCGCTCACCATGGATCTCGTGCTCGGCGAGCGTGTCGACCTTCAGCGGCCGAAACGTGTCCAGGCCGACATGCAGCGTGACGTGCTCGACGTCGAGGCGCGCCAGGACATCGGGGGTGAAGTGCAGGCCTGCCGTGGGTGCGGCGGCGGAGCCTTCTGCCTCGGCGTAGACGGTCTGGTAGCGAGCGGGATCTGCAAGCGGCTCGGTGATGTACGGCGGTAGCGGCGCCTCGCCGCCGGGCGCCCCGGTGAGGCGCACGCGCCAGCGACCTGCACCGAGATGCTCGATCAACTCGACAGCGCCGTACGTCGTGCCGGCGCGCAGGCGGCGGGTCGGTCGCGCGAGCGCCTCCCACTCGCCATCGCCGAGCTGCTCGACGAGGAGCACCTCTCCACGAGGCTCGTCGATCCGGATCCGTGCCGGGACGACGCGCGTGTCGTTCACCACGGTGAGCGTTCCCGGCGCGAGCTGATCCGGGAGATCGCGAAACATCCTGTGGCTGACCTCGCCGCTGTCGCGCGAATAGACGAGCAAGCGTGAGCCGTCCCGCTGCGCAGGCGGATGCTGAGCGATCAGCTCGGGTGGCAGTTCGTAGTCGAGCTCGTCGGCGCGCACGCGGCCATTGTCGCTCCGAGCGGGCCGTTCGACGCACCACCCCTTGATTTCCGTCCGGCGAGCGCGTTACCGTCGAGAGATGGACAGCCGCTCCTCGCTCCCGCCCGACGTCTCGGCCGCACTCGAACGCGCTCGGCTCCAGGTCGAGGCGCTCGCGCTGACGGCCGACGAGCTTCAAGTCGTCCTCCCGGACGCCGTGGGCTCGGCCCTTCGTGACGGGCTCAGAGAGGAAGCAGCTCCGATCTCACGGCGCCTTGCCGAGGTGAAGGGGCTCGCGAACCAGACGATCCGGCGCCTCGAGCGGCTCGAGGGCGACATCCTGGCCGAACGTCACGCCCGGATCGACGATCTCTCGGTGCTGATCGACCTGATCACCGGCCAGTGGCGCGGGCTGAACGAGCGGCTCGATCGGATCGAGCAGGCGCTCGAGCCGACGGCGCAGATCATCCCGATGCGCCCCGCCGACGCCGGCTAGGCCGGCAAAGACAGCTCGAACCGCGAGCCGCGACCGAGCTCGGAGTCGAGGTCGATCCTGCCGCCGAGCGCGGATGACAGCTCACGCGCGATCGCCAGCCCGAGCCCGGTGCCGCCGGTGCCCTCCGAGACGAACGGCCTGAAGAGACGCTCCTGCTTCTCCGTCGAGATGCCGGGGCCGGTGTCCTCGACGACGACGTGGACGGTTCCGTTCGTCTGGCCGAGCTCGAGGCTGATCCGGCCCCCGTCGGGCGTGGCCTGGAAGGCGTTCGAGAGCAGGTTCCCGACGATCTGGAGGACGCGGTCGCCGTCGGAGACGATCACCGGCCGCGCCTGGACATCGACGCGGTAGTCGATCGACCGGCGCCGGGCCTCCTCCGTGAACGTCTGGTACGCGATGTCGAGCAGGCTCTCCATGTCGACCTCTTCCCGCATCACCGTGAACCGGTGCGCACCGAGCTTGGCGAGGTCGAGAATGTCCCCAACGAGCCGCTCGAGCCGTTGAGCCTCGGCGCCGACGACTTCGAGCGAATGCTCGATCGCCTCGGGGCTCGCGACGAGCCCTTCGGCGAGTGCCGCGACGTGGCCCCGGATCGCGGTCAGCGGCGTGCGCAGCTCGTGCGAGACGGACATCAGGAAGTTGCGCTCGAGCATCTCGCCTTCCGCGAGTCGCTGGGCCATCTCGCCGAACCGCTGCGTCAGGTGCCCGATCTCACCGGGTGCGCTCACCGGCAGCTCGATGTCGTAGTTCCCGGCGGCGACCTCGTCGACGGATCGCGACAGCACGAGCACCGGCTTCACGATTCGCCGCGACAGATACCACGCCAGGCCGCCGGCGACGATCAGGCCCAGGAACCCCGCCAGCGCGAGCCGTTCGATCAGCGAGCGGACGCTATCGGTGATGTCGGTCGTCCGCTTCGCGATCACGATCGCTCCGATCGGCTGACCGTCCGACAGTGGATCGACGGGGCTCGCGACGGCAAGATAGGTGTGCCGCCTTCCAGGTGGTGTGAACTGAAACGTCAGTGACGTACCCGACTGCCAGTCGATCGACTTCAGGTGCAACGGCCGGAGCCCCGACGGGTCGCCCGGGAACGGGTTGACGTCGCTGTCGAAGTAGATCAGGTCGCCGGTCGCCTTCTCGAGATTCGCCCGGGCGAAGGTCGGCGCCTTGCGGTTGTCGCTCGACTTCGACTGGTCGTACGACTCCTTGATCGCGTTCCCATACAGCTGCGAGATTCCGGCGGCCTCGTTGCGCAGCTCGGTGATCGTCTGGTCGCGCGCGAAG
>DASZPQ010000066.1:0-10326 GCA_035550275.1 Gaiellaceae bacterium | reverse complement strand
GGTTGCGCTGGCCGCGGCGCGGGCGTGCAGCGGCTGCCTTCATTTCCCCGAGTCCGAGCTGCGGACCCGGACGAGCCTGCTCGCGCGGGAACGTGAGACCGCGGCCCGCCTGCTCGAGGCGACCGCGCGGGAAGAGCACATTCCACTCCACAACCGTCTCCGCTCGAGCCGCGCGACGCCCGCCACGCTCGGCCTTCCACCCGACACGCTCGCCTGCGTCTTCGACCTCGACGGAGTGCTGACCGGCAGCGCCGCGATCCATGTCGCCGCCTGGGCAGAGACGCTCGATGAGTTCCTCTCGAGTCGGGTGGAGGAGACCGGCGAGCGCTTCGCGCCCTTCCAGCCCTTCGATCGCCGGAATGACTACTACCGCTACATCCAGGGCAAGCCGCGGCTCGAGGGAATTCACGCGTTTCTTGCCAGCCGCGGGATCAGGATCGCCGCAGGGCACCCCGACGATCCAGCCGGTTCAGAGACGATCTACGGGCTTGCAAACCGGAAGAACGAGGCATTCCTCAGGTATCTCGACCAGGAGGGAGTCACCGCCTTCGCCGGCTCGCAGAGCTACCTCGAGGACGCCCACGAAGCCGGGTTGCGCTGCGTGGTGGTCTCGCCGAGCACGAATACGGCCGCGATCCTGGAACAGTCCGGGCTCGCACCTCTGGTCGACGAGCGAATCGACGGGAATGCAATCAGGGTCGAGAACCTTCGCAGCAAGCCCGAGCCGGACACGCTGCTCGCGGCCTGCCGGCGGCTGGGTGTCGACCCGCAGCGGGCGGTCGCCTTCGAAACGACCTTCGAAGGCGTCGCAGCGGCTCGCACCGCGAGGTTTGGCTATGTCGTCGGGGTCGACCGTCGCGGCCGGGTCGAGCTGCGCCCGCCGCATGGCGCGAACCGCGTCGTGCCGGATCTCGCGGCGCTTCTGCCCGGCGGCGCGGTCAGTAGTTAACGCGCCCGCAATCGGTGGACAGCCGGATGTGTCCCTCGCCGGCCAAGATGAAGATTCGCGTCATGCCAGCGATCCAGGAGCCGCATCCGCTTCGGCGCGTGCGTTCGATCCGCGATGCCGATGTCAGGGGCAAGCGCATTCTCGTGCGCGCCGATCTGAACGTGCCGCTGGCAGATGGACGCGTCGCCGACGACACGCGGATCCAGGCCTCGTTGCCGACGCTGGAATGTCTGCGCGACCACGATGCAAGCTCGATCACGGTGTGCTCGCACCTCGGCCGGCCAAAGGGCGATGACCCCGCGTTCTCGATCAAGCCGGTCGAGGCACGCCTACGCGAGCTCTTCGACGGGCCTCTGACGGTGCTCGAAAACACCCGCTTCAACGCGGGTGAAACCGCGAACGATCCGGTCTTCGCCGCAGAGCTTGCGAAGGGCCAGGACATCTTCGTCCAGGATGCCTTCGGCTCGGTCCATCGCGCCCACGCCTCGACGGTGGGAGTCGCGCAGCTGCTGCCCACGTATGCAGGCCTCCTCCTCGAGCTGGAGCTGGAGCAGCTCGGGCGACTCCTGGGCCCGGTCGAGCGGCCGTATGTGCTCGTTTGCGGCGGCGCCAAGGTGGACGACAAGCTCGGCGTCCTTCGCTGGCTCGGCGGACGCGCAGATGCGGTGCTCGTCGGCGGCAAGCTGGCCGAGCAGCTTCGGATCTCCAATCCACTCGAGTTTTCAGCCCAGCTCCCCACGGACGTGGTCGCCGCAGCACGGTTCGAAGCGGGCGCCGAGTCGCGAATCTGCGCCGTCGGCGACGTGCCGTATGCGTGGATCGCGCTCGACATCGGCCCCGAAACAAGCCGCCGGTTCGCAGAGATCCTGAGCGCCGCAAAGACGATCTTCTGGAACGGGCCGATGGGTGTCTTCGAATGGCCCAGATTCGCGGCCGGCACACGAGCCGTTGCAGAGGCGATCGCCGCGGCCGATGCCTACTCCGTGGTGGGCGGAGCCGACTCCCTGCGAGCGCTCAATGAGCTCGACCTCATCGACCGCGTCTCCTGGGCCTCGACTGGCGGCGGCGCGGCACTCGAATTCCTCGAAGGTAGGGAGCTTCCGGGCGTTGCCGTCATCCCCTCCGCGCTCGCGGTGGCGGCATGAGCCACCTCGCAGACACCGCACCGCACCGGCTGCTCCTGCTCCGCCATGGCGAAAGTGTCTGGAACGAGCTCGGCCTCTTCACCGGCTGGGTCGATGTCGGCCTCTCGGTGCGCGGCCTGCGCGAAGCGGCCCGCGCCGGCGAGCTGCTGCACGACACCGGCCTGCTTCCTGACGTGGTTCACACGTCGCTGCTCTCGCGAGCGATCCGCACGACAGAGATCGCGCTTCAGGCAGCCGACCGGCAGTGGATTCCCGTGCGTCGCTCGTGGCGGCTGAACGAGCGCCACTATGGTGCCCTTCAGGGCCTCGGCAAGGAGCAGACACGCCTCGAATACGGCGACGAGCAGTACATGCTCTGGCGCCGCTCGTACGACGTCCCGCCGCCACCGCTGGCCACCGGCTCCGAGTTTGCGACCCGGCTCGACCCGCGTTACACCGCGCTGGCGCCGGATGCGGTCCCGGATTCGGAGTGCCTGAAGGACGTGCTGGTGCGAATGCTCCCCTACTGGCACGACGCGATCGTCCCGGATCTGCGCGACCGGCGCCTCACGCTCGTCTCGGCGCACGGCAACTCGCTGCGCGCGCTCGTGAAGCATCTCGACGGGATCTCCGACGAGGAGATCGC
This sequence comes from Gaiellaceae bacterium, assembly GCA_035550275.1. Lineage (GTDB taxonomy): Bacteria > Actinomycetota > Thermoleophilia > Gaiellales > Gaiellaceae > PALSA-600. The sequence continues at coordinate 7,607 of DASZPQ010000066.1, read as the reverse complement.
CGCCCTGAACCTGCCGACCGGTGTACCGCTGCTCTATGAGCTGGACGAGCAGCTGCGGCCGCTTCATCCGGTGGATCCACGCTTCGGCGTCAGCGGCCGCTATCTCGACGAGGACGACGCTTCGGCCTCGATCGAGCGCGTCCGAAACCAGGGCCGCCAGGTCGCCACACATTGAGCTCGGGCGGCGGCGGGGCGCTCCGCCGCCGCCCGAGTGGTGGAGCTACGCCTCGACTGCGACCGGCACGAACACACGCTGTGCCAGGTCGACGAGCCGGTTCGAGTAGCCCCATTCGTTGTCGTACCAGGCGACAACTTTGACCTGCGTCCCGTCGATGACCTGCGTCAGGCCGGAGTCGAAGATCGACGAGAACGGCGACTTGACGATGTCGGACGAGACGAGCGGCTCGCGGCTGTACGCGAGGATCCCCTTCAGGTTCCCCACGTCGGCTCGGCGGGCGACGATCTCGTTCACTTCCTCGACGGTCGTCGGCCGCTCCACCTCGATCGTCAGGTCGACGAGCGAGCCGGTCGGAACCGGGACGCGCACCGCGTAGCCCTGGAGCTTCCCCTCGAGCTCGGGAACGACAAGGCCAAGCGCCTTCGCGGCCCCCGTCGTGGTCGGCACGAGGTTGCACGCCGCCGCGCGGGCGCGGCGGTAGTCCTTGTGCGGCCCGTCGAGGAGCATCTGGTCGCCGGTGTACGCGTGAACGGTCGTCATCACGCCGTGGCGGATCCCGAGCCCTTCGTGCAGCACCTTCGCGACCGGAGCGAGGCAGTTCGTCGTGCAGGATGCATTCGAGATGATCCGGTGCTCCTCGGGGTCATAGACCTCGTCGAAGTTGACGCCGAGCGCCACGGTGACGTCGGGGTTCTTCGCCGGAGCGGAGACGATCACCTTGCGAGCACCTGCTTCGAGATGCTTCGCGGCGTCCTCGCGCGACCGGAAGTGCCCCGTCGACTCGATGACGACATCCACGTCGAGGCCGGCCCAGGGGAGCCTGGCGGGATCGGTCTCCGACGGGACGGCAATGCGCTTCCCGTCGACGATGATCGCGTCCGCGGCAGCCTCGACCGTGCCGGCGAAATGCCCGTAGACGGTGTCGTGCCGGAGCAGGTGCGCGAGCAGCTCCGGCTCTGCCAGGTCGTTGATCGCGACCCATTCGATCTCGGCTCCACGCTCGTAGGCCGCGCGGAATGCCGCCCGGCCGGTGCGTCCGAAGCCGTTGATTGCAACTCGGACAGCCATGGTGCTTCTCCCTTCGGTTGGTTCTGGCTCGAACCTAGGGCCGGGTCGCTGACCCGGCATCGGCGGATGCCCTGAGCGCGTCGCGGTCTTCCCGCAAGCGCTTCAGCGGTCGTGCCGGCTCGAAGCCGCTCCGGTGCAGCTCACAAGGCTCGCCGGAGCCTGCGGGAAAGCCGCATTGCCGCTCCGCATCCGCCCCGATGACCTCGCCGCTCCTGGCGGAGAGACTCGAGACAACCGAAGGAGGTCGAAAATGAAAGCTCTCGTCTACCACGGGCCGGGACAGCGGGCATGGGAATCAGTGCCTGACCCGACCATCATCGATCCGACAGATGCCATCGTCCGGATCGACACCTCGACCATTTGCGGCACCGATCTGCACATTCTCAAGGGTGACGTTCCGGAGGTGACGCCCGGCCGGATTCTCGGCCACGAAGCCGTCGGCACGATCATCGAGGTCGGCGCTGCCGTCACCACGGTCGAGCCCGGCGATCGCGTGCTCGTCTCGTGCATCACCTCGTGCGGCCGCTGCCGCTTCTGCAAGGAAGGCCACTACGGGCTCTGTTCCGGCGGTGGCGGCTGGATCTTCGGCCACCTGATCGACGGCCTCCAGGCCGAGCTCGCCCGGGTGCCCTTCGCCGACACCTCTGTCTACAAGGTGCCGGAGGGCTTGAGCGACGAGCAGGTGCTCTTCCTCGCCGACATCCTCCCGACGGCCTACGAAGTAGGTGTCCTGAACGGCCGGGTCGAGCCCGGGGACACGATCGCCGTCGTCGGAGCCGGCCCGATCGGGCTCGCGACGATCATGACCGCGAAGCTGCACACGCCCGGCAAGATCATCGCGATCGACCTCGCCGACGCGCGGCTCGAGAAGGCAATCGAGTTCGGCGCCGACGTGACGATCAACAACGGTAGGGAAGACGCCGTCGCAAAGGTGATGGAGCTGACCGGCGGGCTTGGGGTCGACGCCGCAATCGAAGCGGTCGGCGTGCCTCAGACGTTCGAGCTCTGCACCGAGCTGATCCGCCCGGGTGGGCGAGTCGCGAACGTCGGCGTGCACGGCAAGTGCGCCACGCTTCACCTCGAGAAGCTGTGGATCCGCGACGTGCTGATCACGACCGGTCTCGTCGACACGAACACCACCCCGAAGCTGCTGAGGCTGATCGAGGGTGGCAGGCTCGACCCGACCGTGTTCGCGACACATCATTTCCCGCTCAGCGAGACCGAGCAGGCCTACGATGTATTCGGCGCAGCCGCCGAGACGCACGCCCTGAAGGTCGTGCTCGAAGCGGTCCCCGTTGGTCACGATCTGCTCGTGGAAAAGGACGTAGTTGTCACAGCTTGACGTTGCCGGAGTCGCAGCCGAAGCGGTGGACGTCATCCTCAGAGATGGCGGCACCCTTCGGCTCCGGCCCGCCACACGCGCGGACTCGGACGGGCTGATCGCCTTCTTCTCGGCGCTCTCAGCCGAGAGCCGGTCGCTCCGCTTTCACGGTGCGCGCCGGATCGACGAGGCGCTCGTGGAGCCCTACCTCGACCCGGATTGGGCCATACGAGGCAGTCTCGTCGCCTCTCTGGCCCGCGCGGCCGACGGTGAGGCGATCGTCGCGCTCGCGAGCTACGTCCGGCTCGACGCGACCACGGCAGAGATGGCGTTCTCGGTCGCCGACGGGGAGCAGGGACGCGGGATCGGGACGCGCCTGCTCGAGCAGTTGGCCGCTCGAGCGCGCGACGCGGGGATCACGGCCTTCATTGCCGACGTGATGGCGTCGAACGCCGTCGCCTTGAGCGTCTTCGCGGAGACCGGCTTCGAGATCGTGCGCGAGCTGGAGCACGGGGAAATCGAGCTCCGCTTCCCGATCGCAGCCACGGGAAGCTTCTCGGCACGTGTCGAGGAACGCGACCACACCGCGGTCGTGGCGTCGTTGCGGCCGTTCTTCACGCCGGGGTCGGTCGCCGTGATCGGCGCCTCGCGGCGCCGCGGCTCGATCGGCGGAGAGCTCTTCCGGAACATTCTCGGCGCGGACTTCACTGGCGCCGCCTACCCGGTCAACCTGAAGCGAGAGCCTGTCGCCGGAGTTCACGCCTTCGCCTCGATCGAGGAGATCCCCGAGCCGGTCGATCTCGCCGTGATCTGCCTTCCCGCCGGCCAGGTGCTGGACGCCGCCTCTGCAGCCCTCCGTCGCGGCGTCCGCGCTCTCTGCGTCATCTCGGCCGGATTCGCCGAAACCGGCGGCGAAGGAAGCGACCGCCAGGAAAGGCTGCTCGCGATCGTCCGGGCGCACGGCGCTCGGCTCGTCGGCCCGAACTGCCTCGGAATCGCCGTCCCCGGGATCGGCCTGAACGCGACGTTTGCGCCGCGTCCGCTCCCACCCGGACGAATCGGCTTCTCCTCCCAGAGCGGCGCCCTCGGGCTCGCCCTGCTCGAGAAGGCCACGGAGCGGTCGCTCGGATTCTCGTCCTTCATCTCGATCGGCAACAAGGCCGACGTCTCGTCCAACGACCTGCTCGAGTGGTGGGAGGACGACGACGCAACGAGCTTGGTGCTCCTCTACCTCGAGTCCTTCGGGAACCCGCGCGCGTTCGCCCGCGTCGCGCGGCGGCTGGGCCGCAGCAAGCCGATCCTCGCGCTGAAGGCAGGCTCGACGAGCGCGGGATCGCGCGCCGCGCGCTCGCACACGGCGGCCCTCGCGAGCTCCGACACCACCGTCGATGCCTTGTTCCACCAGGCGGGGGTGCTGCGCGCGCGGACGCTCGAAGAGCTGCTCGACGCGGCCGCGCTGCTCTCGAGCCAGCCGCTTCCCCAGGGCCGGCGAGTCGGCGTGATCACGAACGCGGGCGGGCTCGGGATCCTCTGCGCCGACGCGTGTGAGGGCGCCGGGCTCGAACTGCCCGAGCTGGCCGAATCGACGCGCGCCGTGCTCGCCGCGAAGGTTCCGGGGGAGTCGAGCCTCGCGAACCCCGTCGACCTGCTCGGATCGGCGACCGCGGCGACCTATGAGGCCGTGATCCCGGAGATCCTGGCCGACCCGAACGTCGATGCGCTGATCGTGCTCTTCGTGCCGCCCGTCGTGGCCGGAGCCGACGACGTCGCAGCGGCGATCCGGCGTGCCGTCGAGCAATTCGAGGTCCCGAAGCCGGTGATCGCGGTGATCGTCAGCGCCGACGGCACGCCGGCCGCGCTCCGCGATCCGAGCTCTCCCGTCGTCGCGCTCCCGTACCCGGAGTCCGCCGCCCGCGCCCTGGCCGTCGCCTCCGATCGGGCGGAATGGCTGCAGAGGCCACCCGGCGTCGAGCCTGCAATCGACGGGCTCGGCACGCCGGCTGCACGCGCGCTCGTCGACGCGGCGCTCGCCAGGTCGACGGATGCATGGCTCGACCCGGGTCAGACGCGCGCGCTCCTCGAGACCTACGGCATCCCGCTCGTCCCCGAGCGGCTGGCCACGACTGTCGAAGACGCGCTCGCCGCCGCCCGTGAGCTCGGCTTTCCGTCCGTGGTCAAGACCGCGGTCCCCGGAGCGCACAAGACCGAGACCGGCGGCGTTGCGCTCGACCTCCGCTCCGACGCCGAAGTCCGCAAGGCCGTCGAGCGGATCGGGCTGCCGGTGATCGTGCAGCCGCTGCTCTCCTCCGGCTGCGAGCTGCTCGCAGGAACGATCCAGGATCCTGTCTTCGGCCCGCTGGTCGCGTTCGGACCGGGCGGCGCCAACGCCGAGCTGATCGGCGACGCCGCGTTCCGGCTCGCTCCGCTGACCGACGTCGATGTGGCCGAGCTGATTCACGGCGGCAAGGCCGGGCGGCTCGTCGCCGGATTCCGCGGGGCTCCGGCGACCGATCCCGGCGCGCTGGCGGACCTGCTGCACCGGCTCGGACGCCTCACGGCAGACATTCCCGAGCTCGCTGAGCTCGATCTGAACCCGGTTCTGGGAGGGCCCGACGGCTGCGTGGCCGTCGACGCACGCATCCGCCTCAGCTCTGCGACGAGCCCGCGGCGGCTGAAGAGCTGGTAGCGCCGGCCGCCGCTCGACGGGCTAGGGAATCAGCACGAGGGAGCCGCGGACGTCGCCGGCCCGGAGCTTCGCAAGCGCGTCGTTCGCACCTTCGAGCGGAAACGTCTCGACCTCCGTCCGCACAGGAACCCGAGGCGCGAGCTCGAGGAACTCCTCGCCGTCGCGGCGCGTGAGGTTCGCGACCGAGCGAACGGATCGTTCGCCCCAGAGGATCTCGTACGGGAAGGCCGGGATCTCCGACATGTGGATTCCCGCGCAGACGACCGTGCCTCCTTTCGCGAGCGCACGGAGCGCCGACGGCACGAGCTCGCCCGCGGGGGCGAAGATGATCGCTGCGTCGAGCTCCTCCGGAGGCTGCCCCGAGCCTGCCCATTCGACGCCGAGCAAGCGTGCAAACGACTGTGCCGCGTCATCGCCCTCGCGGGTCACGGCGAAGACCCGCCGTCCCTCCCAGCGCGCAACCTGAGCGATGATGTGCGCCGCCGAGCCGAAGCCGTAGAGGCCGAGGCGCTCGGCGTCGCCCGCCAGGCGCAGCGAGCGGTAGCCGATCAGCCCCGCGCAGAGCAGCGGTGCGACCGCAAGGTCACCGAAGCCGTCAGGAAGCGGAAAGCAGTAGCGCTCATCGGCAACCGTCCATTCGGCGTAGCCGCCGTCGATGTCGTACCCGGTGAACCGAGCGCGGTCGCAGAGGTTCTCGCGCCCGCTCGTGCAATAGCGGCAAACGCCGCACGTCCAGCCCAGCCACGGCACGCCGAGCCGGCGGCCGTCTTCGGCGACGCCGACGATCTGGTGACCGAGAATGAGCGGCAGCTTCGGCTCCGCCAACTCGCCATCGACGATATGCAGGTCGGTCCGGCACACGCCACAGGCGCGGACGCGCAGCAGCACCTGGCCAGGGCCCGGTGCGGGATGCTCGACCTCGGACAACTCGAGCGGCGCTCCCGCCGCTCGCAGCACCATCGCCCTCATCAATCCGACCTCACAGCCGATCGGCGCGTGCCATTCGATTTGCGGCAATCAGGTCTTCCCAGACCGCACGCATGATCTCCGGTCGGTCGAGAAGCCGCCCGATCTGCTCCTCGTCGCAGCGATTCTGCACATACGGATCTTGCAGGATCTCCTCCAGCGCGCGACCGCGATGGTGCTCGCGAATCACATGCCCGGCCGCCAGCTCCTCGTCACGGGTAGAAGAGAAGAGAAACAGCAGCGACTTCGGAATCATGGTCGGCGGCTCCTTCAAGGCTCGTACAGCCGACACCGATCGTAAGCCCGCGCCCCGGGCCAGGCATCCGGGCCCTCGCTGGGCCTCGTGCGGAGAACTACGGATCAGACCGCGCTCCCCCCGCGTGCGAGTGCCACGATCTGCGTCACCGCCGCCGCCAGCTGCACCGGGACGTCATCCGGCGAATCGATCGACGCGAACCAGGCCCGCGCCCGCTCGGGCTTGTGGCGATGGCCGTGCAGCCGCGCGACCGCTTCGAAATCGCGGGCCAGCTCGATCGTGCGCCTCGGCCCCGCGACACGCCTGATCGCCTCGTTGACGGCACGCTCGGAGGCGATCGGCCGGCGGCCCGGGTCGGCGTCTCGGTCGTGGACGACCACGTAGGGAACGCCGACCACGTTGCACACCTCGGCGATCACGGGGATGTTCGGCTTGCCGCCGCACTCGACGATCGAGATTCCCTCGGCGTCGGCGTCGTAGCCGAGCGCCCGAAAGAGAAACGGAAACACGAGCTTCTCGGTCCGGCCTTCTACGAGCAGCGCCGCGCGGGCCAGGAGCAGCTCGCTCCGGTCGGCATCGAACTCGTTCAGCGCCCGGAACGCCGCGAGCTCGGGGAGCGCCCTCGGCCTGCGAATGTGAGTGACACCGGCCGCGTCGCACTCGACGAGCGCCAGCTCCTCGAGCCTGGCGACGTTCAGAAAGGTCGCCGCGTGCGTCGAGTAGAGGACCTGGTTGCCGAGCGCGGCGAACTCGTGCAGGAGACGGTAGAGCGCCCGCTGCGCCTGCGGGCGCAGAAAGAGCTCGGGCTCCTCGATCAGCACCACGAGGCCGCGCACCTGCTCCTCGACCCAGGTCTCGAAGCTGCTGACGAGCGCGAGCGCGGCCGAGCGACTGCGTTCGAGCGCCTGCTCGATCACCGGTGGCGCGATCTCTCCGGACGCCACCAGACCGTCGGCTCGTCCTGACGCGGGAAGAAAGAGCGCGGTTGGCGGCTTTCCGGCCCGGCGCGCCGCCGCCCCGCCTGGAGTCATCGCGACGCTCACGGTTCGTCCCGAGTGGAGCACCGCCTCGATCCGGATCGAGGTTCGCGCTCCGGTCGCGGCGTCAGAGGGCTCGAACGTCAGCGAGGAAG
>DASZPQ010000065.1:0-60318 GCA_035550275.1 Gaiellaceae bacterium | reverse complement strand
CTCGATCTCGTCGAGGAGGATCACGCAGTAGGGCCGGCGCCGGACGGCTTCCGTCAGCTGGCCGCCCTCTTCGTAGCCGACGTACCCGGGCGGCGCGCCAACGAGCCGGGCGACCGTGTGCCGCTCCTGGTACTCCGACATGTCGATCCGCACCATCGCGTGCTCGTCGTCGAACATGAACTCCGCGAGCGCCCGGGCGAGCTCGGTCTTGCCGACACCGGTCGGGCCGAGGAAGACGAACGACCCGATCGGCCGGTTCGGATCCTGCAGGCCCGTACGAGCCCGGCGCAACGCGTTCGCGACAGCCGACACGGCTTCTTCCTGTCCCACGACGCGACCGTGAAGCCGCTCCTCGATATGGATCAGCTTCTCCGTCTCTCCCTCGAGCAGCCGCTCGACGGGAATCCCGGTCCAGCGCGCGATCGTGCCCGCGATGTCGTCCTCGTCGACCTCTTCCTTCACCATCGGATTCTCGAGCGCGCTGCGCTCGGAAAGCTCGTGCTCGAGCGCGGGGATCTCGCCGTAACGGATCTCCGCGACCCGTTGCAGGTTGCCCTCGCGCTCGGCCCGTTCGGCCTCCATGCGCAACTCGTCGATGCGACGGGTCGCGTCCTTGATCCGCTCGAGCGCCTCCTTCTCCTTCGACCAGCGCGCAGCGAGCGCATTGCGCTCCTCCTGCGCCTCTGCCAGGGCGCGATCGACAGGCTCGCGCACCTCCTCGGATTCCTTCGCCATCGCGGCCTGCTCGATCTCGAGCTGCATCACGCGGCGGTTCGCCTCGTCGAGCTCGAGCGGCGAGGAGTCGATCTCGATCCGAAGGCGTGAAGCGGCTTCGTCGACGAGGTCGATCGCCTTGTCGGGCAGGAAGCGGTCGGCGATGTAGCGCTGCGAGAGAACCGCTGCCGCGACGAGTGCCGCGTCGCGGATCCGCACGCCGTGATGCGCTTCGTAGCGCTCCTTCAACCCGCGGAGGATCGCGATCGTGTCGGCAACCGAAGGCTCGCCGACGTAGATCGGCGCGAACCGCCGCTCGAGCGCCGCGTCCTTCTCGATGTGCTTTCGATATTCGTCCAGCGTCGTCGCTCCGACGCAGCGGAGCTCGCCGCGGGCGAGCATCGGCTTCAACAGGTTCGCCGCGTCGATCGCACCCTCGGCAGCGCCCGCTCCGACGATCGTGTGCAGCTCGTCGATGAAGAGGATCACCTGGCCGTCGCTCGACTTGATCTCGGTCAGCACGGCCTTCAGCCGCTCCTCGAACTCGCCGCGGTACTTCGAGCCGGCGAGCAGCGAGCCGATGTCGAGCGCCCAGACCCGCCGGTCCTTCAATCCTTCGGGAACGTCGCCTGCGACGATCCGCTGCGCGAGCCCCTCGGCGATCGCGGTCTTGCCGACACCAGGTTCGCCAATCAACACAGGATTATTTTTCGTGCGCCGCGAGAGCACCTGGATCACGCGCCGGATCTCCTCGTCGCGGCCGATCACGGGGTCGAGCTTGCCGGCCTCGGCCGCCTCGGTCAGGTCGCGACCGAACTTCGCAAGCGCCTGGTAGCTCCCTTCGGGATCCTGCGAGGTGACCCGCTGGCCGCCGCGCACCTTCTTGATCCACGCCAGGATCTCGTCGCGCGGAACGGGCTCGAGCGCGAGGAAGAGATGCTCGGTCGAGACGTAGTCGTCCTCGAGTTGCGCGCGCTCACGATCCGCAGCTTCGAGCACGTCGCGGAACGCGTTCGAGACCTGTGGCTGAAGGTTCTGGGCGCCGGTCGCGGTGGGCCGGGTCGCGAGCTTCTGCTCCGCCTCGGCGCGGAGGCCCTGCCAGTCGGCAAAGAGCTCCTGATCGAGCAGCGCGAGCAACAGGTGCTCGGGCGTCACGTCGGGATTGCCCCGCCGCCGCGCCAGCTCCTGCGCGGCCGCAATCGCCTCCTGGCTCTTGATCGTCAGCTTGTTGAAGTCCATCAGCGATTCCTCGGAACGGGTGTCTGACTGGGCCGGTAGAGGACAAGGTCGCGGCGGTACTGACGATGCACCTCCGCAATCGTCTCACGCATCTCGCGCTCCATACGATCGACCCGGAGACGCATGCGATTCAGCTCATCCTCCAAATGGAGCACCTGCTCGACGCCGGCCAGGTTGAGCCCGATCTCGGTCGTGAGCTTCTGGATCAGCCGCAGCCGCTCGACATCGGCCTCGGAGTAAAGCCGCGTGTTCCCGGCCGTCCGTTTCGGGCGGACGAGGCCCTTCTGCTCGTAGATCCGAAGGGTCTGGGGATGCATGCCGACGAGCTCAGCGGCGATCGAGATCATGTAGCGGGGTCTGTCGTCCATCAGCTGAACAGCCTCTCGCGCGGATTCACCTTCGACGCGTTCTTGAACCCTTCGAGCGCCTCGCGCTCTGCCTTGCTCAACTTCGCAGGAACCTCGATGCGAAGGCGCGCGAGCAGATCGCCGCGGCCCGAGCCCTTCAGCTTCGGCGCGCCGCGTCCCTTCACGCGCAGGAGCTTCCCGTCGTGCGAGCCGGCGGGAACCTTCAGCGACACGCGCCCGTCGGGCGTCGGGATCTCGACGGTCGCTCCAAGCGCGGCCTCGTCGAACGTGACCGGGACCTCGAGGATCAGCTCGTCGCCGCGACGCTCGTAAAGCTTCGACGGCTCGACACGGGTCACGACGAACAGATCGCCGGCCGGAGCGCCGCCCCAGCCCGCCTCGCCCTTGCCCTTCAGCTTGATCTTCGTCCCGTCCTTCACGCCGGCCGGGATCCGCACCGTGTAGCGCTTCGTCCGGCGCTCACGCCCCGAGCCCTTGCAAGTCGGGCAAGGCGTCTCGACGATCGAGCCATTCCCACGGCAGCGCGGGCACGGCTGCTGGAGGGCAAAGAGCCCCTGCGACGTCGCAACAACGCCGGTGCCACCACACTGCGGGCAGCGGATCGGCGTCGTGCCGGGCGCCGCACCCGTTCCGTGACACGTGTGACACGCGAGCTCCAGCTCGACCGGCACCGTCGTCTGAAGGCCCTTCAGCGAGTCCTCGAACGAGATTCGCACCGGCACCTCGACGTCGTTGCCGCGCTGGCCGCGAGGCTGCTGCTGCTGGCGTCCGGCGCCGCCGCCGCCACGACCGAACAGGCCGCCGAAAATGTCGCCGAGATCGAAGTCTCCAAAGTCGACGTTCGTCGGTCCTGCGCCGGCACCGGGCCGGCCGTTGGTCGAGCCGTACGAGTCGTACTGCTTGCGCTTCTCCGGGTCCGAGAGCACGTCGTAGGCGCCCTGGACTTCCTTGAAGCGCGCCTCGGCCGCCGCGTCACCCGGATTCTTGTCCGGGTGCACCTCGCGGACCAGCTTTCGGTACGCCTTCTTGATCTCGTCCTGAGACGCGTTCTTCGGGACGCCGAGCGACTCGTAGAGCGAACTAGCCATTCGCCCCTGAGCTGACGATCACACGTGCCGGCCGCAACACCACGTCGCCAAGCCGGTAGCCCTTCTGGAGCACCTGGATCACCGTGCCCTCAGGCTCCTCGGACGGCTGCGTGAGCAACGCCTCCTGTGTGTGCGGATCGAAGGCGCCTTCGGTTTCCACCTCGGTCAGCCCTTCCTTCGCAAGCGCGTCGACGAGCGCGCGCGCAACGAGCCGCACACCGTCCTCGAGCTTGTCGGCTTCGTGCGTCGCGGCCGCCTCGAGCGCGCGCTCGAGATCGTCGACGACCGGAATGAGCTGCTTGACGAGCCGCTCGTTCGCACGCGCGAAGAGGTTCTCCTGGTCGCGCGCCATGCGCTTGCGGAAGTTGTCGAACTCCGCCTTCAGGCGCTGGAGCGCGTCGAGGTACTCGTCGCGCTGGCGTGTCACTTCCGCCAGCTCGTCAACCGCCGCACCTGGGTCGGCTGGGGGAACCTCCTGGCTCCCCCGAGCCCCTTCCACTGGTCCGCTCCCGCGGACATTCGCTTCCGGCTCGCCCATTACGACGTCTTGGCCTCTTCGTCTACGACCTCGTAATCGGCGTCCTCGATCACCTCGTCGTCGGGAGCATTCTCAGATCCGTCCGACGAAGGCGCGGACGACGCAGCGGTCGCCTGCGAGTACACCGCCTCGGCGAGCTTCAGCGAGGCCTCCTGAAGCGCCTCGGTCTTCGCCTTGATCTCGGCGACGTCGCCCGAGTCGAGCACACCGCGCAGCTCCATGATCCGGCCCTCGATCGTCGAGGCCTCGGACTCTTCGAGCTTCTCGCGGTGCTCCTTCAGCGACTTCTCGGTCTGGTACGCGAGCGACTCAGCCATGTTGCGGGCGTCGGCGAGCTCGCGCAGCTTGTGCGCCTCGTCGGCGTGCGCCTCGGCCTCCTTGATCATGCGGGAGACTTCGCTCTCGTCGAGCCCCGAGCCGCCTTCGATCCGAACCTGCTGCTCGTTGCCCGTGCCGAGATCCTTCGCCGAGACGTTGATGATCCCGTTGGCGTCGATGTCGAACGCGACCTCGACCTGCGGCATGTTCCGCGGCGCCGGCGGGATGCCGACGAGCTGGAACTTGCCGAGTGTCTTGTTGTAGGCCGCCATCTCGGACTCGCCCTGGAGCACGTGCACCTCGACGGAGGACTGGTTGTCCTCGGCCGTCGTGAACGTCTCCGCCTTGCGGGTCGGAATGGTGGTGTTCCGCTCGATCAGCTTCGTCATCACGCCGCCGCGGGTCTCGATGCCCAGGGAGAGCGGCGTCACGTCGAGCAGGAGGACGTCCTTGACCTCACCCTTCAGCACACCACCCTGGATCGCGGCGCCGACTGCGACGACCTCGTCCGGGTTGACGCCCTTGTGGGGCTCCTTGCCGATCAGCTCCTTGACCTTCGCCTGCACTGCGGGCATGCGGGTCATGCCGCCGACGAGGACGACGTGGTCGATCTTGCCCTTGTCGAGGCCTGCGTCGGTGAGCGCCTGCTTCGTCGGGCCGACCGTGCGCTCGATCAGGTCGTGGGCCAGCTCTTCGAGCTTGGCACGCGTCAGCTGAAGATCGAGATGCTTCGGGCCCTCGGGCGTTGCGGTGATGAACGGCAGGTTGATCTGAGTCGCCATCGTGGACGACAGCTCGATCTTCGCCTTCTCACCGGCCTCGTACAGCCGCTGCAGCGCCATCGGATCGGCGCCGAGGTCGATGCCCTGGTCGCGCTTGAACTCCGAGACCATCCAGTCGACGATCGCCTTGTCGAAGTTGTCGCCGCCGAGGTGGTTGTCACCGTTCGTCGACTTGACCTCGAAGACGCCGTCGCCGAGCTCGAGCACGGACACGTCGAAGGTGCCGCCGCCGAGGTCGAAGACGAGGATCGTCTGGTCTGCGCCTTCCTTGTCGAGCCCGTAGGCAAGTGCCGCCGCGGTCGGCTCGTTGATGATCCGGACGACGTTCAGGCCGGCGATCTTGCCGGCGTCCTTGGTCGCCTCGCGCTGCGCGTTGTTGAAGTAGGCCGGCACCGTGATCACGGCGTCGACGACCGACTCGCCGAGATACGCCTCGGCGTCGTGCTTCAGCTTCTGGAGGATCATCGCGCTGATCTCCGGCGGCGCGTACTCCTTGCCGTCGGCCTCGACGCGGACGTCGCCGCCCGAGCCCTTCACGACCTTGTACGGGACGATCGTCATCTCTTCGCTGACCTCGTCGAACTTGCGGCCCATGAACCGCTTGATCGAGAAGATCGTGTTCTGGGGATTCGTGACCTGCTGCCGCCGCGCCGGGGTGCCGACGAGCCGCTGGCCGTCCTTTGCGAACGCGACGACAGACGGGGTAGTGCGCCCGCCTTCGGCGTTCGGAACAACGGTCGGCTCGCCGCCCTCGAGGACTGCCATGCACGAGTTGGTCGTGCCGAGGTCGATGCCAAGTGTCTTGCTCATACAACGCTCCTTCGATCTGACATTTCGATGTGAATAGTTGGTTACTGAGAAAATCTAAGCGTCTTTATATCAGATCGAAGGAAGGCCCCGCAGATCAGTGAGAGACGCCGATCAGCACCCCTCCCGCAACGACGAGGAGGGCGCCGAATCCCACCCGTTTCCCGACCCCTTCTGTGTGACGGAGCAGCAGCACGGAGAGGCCGACGACCCAGAGCGACTCGGTCGCAACGAGCGGAGAGACGATGCTGACGCGGCCGTGAAAGTAGGCCTCGAAGAGGGAGATGTACGAGAGGCCGAAGAGCAGCCCGGCGGGAAGCATCCGGCGGAGCTCGTTGGTGGTTGGAGCCCGCCGCGTGTAGAGCGCAGCCACGAGCGTTCCGGCGAGCATCGTCGCCGCGGCGGCCGAGAGCGGATTCGCATGGGCGTGGAGCGCCCGGACGATGTTGTCCCGCACCGCGAAGCAGACGGTCGCGCCGGCGGCGAAGCCGAGCGCGATCATCCGAACGTGGTCGGGCCGGTCGCGTTCGGCCGCGAGCGCGATTCCCCCGGCCACGATCGCGACGGCACCGACGAGCAGCGGAACCCGCACGGGCTCGCCGAGGAAGATCAGCGCGATTCCGACGGCGATCAGGAGCCCGGCGCCGACCGTGACCGATGTGCGCGACGCGCCTGCCTCCCGCACCGAGAGCGTGAACAGGATCTGCGAGCACCCGGGCGCCAACATTCCCGCGAGCAGGAACGGCCACGCGCCGTGGAAGTGATGGTGCGGAATCGCCGCGATGAACGTCAACGTCGCGGCCGGAATCAGCGTCGCAAGTGCTCCGGCACCGGCGTTGCCGCCGCGCAGCCCGAGGCGGATCGCGACTGTCATGGCACCGAAGCACGCCGCCGAGGCGAGTGCGAGCAGAACGGCGGTCATGCGGCTCGCGGCCGCCGCACGATGCCCACGAGCGCCTGCCCCGCTGCCGGCTCCGCGAGCACGATCCCGGCCATGATCACGGCGCAGCCGCCCCAGCCCGCCACGCCGAGCCGGTCGCCCGCGATCGTGTACCCGAAGAGCGCCGCCCAGACCGGCTCGAGCGCGAACAGCAACGCGGTTCGAGTGGCGCTCGTCGTCTTCTGCGCCCACGTCTGGACGACGAATCCGAGCGCGCTCGCGAAGATCCCCGTCACGAGCAGCGCGCCCCACACTGTCCAGCCGTGCGGCACAGAGAGCTGCGGCGCGGCAAAGACGGCGAGCACGACGAACGCCGCCAGCAGCTCGACGAGGGTGAACCCGATCGCGTCGTAGAGCGGCGCGTAGCGCTCCATCAGCACGATCTGAAGCGAATAGACAGCCGCCCCGCCGAGCACGAGCAGGTCACCTCCGCCCCCGCTGTGAATCCCGGCGAGCATCGCGAGGCCCGCGCTTGCCAGCAAGACCCCGATCCACGCAGCCGCGCCGATCCGGATCCGGAAGAGCGCCAGCGCGATCAGCGGCGTCAGCACCACGTACATGCCGGTCACGAAGCCGGCGCTCGAAACCGAGGTCCGCTCGAGGCCAAACGTCTGGAGTACGTAACCGGCTGCCAAGAGCGCGCCGGCAAACGACGCAGCTCCGAGCCCGTTGCGCCCGAGACCCCGGATCCGCCGAGCGCCCGGGATCGCGAGCGTCACGGTCGCGATCCCGAATCGGAGCGCCAGGAAGGCGAGCACGGGATAGATCGCCACGGCGTCCTTGACCTGGACGAAGGTGAGCCCCCAGACCGCGGTGACAACGATGAGCGCGACGAGTACCCGCATCGAGCGATTCAATCAGTACCCTCGCCAGATGGAGGTTTTGGACACCCTGCAGCGGCCGCTGCGCGATCTGCGAATCTCGGTCACCGACCGCTGCAACTTCCGCTGCGTCTACTGCATGCCGAAGGAAGTGTTCGGCAACGACTACCGCTATCTCGAGCGCAGCGAGCTGCTCACGTTCGAGGAGATCGAGCGGGTCGCGGCGGTGGCGGTCCGGCTCGGCGTCGAGAAGCTCCGGATCACGGGTGGCGAGCCCCTCGTCCGCCGCGGCGTCGAGCAACTGGTCGAGCTGCTCGCACGGCTTCCCGTCGAGATCACGTTGACCACGAACGGAGCCTTGCTCGCCGAGAAGGCGCAGGCACTTGCCTCTGCAGGCCTTCGCCGTGTCACGGTCAGCCTCGACTCGCTGGACGACGCTCCCTTCCGCGCCATGAACGATGTCGACTTTCCCGTCCAGAGCGTGCTCGCCGGGATCGACGCGGCGCGCGAGGCCGGACTGCCGGTGAAGGTCAACTGCGTCGTCAAGCGCGGCGTGAACGAAGGCCAGATCGTCGAGCTCGCCCGGTATTTCCGGGGCACCGGGGACACGCTTCGCTTCATCGAGTACATGGACGTCGGCCACACGAATGGCTGGCGCATGGACGACGTCGTCCCGGCCGCCGAGATCGTCGCCCTCCTCGATCGCGAGTTCGGGGTCGAGCCCGTCGAGCCCGGATACCGCGGCGAGGTCGCCCAACGGCTTCGCTATCGCGACGGGTCGGGCGAGGTGGGCGTGATCGCCTCGATCACCCAGCCGTTTTGCGGCGACTGCACGCGCGCCCGGCTCACGGCCGAGGGCAAGCTCTACACCTGCCTGTTTGCGGTGCACGGCCACGACCTTCGCGGCCTGCTGCGGGCCGGCGGCTCTGATGCGGATGTCGAGACGGCCCTCTCGAGCCTCTGGCGCCGGCGTGGCGACCGCTACTCGGAGCTCCGTACCGAGGCCACTGCGAAGGAGCAAAAGGTGGAAATGAGTTATATCGGCGGCTGAATCCTTGGCCAGAGCCGGCGAGTCGAATACAATTCGGCCCGATGGCTTCGATGCGCGCAACGACGCGGCGCCTATTGCCGCGCGGTTGGGCCGATCTCGGGTTGCAGTTCGGGATCTGGTTCGGCTTCCTGATCGTCTACCAGATCGCCCGCGGCCTGGCGGATCGTCATCCCGAACGCGCGATCACGAACGGCGACCGCGTCGTTCGGATCGAGCTCGACGTCACCCACCGGCTCTACGAGCTGACCTTCCAGAACTTCGTCGACCAGCGAGTCTGGCTCGAGAAGCTCGTCTCGTGGACGTACTGGAACTCCGAGTTCACCGTCCTCGGGCTGGCGCTCCTCTGGGTCTATTTCCGCCGTCACGAGCTCTTCTACGGCTTCCGGAACTCGGTGCTGCTCGCGAACGTGCTCGGGCTCTTCGGCTACTTCTTCTTGCCGACCGCCCCGCCGCGACTGCTCGGGCTCGGGTTCGTCAACTCGCACCGCGACGGTCTCGTCACACTCGCCGCGAATCCGTACGCGGCGATGCCGAGCCTGCACGCCGCCGACTCGCTGATCGTCGGCGTCGTGCTCGCGGTCGTCGTCCGGCACTGGTGGGCCAAGGCCTTCTGGATCGCCTGGCCGGCCTGGGTCTGGTTCGCGGTCATGGCGACCGGAAACCACTTCTGGCTCGACTGCGTCGCGGGCGTTGGCGTCGCATTGATTGCGCTGGGGATCGTCTATCGGCGGGACGTACGCCGTTTCTTTGCCCAGCCCCAAACCGCCTGATTCACGGGACGCCGATGCTACGGTCCCGCCCGTGAGCAAGGGGGCTGCTTTCAAAGACGTCTACACGACCGGCGCGCGGACGATCGCGTCGCGCTCGATGGTCGGCCTCGCGCGCACCCGGGTGACGCCGAATGCGCTCACCATGAGCGGCGTCCTGCTCTGCGGCGTCGCGTCGGTGATCGTGCTCTTCGAGAACCGCAACGAGATCCTCTTCTTCTGGGTCGGGATGGTGGTCTTCATCGTCGGCTCGATCCTGGACATTCTCGATGGAGCGCTCGCCCGCGCCGGCGGCAAGACGACGCCGTTCGGGGCCTTCCTCGACTCGACCACGGACCGGATCAGCGAGGGCTTCATGCTGACCGCGATTGCGTACGTCCTGGCGCGCCAGGGCAACGACATCGGAGTCGCAGCGACGATGGCGGCTGTCGCCGGCTCCTTCCTCGTCTCCTACACCCGGGCCCGCGCGGAAGCGCTCGGGTTGAAGGGCGACGTCGGAATCGGCTCGCGGGCCGAGCGGGTTGTCGTCATCTGCGCCGGCCTGTTCTTCGCGCCATGGGGCGTGCTGCCCTGGGCCGTGGCTCTCCTCGCCGCAACTGCATGGTTCACAGTCGGCCAGCGCGTGTGGTCGGTGCGCACGCAGTTGCGCGCCCGCGCCAATTGATATACTGATAGCAGTTCGTTCGTTCCAACTGCTATCACCTTGGCGAAACGAGATCTCACAGGCGTACTGGTTCGCATGCCTCCCGCGCTCAAGCGGGAGCTCGTTCGCACCATCGCCGCACGCCAGGCCAGCCTGAACGATGTCACGGTCGAGATGCTCGCCCGTCGTTTCGACGTCCCCTTTGCCCCGAGCGGCCGCAAGGGCGGCTCGGCGGGAGAGAGCGGCGTCGTGATCCTCCGCATGCCACCCGAGCTGAAGCGTCGCATCCAGGCGAGCGCATTTGCAACGGACTCCAATACCAACAACGTGATCGTCAACACTCTGGCGGAGGAGCTCGGCCTCGAGCTTGCCCCTCCCCGGCGTACGCGCGTCGTCCCATTCGGGGGCGGCCGCAGAAAGGAATCGATGGCATCCACCAACGGCCATAAGCCCGCCTCGGACGACAAGGTTCGCGTCGCGATCATCGGCATGGGCAACTGCGCGAACTCGCTCCTCCAGGGGGTCGAGTACTACAAGGACGCCGACGACGACACGTTCGTCCCGGGTCTGATGCACGTCAATCTCGGCGGGTACCACATCCGGGACATCGAGTTCGTCGCAGCCTTCGACGTCGTCGAAGGCAAGGTCGGCGTCGACATGGCCGAGGCGATGTGGGCACATCCGAACGACACGATCAAGTTCGCCGAGGTGAAGAAGACCGGCGTGAAGGTCTCACGCGGGATGACGCACGACGGCATCGGCAAGTACCTCTCCGAGGTCGTCACGAAGGCGCCCGGCGAGACCGACGACGTGGTCAAGATCCTGAAGGAGCGGAAGGTCGACGTCGTCGTCAACTACCTCCCGGTCGGCTCCGAGGCTGCGACGAAGTGGTACGCCGAGCAGATCCTGGAGGCCGGCTGCGCGATGGTCAACTGCATGCCTGTCTTCATCGCGCGCGAGCCGTACTGGCAGCGCCGCTTCGAGCAGGCCGGGGTGCCGATCATCGGCGACGACATCAAGTCGCAGGTCGGCGCAACGATCACGCATCGCGTGCTCACCTCGCTCTTCCGTGAGCGCGGCGTGCATCTCGACAAGACGATGCAGCTGAACGTGGGCGGCAACTCCGACTTCCTGAACATGCTCGAACGGGAGCGGCTCGAGTCGAAGAAGATCTCGAAGACGAACGCGGTCACGTCGATGCTCGACTACGACCTCGGCCCGGGCAACGTCCACGTCGGCCCGTCCGACTACGTGCCGTGGCTGACCGACCGCAAGTGGGCCTACATCCGCATGGAGGGCTCGTCCTTCGGCGACGTGCCGTTGAACATCGAGCTGAAGCTCGAGGTCTGGGACTCGCCGAACTCGGCCGGAATCGTGATCGACGCAGTGCGGCTCGCGAAGCTGGCTCTGAACAACGGCATCTCGGGCGCCCTCGAAGGGCCGAGCTCGTACCTGATGAAGTCGCCGCCGAAGCAGATCGTCGACGACGAGGCGTACGAGTCGTCGGAGCGCTTCATCGAGAAGTACAAGCGCAAGGCGCCTGCGAAAGCCAAGAAGGCCGCCAAGGCGTAGCACCGGCGAACGGCGTCGCCAGGCGGGTCGCTAGGCTGGAGGTACGTTGCGAATCTGTCTGGTGACGCCGTTCGCGTGGTCCCGGCCACACGACGTGAACGAGCACGTCGCGGGAGTTGCGGCTGCGTTGCGCAACCGCGGCCACACCGTGACGGTGCTCGCTCCCTCGACTCGCGCAGCGGATCTCCGAGAAGGCCGGCGAGCCCTCGCAGCCGGGCGCGAAGCGGACGTGATTGCCGTCGGGCAGGCCGTCCCGATCTCGCGGCGCTCGCAAATGGGCGTTCCCGTCGGCGTGCGCGCCAGCCTCGCGCTCGCGCTTGCCCAGGGGAACTACGACGTCGTCCACGGCTTCGAGCCGGGACTGCCGTCGCTCTCCTACCTCGCCCTGCGCGAGACGGACGCCCTCGGCGTGGCGACGTTCTCGTCGGTCGACCGTCTTTCCTATCCGCCGAGCCGTTCGCAGCGCGAGAAGCTCCTGACGCGCATCGACGCACTGCTGGCGCTGTCGACGGCCACCCGGGACGCAGCCTCCGAGCGCTTTCCCGGCGACTACCGGGTCGTCTCGCCGGGATTCGAGCCCGGCCGGTTCAACCCGGCAAGCCCGAAGAAGCACACGATCGTCGTCGAGATCCGCACCACCGAACGGGCAGTCGCGCGCGGCGTGATCCGCCTGCTGCGCGAGCTGCCCGACTGGCACGTCGTCCTGCTGCGGACGAAGCCCTTCGCCGGGCGGCCGTCGATCCCACGCGACCTCGCCTCGCGGGTGCACGTGAGAACGGCGCTCGACGGCGCAACCCGCGCTCCGATCCTCAACCAGGCTGCCATCTTCCTGCCCTGCGTCGACGGGCTGCCGCGGTTGCTACTCGAGGCCCAGGCCGCGGGCTGCGCGATCGCCGCACCGCGTGGGCTCGAAGACCAGCCTGAGCTCGCGGTCGCGGCCACGGCGAGGCTGGCCGAGAACGAGACGCTCCGCGCGAGCGAAGGGGCGAAGTCGCTCGCGGCTGCTCAGGGCCAATCCTTCGACGAGGTCGCCGAGCAGCTCGAGGCGGTCTACTCCAAGCTCAGCTCCCGCCGTCGTGCGCCTCGCCTTGCCGACCCACTCGCGAACCGCCCCTGGATCGTCGCAGACTTGCACATGCATACCTCGTGGTCGTTCGATTGCGCGATCGAGCCCGCCGAGCTCGTGGCGCATGCCGAGTCCGAAGGCCTCGGCGCGATCGCCGTCACCGATCACAACGTCTTCGGCGGGGCGCTCGCGACGGTCGAAGCCGCGCGTGGCCACGAGCTGATCGTGATCCCCGGCGAAGAGGTGAAGACCGACAACCAGGGTGAGGTGATCGGCCTCTTCCTCGAACGCGAGATCCCCGCTGGCATGTCGTTCCCGGACACGCTGGCCGCAATTCGGGAGCAGAACGGCATCGTCTATCTCCCCCACCCCTTCGACCGGATGCACACGATCGCGGACCCGGCGACGCTCCATCGCCACCTCGCGGACATCGATGTGCTCGAGGTCTACAACGCGCGACTCCTGCGCGACGCGCAGAACGACGAGGCGCTGCGATTTGCGCGCAAGTACGGGCTGACGATGGGCGCAGGATCCGATGCGCACGTGCTTCAGGGCCTTGGCACAGGAGCGTTGCGGATGCGCTCCTTCCGCGACGCCGAGGAGTTCCTGATCTCGCTCCGCAGCGCCGAGATCCTTCGCCGGCCGAAGTCGCTGGCCTATCTCCAGAGCCTCAAGTGGATGGCCCAGGTCAAGGAAAAGGTCCGCTAAACGAGAAAGGACCCTCCCGTGGTCTGTCAGGCACCGTCCGCTGATTTGCGGCCTGCGATTACGCACGGCAGTGTGTTCCACCTCGATCCGAAAGCTCAACCCCTCTAGCCCGTGGCCACCGCCGTGACGACAACAGACGAGATCTATCAACGGTATCTCGACAAGGCGATCAAGGAGATCCTGCGCCTGGAGCACGAGCTGGCGCAGGCTGCGGAGGGTGCTCCGTTCGCCCAGCCAACCGGACATCCACTCGCGACGATCTTCCTGCTCAAGTTCGGGCCGCAGGCCCAGGAGCTCCAGGAGGGCGTGGCGTTCCACGGACGCTCGGGCGCCGCGCTGATCAAGTCGCTGCAGCGCCTCCACGTCGATCCGACCGAGGTCTTCGGGACGAACTGCGTCAAGTTCGCCGGCGCAGACGATGAGCTCTCGCGCACCTGGCTGAAGCGGGAGCTGCGAATCGTGCAGCCGAAGCTCGTGGTCGTGATGGGCGAGGACGCGCTCGCGTACCTGAACGAGCTCGAGTTTCCGTTGGCCCGTCCGCTCGAACCGACGCTCGGACAGCTCCAGCGCTTCACTCCGACGATCGAGGCGCTCTACGTCCCGGATATCGACTCGTCGCTCGACGAACAGGCCGAGAAGACGCGATTCTGGAACGCGTTCAAGCCGGTGGGGCCCTGGTGGTCCGCGCTTCCGCCCTACTAGGCCTCGCGGCCGCGGTTGGCCTCTATTACGCAACCGTCTCGCATCTCCATGCCGCATCGCTCTGGTGGGAGGTCGCCTGGCTCGCCTTTGTGGTCATCCCGGCTGTCTTCGCGCTCGTCGGGCTCGCGCTCCCGCTGGCGAGCCTGCCGGTCGTCCAACTCCTCGGGGCGGCGGTGGGATCGCTCGGGCTCACGCTCTTGTTTGGAGCGCTCTCGTGGCACATCCCGGCCAACTTCGGGAAGCTCGCCACCCTGACGTTTCTCGCATGGGCGTTCCTCTGGCTCTTCGAGGAGCTGAGCTGGGTCGTGATCGTCGCGTGCCTGATCCCCTGGGTCGACGCGTACTCGGTCTGGCGCGGCCCGACGAAGGCGATCGTCAATCACCACGCCGCCGTCTTTTCGACGTTCTCGTTCATCTTCCCGCTCCCCGACGGGAACACCCATCTCGGGCTGCCGGACCTCTACTTCTACGCCTTGTTCCTGGCCGCGGCTGCACGGTTCGGTCTGCGGGTCCTGCCGACCTGGTTCGCGCTGACGTTCTCGTTCGGAGCGACGATGGCGCTCGCGATCTGGTGGGGCGCAAGCGGATTGCCTGCTCTCCCCCTGCTTTCGGTCGGCTTCCTCGCGCCGAACGCTGATCTGCTCTGGGCGCGGCTCAGGACTACGAGCGTTCGAGCAGCGTGACGCACTCGACGTGCGGCGTGTGCGGGAACATGTCCACCGGCCGCGCGCGCACCAACCGGTAGCCATATTCATCCTGTAACAGCTTCAAATCGCCGGCCAAAGTGGTCGGGTTGCAGGACACGTAGACAACCCGTGGCGCGCCCAGCTCGCCGAGCCGCTTCAGCGCCTTGCCGGCGAGGCCAGCGCGCGGCGGATCGACGACCACCAGGTCGGGACTGCCTGCACGCTCGTGAAGCTCGGCCAGCACTTGGCCGACATTCCCCGCGTAGAACGCCGCATTCGCGATCGAGTTCAGCTCGGCGTTCTCGATCGCGCACGCGACCGACTCTTCGGAGATCTCGATCCCCCACACCGTCAGCGCGTGCGGCGCCAGCGCGAGAGCGATCGTGCCGATGCCGCAGTAGAGGTCGTAGACGGTCTCCGTCCCGGTGAGTGCCGCCTCCTCCAAGACCATCTGGTAGAGCCGCTCCGCCATCTGCGTGTTCGTCTGGAGAAAGGCGTTCGGCCGCACGCGGAAGCGCAGGCCGCCGATCTCTTCCTCGATCGCCTCTTCACCCCAGAGGAGCAGCGACGGCAGGTTCGTCACCTCGGCCGGGGAGTCGTTGACCGACCAGTGGATCGACTTCACCTCCGGGAACTGCGTCAGCACCTCGATCAACCGCTCGCGGTCGAACCGCTCGCGCTCGTGGGTGACGAGCTGGACGAGCGCCTGGCCGGTGTTGCGGCCCTCGCGCACGACGAGATGGCGCAGGTATCCGGTGTTCTCGGCCTGGTCGTATGCCTCGAGCCTGTCTTCGCGCGCCCAGTCCTGTACCGCGTTCCGGATCGCGTTGCCGAGGTCGGTCGTCAGCCAGCACTTCTCGATCTCGAGCACTTCGTCCCAGCGCCCCGCCACGTGCAAACCAAGCCGCGGGCCGTCGGGGCCGGGCGCAAAGGAGTACTCCATCTTGTTGCGGTAGTGGAACTGATCCTGCGCGCCAACGATCGGCTCGAGCGGCGCGTCATGGATTCCGGCGATCCGCCGGAGCGAGTCGCCGACCCAGGCAGCCTTCGCGTCGAGCTGTGCCTCGTAGGCGAGATCCTGGAAGCGGCAGCCGCCGCAAACACCGAAATGCTGGCACGGCGCCTCGACCCGTAGCGGGCCCGGCGTGAGCACCTCGACGAGATCGGCCTCGGCGTGGCGGCGCTGCGTCTTCGTGATCCGCGCACGCACCGTGTCTCCCGGCAGGCCTCTCCTGACGAAGACGACGAAGCCGTCAGCGCGCGCGACACCGTTCCCGCCGAAGGCGAGCGAATCGATGGCGAGCTCGAGCTCGTCACCGCGCTGCACGGGCACGGCCATGGCGATCAGCGTAGCCGTCGACTGTGGAAGAGAAGTTCCACAATCGATTCGAAGCCGTCACACTCTCGCGCGCTATTTGGCGGTAGTGTCCGCTCTGAGGGCGGCGGGAACGGCTCCCCACCCTGGGGTGGGGGTTTGGCAACTCTCCGAGACGGGCCGAAGCCGTTCGCCTTAGAGACCGAACAGGGCGAGACACGGCTCGAGGCCGTCGATCTCGACTGGAGGCCGGTCCTGGGCTTCCCAGGTCTCGCGGTCGAGCGCGAAGATCTGCTCCCGCACCGGGACCCCTCGCGGTGCGTAGAAGGCTTCGCCGACCGCTCGATACCCGAGCTTCTCCGACACTCGCTCCGACGCGATATTTCCCTCAAACGCCCCGGAAACAGCAACGCGCGCACCGAGCCCCGCGAAGCCGAGCGCGAGGACGCCATGCCGCATCTCCGTCCCAAGGCCATGCCCTTGAAAGCGCTGTCCGAGCCACGACCCGGTCTCGAAGCTGCGCCGGGCCGCGAAGTCCTCGCCTCTCACGTCCTGGGCGCCAATGACCTGGCCTTCAAACCACACGGCGAGGAGCAGAGCCCAGCTCTCGACGCGCCAGTTCTCCCGTGCCCCGCGATGAAAGGGCTCGACAACATCCTCGAAGAACCGCGGCTCACCGGCTCGATCCGTCCATGGGACTCGGAAAGGCATCAGCTCCGGCGAGTGAACGCCGGCCTGTGCCAGCGACGCAAGCTCGGCGATCTCGCCGAGAGTCGGCAAGCGCAACTCAAGCCGCGGCGTGCGGACGCGTAGACCGAAGAGAGGCGCGAGCTCTATTGGAGGACTGCGACGTACACCGAGCGCGGCTTCGGCCCGTCGAATTCGCAGAGGAACAGCGCCTGATACGTGCCGAGCGCGAGCGATCCGTCAGCGCGGAGCGGCACGATCACCTGGGCGCCGGCGACCGACGCCCGCCCGTGGGATGCGCCATTCGGGCCGTCCTTGTCGTCGTGCCGCCACCCCAGGTCGTCGCCGACGATCTGTTCGAAGCCCCGCTCGAGATCCTCGACGAGGATCGGGTCGATCTTCTCGTTGATCGTGATCCCTGCCGTCGTGTGCGGCACGTAGACGAGCGCCGCAGCTCCACTCTCACCGACGAGGAGCTCGCGCACCCGGTCGGTGATGTCGATCAGCTGGGTCTTCCGTTCGCTCGTGATACGGATCTCGCGCACGGATGCCTATCCTACGGCCAGATGGCTGCCGCGCCCCCAACGAGCCGCGAGCTCGACGCGTTTCGCGACCGGGCCGACAGGTTCATCGCCGATCTCGACGAGGAGCACTACCTCCACTTCGCCGGCCACAAGGAATCGCTCGACCTCGAGTACATCTACGCGCGCTACCCGGAGCTGACGAGCCTCGAGACCGCGCAGAGCCTCCTCGACGCGCCGGCCGAGATTTGGCGCTTCGCCTGTGAGGGGTATCTCGGCAATCTGACGCGCTCCCACCAGGAGAAGGTCGCAGCGATCGAGGCAGAGCTCGAGGCCACGGTCGACGGAGAGGTGATTCCCTTTCGGATGCTCCGGATCGCGCTTGCGAACGAGCCCGAACGCGAGCGGCGCGAGCGGCTCGACCGCGAGCGGCTCCGGCTCACCGACGAGCACCTGAATCCGGTGTACCTCGAGGCCGCCGAGATCGACCGGGAAGCCGTCGGCGCGCTCGGCGCTCCGAACTACTACGAGCTCTACAAGCAGTTCGGCTTCAGGCTCGACGAGCTCGCGAGCGAATGCCGTGACCTGCTCGACGAAACCGAGCGGGCCTGGGAACAGGCCGGCGACCGCGCCTTTCGCTCCCGGCTCGGTATCGGGCTCGATGACGCGCGCCCCTCGGATGTCGCCCGTCTCTTCCGCGCCCCTGAATGGGACAAGGCATTTCCGTCGGACCGGATGCTTCCGGCTCTGGAAGGAACGCTCACCGATCTCGGCATCGATCTCCGGTCGCAGAGCAACATCCACCTCGACCTCGAGCAGCGCCCGGCCAAGAGCCCGCGGCCCTTCTGCGCGCCGATCGAGATCCCCGATCGCGTGATGCTCGTGATCCAACCCACCGGCGGGCGAGACGACTGGGCCGCACTCTTCCACGAGGCCGGCCACGCCGAGCATTTCGCCAATACGTCGGCCTCCCTGCCGATGGAGGCGAAGCGGCTCGGCGACATGGCGGTCACCGAAGGCTGGGCGGCGCTGATGGAGCACCTCGTCACCGAGCCCGCCTGGCTGAACCGGCGCCTCGACATCCCAAGGGTCGACGAGCTCGCGAACGACGGAGCGACGGCGCTGCTCTATTTCGCCCGCCGCTACAGCGCGAAGCTGCTCTACGAGATCGAGTTCTTCCAGGCCGCCGACCCCGCGGCGATGCGGCCGCGCTACGCCGAGCTGCTCACGGACGCGCTGAAGATCCCCGCCAACGCTGAGAACTACCTGACCGACATCGACGGCTCGTTCTACGTCACGGGCTATCTCCGCTCCTGGGCATTCGAAGCCCAGCTGCGCGACTTCCTGCGCAGCGAATTCGGCAACGAATGGTTCGCGCGCCGCGAGGCCGGCGACCTGTTGCGGGAGCTGTGGTCGCTCGGCCAGGGCCCGACTGCGGAAGACCTGTTGCGAGACGTCACCGGCGCGACGCTCGAGATGGCCTCAGTCGCGGAGCGCATCCGCGAAGGCTTGACGGCGTAACAAAGCACCAACGCAGGGCGGCGTAGGCTGCGATTCATGGAACTGCCCGCGACGATCGAGCCCCGCGTCCTGCACCTCTCGCTCGTCGTGGGCGGCGAGCTCGTGGACAGCATCGGAGGCAAGCTCGGCCGCGTCGACGATCTGATCGTCAGGCTCGGGGACAGCGACTACCCACCCGTCACCGGGCTGCTCGCGACAGTTGCCGGGCGGCAGGTCTTCGTCCCGGCGGAGAGCGTCGCAGCGATCGATTACGGTCATGCCACTCTGCGGGGGGTTCAGCTCGACCTGCGCCCGTTCGAGCGGCGTCCCGCCGAGGTGCTCTTGAAGAAAGACGTCCTCGACCGCCAATTGATCAACGTCGACGGTGCTCGGCTCGTGCGCTCGAACGAGATCGAGATCGCGCGGCTCGAAGGCTGGTACCGCGTCGTGGGAGTCGATGTCGGCCTCAGCGGCCTGCTGCGACGACTCGTTCCACGGCTGCTCGCGGGAAAGATCGAGACAACGCGCTTCCTCGATTGGGCATCGGTCGAACCGTTCACAGGCCACGTTCCGACGGTGCGCCTGCGCGTCCCCCACCCCAAGCTCGCGCGGCTGCATCCGGCGCAGCTCGCGGACCTCGTCGAGGCGGCATCGCATCAGGAGGGCGCCGAGATCATCGATGCGGTCGGAGGCGATCCCGAGCTCGAGGCCGACGTCTTCGAGGAGCTCGAGCCGGGCCACCAGCTCGAGTTCGTCGAGGATCGCACCGACGACGAGGTCGCCGAGATCCTGGCTCGTATGGAGGCCGACGACGCGGCCGATCTCGTCGCAGGGCTGCCAGAAGAGCGGCGCGAGCTCGTCATCGAGTCCCTGCCGCCGGTCCAGCGACGGCGTGTCCGGGCCCTGCTCGGCTACGACCCTGCAACCGCAGGCGGCCTGATGAGCCCCGAGTTCGTCTGCGTCTACTCGCAGGCGACACACGCCGAGGTCCTCGACCGCGTCCGAAGCTCTCACGCCTCGACCGATGCCCTCAGCTGGATCTACGTGATGAACTCGCGCAAGCACCTGAACGGCGCGATCCCGCTCGCAGGCCTGCTCCAGGCGAGCCCGGAGCTGACCGCCGGCGAGATCGCGGGCACCCCGCAGCGCGTGCGGCCCGCAGCAGATCTCGAAGAGGTGGCGAGGCTGATGACGGACTACGATCTGACGGTTGTTCCGGTCGTTGACGAAGAGGAGCGTGTGATCGGCGTGATCACGGTGGATGACGTGCTCGAGCTGGTGCTGCCGCGAGGCTGGCGCAGGCATTTCGGCCTCCTCGGAGAGGATTACTAGGCATGCGCCGGTGCCTCCTCGCGACGGATCTGGACGACGGTGTCAGTACGTGCGCTCAGGCGCTTTGCCGCCGGCCGGGCTCTCGCCCGGCGCCTGCGGCTGCGTCCGCGTAACCGGCTCACGCTCCGCCTCGCAGCGCTCTTCGCGTTCCTCGGCCCGGGCCTGATCGCCGCAAACGCCGGCAACGACGCGGGCGGAATCGCGACGTACTCGTCGGTGGGCGCGAAGTACGGCTATGACCTGCTCTGGATGATGGTGCTGATCACCGTCAGCCTGATCGTCGTCCAGGAGATGGCCGCGCGGATGGGCGCGGTGACGGGCAAGGGCCTTGCCGAGCTGATCCGCGAGCAGTACGGCGTCCGGTGGTCGATGTTCGCGACGGTCTCGGTGCTCGTGGCAAATCTCGGGATCTGCATCAGTGAGTTCGTCGGCATCGGCGCCGCTCTCAACCTCGCCGGGATCCCGTTCCAGCTCTCGGTTCCGATCGCCGCAGTCGGGGTCTGGCTCCTCGTTGTCCGCGGCTCGTACAAGGCGGCGGAGCGGGTGTTCGTACTGATGACGATCCCGTTCTTCGCCTACCCGATCGCCGCGATTCTGGCGCACCCGCACTGGGGCGCCGTTGCGAAAGCAAGCGTCGTGCCGCATGTCCAGCTGAACTCGGCCTACCTCTTCCTGTTCATCGCCACCGCCGGGACGACGATCACGCCGTTCATGCAGCTCTACGTCCAGTCCGCGGTCGTCGAGCGCGGCCTCGGGCCCGACGAGCTAAACGCGGAGCGGGCCGAAGTCGTCTCCGGATCGATCTTCGCGAACCTCGTCGCAGGCTTCATCATCATCGCCACGGGCGCGACGCTGTACGTGCACGGCGATCACACGGTCAACAACGCCGCCGACGCCGCGCGTGCCCTCGCCCCGTTCGCCGGCCGCTTCGCCGAGCTGCTCTTCGCGATCGGCCTTCTGGGAGCGAGCCTGCTGGCCGCCGCGATCCTTCCGGTGACGGCCGCCTACGTGATCGCCGAGACGTTCGGCTTCGAAAAGGGCATCTCGCGCAGCCCGCGGCAGGCGCCCGTCTTCGTCGGCGTGATCACGGTCCTGATCGGGATCGGCATGCTCGTCGCGATCGTCCCCGGCGTGCCGGTGATCAAGCTGCTCGTGCTCGTCCAGGTCGTAAACGGCGTGCTGCTCCCCGTGACGCTCTTCTTCGTCTGGCGGCTGGCCGCAAACCGCGAGCTGATGGGGCAGTACGCGAACGGCCGAACCTTCAACGTCCTGGCCGGCGCCACAGTGCTCGCGACCTCGACGCTGTCGGCGCTCCTCGTCGCGGTGACCTGCGCGGGGCTTTTCTAGCCGGTGATCCTCGTCAGGCCGATCACGGCAAACGCGTAGACGACGACGAGCGCGATCGAGTCGATCCCGAGCCAGAAATGGGTTCGCTTCGGTCTGGCGATGATCCCGGAAGCCGCGATCGCCGTCATCAGGAGGCCCATCCCGCCGAGCCACACATCCGACTTGTGCGCGGCGACGATCACAGGTGTGCCGGCGAGCGCGTCCGCGAGCACGAACAGGCAGATCTGAAACGAGTTCCCGCCGAGGATGTCTCCGACCGCAAGCTGCAAGTCACCGAGCTTGACCGCGGCGATGCCGCTCGAGATCTCCGGCAACGCGCTGGCCGCGGCGAGAAAGGTCGCGCCGAAGATCGCACCTTGCACTCCGATCCTCCCGGCGATCAGGCTGCCGGTGTTCTCGAGCGTGACGCCTGCGATCAACGTCGCAACTGCACCGGCGCCGAACAGGAGCATCACCCTGGCGGTCGACGAGCCCGCAAACGGATGCGCTCCCGATGGATGCGCCTCGCGGACATGCCGCCGGCCAGGCGTGCTTCCCGGCGCGACGACGTCCCAGGCCGGCTTCAGCCTGACACGATTGACGATCCAGACACCGGACACCCAGAGGACGATCACAGCGATCGAAGCAGGGCTGATTCCGCCGACGTTCGTCGACGCCGAGAGCGCAGCGCCACTCAATTCGGTGGCGAGCACGACCACGACGATCAAGGCCTCGAGCACCGGCACGAGCGACCCGACGAGGAAGCAGAGCGGCCGTGAGCGACCGGACGCAAAGTCGAGGACGACGAGCACGAGCGTCTGAATCGCGACGCCGCCGATCAGGTTGCCGACCGCGAGATCGAGATGGCCGGCGAGGGCCGCAGAGGCGGTGATCGCGATCTCGGGCAGGCTGCCAGTAACCGCGAGCAAAATCAGCCCGCCAAGCGCCTCGCCAAGCCCAAACCGGACGTCGAGCGCGTCGGTTGTCTTCGAGAGGACACCTCCCGCGGCCCACGTGACCCCGGCGGCAGCCGCAAAGATCAGGCACAACAGAGGAGTCGCGACGCCTGAGATGCAGCGATGCTACTCCGAAGGTCCCTGACGTTTCGTTAAGGCTGCGCTCATGTTCACCGGTTACAAGGTGAGCTCTTTGGGAATACCGGAGGCAGCTTTTCGTTTTCTTAGACATGAGCACGTTGAATGACATCAAGCAAGAGATCGACCGTCTTTCGGGCGAACGGCTGGAGGTCCTGGCCAAGTTGTCCGAGGGCAAAAACGCCGAGCTCGCTGAGAAGCACCAGCAGCTCGAAGAGCGGATCGCAGAGCTCTGGGAGCTCCAGCGCACCGTGAGGGCGAGAATCCGTTTCGGCGACCGCAACGAGATCATCCAGCGGGCACGCCACGACGAACGCCTATCCCGCGCAGCCTAAAGCGCCAAATCGAAGCCCAGCGCCCGCTACCATCCGGGCGCTCGGTCTTTAAAGCCCGGGGCGTTAGCTCAGCTGGGAGAGCGCCGCCTTTGCAAGGCGGAGGTCATCGGTTCGATCCCGATACGCTCCATTGCCCGCGTGTGGAAATCCTAGAATTTCCACGCTCGCCCTTTTGGCGGCTCGCGGTGTGCGCGCACAGGCGAAGCCCGCGCTCGCGGCTCTTCGGAGCTCGTCTCGCGCGGCTGGAGCTGGATCCTTCGGAGTTGGCGCGCGACGGCAGGAGCCGTCACGAGCCATGTCGAAGACTGACGCAGTGGTTCTCGAGCCCCGGATTCAGCGGCTGCTTGCCCAGTCGGTTCTGATCGCTGCTCTCGCGACGATTCCTGTGATCGTGATCGAGCAGACAAGTGTGAGCGCGCCATGGAAGACCGTTGGCGAGGTGCTCAACTGGTGCACGTGGCTTGTCTTTGTGGCAGAGAGCCTGGCGATGGCCGTTCTCAACAAAGGGCGGCGAAGCTGGGCGCGAGGACACGTGATCGAAATCGCCCTCGTGATCCTGACGCCACCGATCTTTCCCGCAGGCCTTCAATCTTTGCGTGCGGTGCGAATCTTGCGGCTCTTGCGACTGATCCGCGTGCCCAAGCTGATGCGCGGCCTGTTCTCACCGACAGGGCTGCAGTTCGCCTCCTTTCTCGCGCTCCTGACAGTCGTCGGAGGAGGAGCTGCATTCGAAGCAGCGGAGCGAAGCAAGCAGTCGGTTTCCTTCGGCGACGGGCTCTGGTGGGCTCTGTCCACGATCACCACCGTCGGGTACGGCGACATCAGCCCGAAAACAGGACTTGGACGGGTAATTGGAGCCGTCGTCATGATCGTCGGAATCGGCTTCATCGCACTTCTGACCGGCGCTCTTGCCCAGCGCTTTGTCCAAAATGACACTGCCCAGGTAGATGACAAGCTCGGTGACCTCACCAGCCTCGACGCCGAAATCGCAGTCGAGCTCGGGGAGCTGCGCAAGCAACTGAACCGAGTCGAGATCCTGCTGAGCAAACGACCGCCCGTCTCGATCGAGCCGATTCAAACCAGCTGACGGCTAATTCCGTATTCGGACGTTGAGGCAGGGCTCGCGGCTTTCTGATCCTCTTAAGGCCTCACGGATGGGAGACGTGTGTCTGGGACGGCCAAGGCGGTAACGGTTGTCGCGTTCGCGGTGGCGAGCCTCTGTGCCTGCGCGGTCGCCCACGCCCAACCCGCGACTGCAAAACCCCTGCTCAACCCGCAATGGTCCGGCTACGCCGTGACCGGCAAGGACATCTCCTACACCAGCATCAGCGGCACGTGGGCTGAGCCCGTCATGCACTGCAAGGCCGGCGACGCTCCTGCGCTTTCGGCGGCGTGGATTGGGCTTGGCGGACTGACGACCACGAGCCTCCAGCAGGTTGGCGTCGACGCCAACTGCGACGCCAAGGGGCGCGCGGCGTACTTCGCCTGGTTCGAGATCCTTCCCGACGTCGCTCACACCATTCCCGAGCAGATCCGTTCCGGCGACGTGATCGCTGCAACCGTGAAGCGGATCGGGCTCGCACTCCTCGAGCTGCGGGTTCAGAATCAGACGCGCCACTGGACCTTCGATCGCAAGATCACCTGGGGCACCGCCGATGTCTCCTCGGCCGAGTGGATCGTCGAAGCGCCGTTTTCGTGCAAGCGGTTCACGTGCCAGAGCTCTCGGCTCGCGAACTTCGGCTCGGTGTCGTTCCACAACGTCGCGGCGGTCGGGAACGGGCACCGTGGATCGCTCGCCGACCCCGCCTGGACGACCACCCAGATCAACCTCGTGCCGTGCGTGCGCACGAAGGCGAGCCCGCGCGCAGGCGCAACACCCACGCCTGCCTCGAAGGGCGGCACGAACTTCGACGTCGCCTGGGTCGCAGATGCCGGCCGGCCGAGCCCGTGCAAAGGGCTCGAAGGGCCCGTCACGGTCGGCGTCGTGCCGAATTACACATCCCCCTAAGGGGTGACTCACGAGCTAAGGTCGAGCTGTGACCGCCGCAGCTCGCACGAGGACGAACTGGTGGACGCTCGTCGCCGTTTGCGGCGCGACGTTCATGCTGCTCGTCGACATCACGATCGTCCAGGTCGCGCTGCCGCGGATCCATACCGAGCTGCACACGACCTTCACCGAGCTCGAGTGGGTGATCGATGCCTACTCGCTCACGCTCGCAGCGCTTGTTCTGACCTCCGGGTCGCTCGCCGACCGGTTCGGCCGGAAGCGCGTCTTCGTCGGCGGCGTCGCGATCTTCACCGTGTCGTCGCTCCTCTGCGGCATCGCCCAGACAGGTCCCGAGCTCGATCTCGCGCGGGCGTTACAGGGGATCGGCGGGGCGACGATGTTCGCGACCGCGCTGGCGTTGATCGCGCAGGACTACCAGGGCCGCGAGCGCGGGACGGCGATCGCGTTCTGGAGCGCGACGGTCGGAGGGGCGGTCGCGATCGGGCCCCTGCTCGGCGGCGCGTTGACCGATGCGTTCGGCTGGCGTTGGGTCTTCTTCGTGAACTTGCCGATCGGTGCCGTGGTGCTCGCGATCGCGCTTCGGAGAATGGTCAACATCGCGGATCCGAACGCGAAAAGGCTTGATTTCATAGGTCTGATCACGTTTTCGGGCTCGCTCTTCCTGCTCATCTTCGGGCTGCTACGTGGCAACGGCCAGGGGTGGTCGAGCTCCTCGATCGTCGCTTCGCTCGTGGGCGCGGCCTTGCTGATGGCCCTCTTCCTGGTCGCCGAGCTGAAGCAAGAGCGGCCGATGTTCGACCTCTCGCTCTTCCGGAACCGCTCGTTCAGCGGCGTCTCGGTTGCGACCTTCGCGATCGGCGGGGGCATGTTCGCGGTCTTCCCGTACATCACGTTCTACCTTCAGAACCTGCTCGGCTACTCGCCGTTCGAGGGCGGCCTGCGGCTCCTGCCGGCCACGCTGCCCGCGTTCGTCGTGCCGATCCTGGTGCGGCGCCTCGCGCCGCGCATCTCACCCGGCGTCCTGCTCGGCACCGGCCTCGTGATCACTGCAGCCGGCCTGGTCCTGATGAGCACG
Organism: Gaiellaceae bacterium; assembly: GCA_035550275.1. Lineage (GTDB taxonomy): Bacteria > Actinomycetota > Thermoleophilia > Gaiellales > Gaiellaceae > PALSA-600. The sequence goes on along the minus strand of DASZPQ010000065.1, from coordinate 34,315 downwards.
ATCTCGGCCGATTCGCGCTGGACAGCCCTCCTGCCCGGACTGCTGCTCACCGGGATCGGGATCGGGATTGCGAACCCGACGATCGCCCATATCGCACTTGGCGTCGTCGCTCCCGCGCGCAGCGGCATGGCGTCGGGGATCAGCAACACCTTCCGGATCGGAGGCCTCGCAACGGGCATCGCCGCGCTCGGCGCGATCTTCCAGAACGGGGTCCAGACCAAGCTCACGGCGCTCCTCCCAGGCTCACCTCACGCCCTGGCCGCAGCCGTTGTCGCGAGCGGCCCGCGGGCCTTAACCCAGCCGCAAACCGTGCACGCAGGAACGGTTGCGTTCGTCTCCGGCATGCACTCGCTGCTGCTCGTGGGCGCAGCTTGCGTCACCGTCGGAGCGGCCTCGTCGTTCCTCTTCGTGCGGGGCAGCGACCTGGTCCACGCCGCCGCGCCACAGGCACACGCAGCGCCCGACGCCGCCTGACGGCATAGCCATTGCTCGAATCCTCGCCGGCTTCGCGCTATAACTCCCGCCACTCGCAACCAGCGAGCACAGCCAGCGAATCGGGAGGCAATCGATGGCAAGCGTGACGTACGAGCGCGCGACGCGCGTGTATCCCAGGGCCGAGCGGCCGGCGGTTGCCGAGCTCGACCTTCACGTTGACGACGGCGAGTTCCTCGTGCTCGTCGGGCCCTCGGGCTGCGGCAAGTCGACGAGCCTGCGCATGGCCGCAGGGCTTGAAGACGTCGACGAAGGCGCGATCCGGATCGGCGAGCGTGACGTGACCGACGTCCCACCGAAGGATCGAGACGTAGCGATGGTGTTCCAGAACTACGCCCTCTACCCCCACATGACGGTCGCCGAGAACATGGGCTTCGCACTGAAGATCAGCGGCGTGAAGAAGAAAGAGATCAAGACGCGAGTGGCCGAAGCCGCACGCATCCTCGATCTCGAGGAGTACCTCGGACGGCGACCGCGGCAGCTCTCGGGCGGCCAGCGGCAGCGAGTCGCGATGGGACGCGCGATCGTCCGCGCACCGAAGGTCTTTCTGATGGACGAGCCGCTCAGCAACCTCGACGCGAAGCTCCGCGTGCAGACGCGCGCGCAGATCGCGACGCTGCAGCGGCGGCTCGAGGTGACGACCGTGTACGTCACTCACGACCAGGTCGAGGCAATGACGATGGGCGACCGCGTCGCGGTGATGGACAAAGGGCACCTCCAGCAGATCGACAAGCCACGGGAGCTCTTCGCGAAGCCGGCCAACGTGTTCGTCGCCGGGTTCGTCGGCTCGCCGCAGATGAACCTGCACGAGGTCGCAATCGCCGACGGTCAGGCCGAGCTCGCCGGGTATCGCATCCCGCTGCCGCGCGCAGTCACCGACGCAAAGGTCGTGCTCGGCTTCCGCCCCGAGGCGCTCGAGGTCGTCGCGACGGAAGACGCCGGTATCCCTGTCACGGTCACCGTCGTCGAGGAGCTCGGGGCCGACGCGTTCCTCTACGGACGCCTCCCCGGCAGCAGCGACAACCTCGTTCGAGCCGCCGACATCGTGGCTCGCATCGATCCCAAAAACGTTCCCGCTACGGGCGATCTGGTCAGACTCGCGATCCGTCCGGACCAGCTGCACATCTTCTCGGCCGCCACCGGCCAGCGGCTCACCTAACGAATCGGTCCTTGACAAGTGCTTCCTGATACGTCATTGTCTCGCCCCGTGAGAGCGCTCTCACGACTGCAGGCCAGTGAGCGCGTGAACCTTCAATGCAACGGGAGGAGGAGTTCGGTGAGAACCACTACCTTGAAGCGACCAGCGAAACTGTCGGTCGCGGTTCTCGCCGCCATCGCGGTGATCCTGGCCGGCTATGTCGCCAGCACAGCGTCCGCGAAGCGCAGCGAGAACGTCACGCTCCGTGTCGACCTCTTTGGCGACTTCGGCTATCACGAGCTGTACAAGCAGTTCGAGGCGGCTCATCCAGGAGTCACCATCAAGGAAGACATCGAGGACTATGCAACGCACCACGCGAACCTCGCAAAGCATCTCGCCACCGGCGCTGGGGCAGATGACGTCGAGGCAGTCGAGGTGGGCTTCATCGCTCAGTTCAAGTCCGAGCCGCAGTACTTCGTCGATCTGAACAGCCTGGGCGCAGCCTCGCTGAAGAGCCAGTGGCTGCCGTGGAAGTGGCAGCAGTCGATCGCTCCGAACGGGGCGCAGATCGGCCTCGGCAGCGACGTCGGGAGCATGGGCATCTGCTACCGCAAGGACCTGTTCCAGTCCGCCGGACTGCCGACGGACCGCGCGGCGGTCTCGAAGCTGTGGCCGACCTGGCAGGCGTACATCAACACGGGCGTCAAGTTCGAGAAGAACGCACCAAAGGGCACGTTCTTCTTCGACTCGGGCAGCAACGTGTTCAACGCGATGATCGGGCAGCTGAACCCGGCGTACTACGACGCGAAGGGCAACGTGATCGTGGGCACGAACCCCGGCGTCAAGAACGCGTGGAACCTGACCATGCAGGGCATCAGCAAGGGTGAGAGCGCCGGCCTGGCCGCGTTCAGCACCGCCTGGAACACCGGGTACCAGCAGAGCACGTTCGCAACCGTCACCTGTCCCGCGTGGATGATGGGTTACATCCAGGGCCAGGCACCGAAGTCGGCCGGCGACTGGGACATCGCCTCCGTGCCGGGCGACGGCGGCAGCTGGGGCGGGTCGTTCCTGACCATTCCCAAGCAGTCGAAGAACCAGCAGCTCGCGTATGAGCTGATCAAGTTCCTTACCTCCCCCAGCTCGGAGCTCTACGTCTTCAAGCACACGGGAAACCTCCCGAGTGAGCCGGCCCTTTATTCGAACCCGGCGCTCGCGAACTTCAAGAACTCGTTCTTCAGCAACGCACCGGTGGGGAAGATCTTCACGACCTCGGTCAAGCGTCTGAAGCCGCAGATCACCGGGCCCCATCAGGGCGACATCCAAACCGCATCGAGCAACGCGATCCAGCGGGTGGAGCAGAAGAAGCAGACTCCGAGCACCTCCTGGTCGCAGTTCCTCAAGGACGTCACGAACGTCGCAACCTGATTTTCCTCCGACGGCATGCCTACGGGGTCGAGCTGGAAACCGCTCGGCCCCGTAGCCGCCTCTGGACGATCTGCCGTTTGCTGTAGTGAGCCGACGCGATGACGAGCACAGACAACATCCCGAGCAACATTCCTGGCAACATCCCCGGGGTCGCCAGGCTCTCGATGCGAGAGCGGCTCCACCGCGTCGACCGCAAGGCGTCGCCGTACCTCTACGTCGCGCCCTTCTTCCTGATCTTTGCCGTCTTCGGCGCCTTTCCGCTGCTCTACACGGCGTACGTCTCCCTCACGAACCGGAACCTCCTGAGCCCGGGGACCAAGTTCATCGGCCTCGACAACTACTCGCACCTGCTCCACGACTCGTACTTCTGGAACGCCGTCGAGAACACACTCGGCATCTGGGTGATCTCGACCGTCCCCCAGCTCCTGCTCGCGCTCTGGATCGCGCACATTCTCAATACGAAGCTGCGCGGGCGGACGTTCTTCCGGATGAGCGTCCTCCTCCCGCAGGTGACGTCGCTCGTCGCCGTGGCGCTGATCTTCACGCAGCTCTTCGACTACCGCTACGGGCTCTTCAACTACCTGCTGAACCAGGTCGGGATCGGAAACGTGGACTGGGAAGCCGGCAGCTACTCGTCCTGGATCGCCCTCTCCGTGATGGTGATGTGGCGCTGGACCGGCTACAACGCGCTGATCTACCTGGCCGCGATGCAGAGCGTGCCGGACGAGCTGTACGAGGCCGCCTCGGTTGACGGCGCCGGTGGGCTGCGCCAGTTCTTCCACGTCACGATCCCGATGCTGCGCCCGACGATCCTCTTCACGGTGATCATCTCGACGATCGGCGGCCTCCAGCTCTTCACCGAGCCGTACCTTTTCGAGCCGCTGAAGCAGTCGGGGACCGGCGGCTCCGACCGCCAGTACCAGACGGTCGCGATGTACATCTACGAGAAGGCCTTCGGCGGCAGCGAGTTCAAGTTCGGCTATGCCTCGGCGGTCGCCTGGTGCCTCTTCATGCTCGTCGTCGTGATCTCGCTCGTGAACTATCTGATCGTCCGGCGAATCAGGTCGGCGGAGTAACGATGACGGCCGCCTCGCTTCGCCTTCGCACGCGCGCCCGCCGGCGCGCCCACCAGCCGCGGCAGTTCCGCGGGGCCGGGCCAGGGACCTACATCTTCCTGATCCTGATCGCGATCGGCTCGCTGTTCCCGCTCTACTGGTCACTCGTCGTCGCCTCGCACGACAGCTCTGCGATCAGCAACTACCCGCCGGTGCTCACACCCGGGAACCAGCTCTGGCACAACATTCACCGCCTCTTCAACTCGGGCGAGGTGAATGTCGAGTTCTGGCGGGCGATCGTCAACTCGACGATCGTCGCCTCCACGGTCACCGTGGCGGTCGTCTTCTTCAGCGCGCTCGCCGGCTTCGCATTCGCGAAGCTCGAGTTCCGCGGCAGCAGGTTCCTGATGCTGACGATCGTGATCACGATGATGGTCCCGGTGCAGCTCGGGGTGATCCCGCTGTACATCGAGATGATCCATCTCGGCTGGATCAACCACCTCCAGGCGCTGATCGCGCCCAATCTCGTCTCGGCGTTCGGCGTCTTCCTGATGCGGCAGTACATCGTGCAGTCGGTGCCGAACGAGCTCGTCGACGCGGCGCGGGTCGACGGCTGCCATACGGCGCGGATCTTCTGGCATGTCGTCCTGCCGGCAGTCCGGCCGGTCGACGCGGTGCTCGGCTTGCTCACCTTCACGATGACCTGGAACGACTTCTTCTGGCCGCTGATCGTGCTCAGCACGCAGAACCCGACGGTGCAGGTCGCCGTCTCGGCGCTGTCGAGCGGCTATGTCGAGGACTACTCGCTCGTCCTCACCGGCACGTTCATCTCGATCCTGCCGCTGCTCGCGCTCTTCCTCGTGCTGGGGCGCCAGATCATCGGCGGGATCATGCAAGGAGCGGTCAAGGGATGACCACGCCGGCCGCAGACCTCCGCTCGGAGACGCTCGTCTTCCCGAACGGGTTCATCTGGGGGGCCGCTACCTCGGCGTACCAGATCGAAGGCGCCGTGCACGAGGACGGCCGAGGCGTGTCGATCTGGGACACGTTCTGCCGTACCCCGGGCAAGACGGAGAACGGCGAGAACGGCGACGTCGCAGCCGATCACTTCCACCGCTTCCGCGAGGACATCGCGCTCATGCGCGAGCTCGGGCTCGGCGCGTACCGCTTCTCGATCGCGTGGCCGCGCGTTCAGCCGGGCGGACGGGGGCCGGCGAACCAGCGCGGGCTCGACTTCTACCGGCGGCTCGTCGACGCGTTGCTCGAGGAGGGAATCGAGCCCTACATCACGCTCTACCACTGGGATCTGCCGCAGGAGCTCGAGGACGAAGGTGGTTGGGCCGCGCGCGAGACCGCCTATTGCTTCGCCGAGTACGCAGGGATCGTCTCTGGCGCCCTCGGCGACCGCGTCTCCCACTGGCTGACGCTGAACGAGCCCTGGTGCTCGGCCTTCCTCGGCTACGGGCTCGGGCGCCACGCGCCGGGCATCCACGACGCGCAGAAGTGCGTCTCCGCGGTCCATCACCTCCTGCTCGGGCACGGGCTCGCGGTCGAGGAGATCCGGAAGTCGACGCCTCCGGGAGCCGTGGCCGGAATCGTGCTCAACCTCGAGCCGCACCGGCCTCTCACTCAGAGCACGGCGGATCTCGCGGCGGCCCGGCTCTGGGACGGGATGCAGAACCGAATCTTCCTCGACCCGATCCTGAAGGGCTACTACCCCAAGGACGTGCTCGACCATCTCGGCAAGCTCGTCGACCTCACGCACATTCAGGACGGCGACGATCGCATCATCTCGGCGCCGATCGACGTGCTCGGCGTCAACTACTACCGGCCTTCCCTAGTCGCAGCGCGCGCGGAGCCAGCGCCGGGCGGCTGGGCCGTCTGGCCCGGCGACGAGTCGATCGAGCCGATCCCGCAAGCGGGCGCCAAGACGACGATGGGCTGGGTGATCGACCCCACGGGTCTCGCGGAGCTGCTTGCCCGCCTGCGCGATGATTACCCTGGCATGCCGATGCTGCTGACCGAGAACGGCGCCTCCTTCGACGACTCGCTGGCAGCGGACGGGCGCGTTCGCGACACCGACCGCATCTCGTTCCTCGACCAGCACTTGAGGGTTCTGCACAACGCGCTCGAAACCGGCGTCGATCTCCGCGGCTACGTCGTCTGGTCGCTGCTCGACAACTTCGAGTGGGCGGAGGGCTATTCGAAGCGGTTCGGCATCGTCTTCGTCGACTACGAGACGCAGCAACGCATCCCGAAGGAAAGCGCTCACTGGTACCAGCGGGTGATCGCCGCCAACGGGCTCGCCGGCGCTCGATGAGCGCCGATCCAACTCTCGAGGAGGTCGGGGCGGTCGCGGGCGTGTCGCGGGCAACCGTCTCGCGCGTGATCAACGGCTCGCCGAAAGTGAGCCCGGAGGCAAAGAGCTCCGTCGAACGGGCGATCAAGCAACTCGGCTATACGCCGAACCGCGCGGCGCGAAGTCTCGTCACCCGGCGCACCGACACGATCGCGCTGCTCTTCAGCGAGCCGGAAGCACGCGTCTTCGCCGACCCGTTCTTCGTTGCAATCGTGCGCGGGATCAGCGCCGTGGCGGCCGAGATCGACATGAACCTCGTGCTGCTGATCGCGCAGGACGAAGTCGAGCACGAGCGAGCCCGGCGCTACCTCCGCCGCGACCATGTCGACGGCGTCGTCCTGATGTCGCTGCACGGCGACGACCCGCTGCCACGGCTGCTCACCAAGGCAGGCGTTCCGACCGTGCAGGTCGGCCGGCCGCTCGGGCGGTCGTCCGGCGTGCCCTACGTCGATGCCGACAACCGCGGCGGCGCCGAGGTGGCGGTCAACCACCTGCTCGGCCTGGGCCGGCGGAAGATCGCGACGATCACCGGCCCGTCGAGCATGTCCGCCGGCATCGATCGCTTCGAGGGCTATCGCGACGCGCTCGAGGCGGACGGCATCGAGCCGAGCTCGAAGCTGATCGAGGAAGGCGAGTTCGACGAGGAGAGCGGCTACCTCGCGATGTCCCAGCTGCTCGCCCGGCAACCCGCCCTCGACGCGGTCTTCGCCGCCTCTGACCTGATGGCGGTCGGAGCTCTCCGGGCGCTCCGGGACGCGGGCCGGGACGTTCCCGGCGACGTCGCAGTCGTCGGCTTCGACGATGCGCCCGTCGCCGCGCACACACTGCCGCCACTCACCACCATTCGCCAGCCGCTCGACGAGATGAGCCGGAGAACCGCGCAGCTGCTCCTCCAGCGCATCGCCGACAGCAGCTCGCGCGCGAGTCACGTCGTCTGCCCGACGGCCCTGATCCGGCGCCGGTCGGCCTAGGCGACGTCCGTTAAACGCGTAAGGCGGCGGCCTCGCACGTCGCGCGGCCGCCGCCAGAGTGATGCAGATTCAGACGGAAGCGCTAGATGCAGCCGTCGTTGTCGCTCGGGTCTCCATTCTCGTCACCGTCGTTATCGGTGCTCCCCGACGTCTGGATCGTCACGCCGGTCGGGCAGCCGTTGTTACCGGCCGTCGTCGTGGTCGTGGGAGTCGTGGTCGTCGTCGGAGTCGTGGTGCTGGTCGTGGTGGTCGTCTTCGTCGTCGTGGTGGTCGTGGTCGTCTTCACGACGGGCGGCGCAGCCACCTTCACGCCAATTCCAAGCAGGCCCTTCATCCCGGAAGCGGCATGACCCGGAATCGTGCACAGGAACTCATACTTGCCCTTTTTCGTGAGCTTGACTGTCAGCGTCGCCGACTGGCCATGCTTCAACGTCTTCGTCACCTTCCCGACACATGCATTCTTGGCGGCGGTTGTCACCGGAGTCGTGCAGATCTTGAACGTGTGGTAGGCGACACCTGCGTTCGTCACCTTGAACGTGACGGTGCCGGGCGCGATGTTCGAGAACTTCGAGAGCTTGAAGGCAAGCTCCGAGGGCTTCCCTGCGGTCACGGTGATGATCGTGGGCTTGGCGGTCACTGGCCGCTTGGTGGCTCCGAATGCGGATTGGCCGAGACCGGCGAACAGGCCGGCGGCCAGGAACGCACCGAGCATCGGAAGGGTAAATCTCAGACGAAAACGGGTCATCAGGGCTCCTCTCACGATCAGGGACAAATGGAAGGAGACCACCGTTTGGTACAGGGCTCCTGGCTATTCAGCAGATGTCGAACCGGCCGAACGGCCACGAGTTCATGGTGCCCACTGACTGTTAAGTCGAACCGTCAGGAAAGATCAAAAGCAGGCAAAACGTGCCCGGAATGTCGCTTTAGGCGACATGAACGATGTACGTCTTCGATTTCTGGGCCGTGGGCGACTCGCCCTTGGTGAGGGCGTAGACGATCGACGCCTTTCCCACTCCCACCGCTTTGAAGACGATCACCACGTTTTTCCCGAGATCGCCCTCCGTAACTTCGGTGACGACCTTGGCGTTCAGCGGGCGGGCAACGCGCCAGACGAGACCGGTCGAAGCCGCTGCACTTGGCAGCGCGACGGCGATCAGCTCACCCTTGGCGACCGAGATCGTTGTGACGGGGCCTTTCGGAATCGCCCCGACCGGGCCGGCGCTCGACTGCGCGGCGGGAGCGACCGTCGCCATCAGCACAGCCACAACGGAAGCCCAGGCAGAAGACCGTCTCACGAAGAAAATCCTACGCAAAGCGCGTAGGCCGACACCGGTTGACAAGGGGACAGCTTCCGGGTTTCCTACTGAGTGGATGGATCGGGGCAGACGACCAGACCGAGCAGGAGCCCCGATCGTCGCCCTCGCCTTGTTGCTCACCTATGGGGCGACGGCATGTGGGGGTTCGAAGCAGGCCGTCTCGACGACAACCGCTCCAGGAGCCCCGGTTCCGACGCTCGGCGGCCCGACCCATCACGGCGCGCCCGGCGACAAGCGCGCAGCGCTGCTCAAGGCCAGGCTCACCGCTGCCGGCTACATCGTCCAGTATCAACCGGTGAGCTACCGGCGCGGGTTCTCGAACCGCGGCGGACAGAGCAGCGCAACGCAGACTGCTGCCGAGCGAGCGCGGTTGAAGCGGGTTCGGGAGCTCCAGCAGCGCAACAATCCGATGCCCACGCCTCCTGCGCAGATTCTTCGCGTCGACATCACGAACGGGAGCCGGGCGACGGCGCTCCGGCTGGCGCGAGAGCTCACCGCGCTCGACGGAACGATCGCAGCTCAGGGCTTCCAGACGAAGGCCCAGACGAAGAACGTCCAATCGCTGATCAGGCAGATGCGGGCTCAGTCGAGCCACGAGCTCTTCGTGAACATCTACAACTCTCCGGCCGACACTGCGGGGTTCCGCAACCAGCAGACGCTCCAGCGCGAGCAGATCCAGGCCGAGACGCTCCAGCGCGGCTTCACGGCCGCCGACGCGAACATCGCGACGCCGTTCAAGATCGTCGGCCAGGATGTCTACATCGATCTGACCCGGGAGCAGATCGGCCCGAGCGGCTTCCTGGTCGATCCCTTCGACACGGCCGAGTTCAACAAGTTCGTCGCGATGGCCGAGCGTAAGACCACGAAGCGCTAGCGCGAAAGCCACGCTCGCAGCTGCGTGAGCCACGACGGCCCGCGTGTCGCTGCGAGTTGCCGCTCACGCTCGAGCGAGCGCTTGGCAAAGGCCCGCTCACGCATCACGCGCGTCGGGTAGCGCGGCTTCCAGTAGACCGGAGGGCGGCGCGTCAACCGCAGGACTTGGCGCAGTCGACCTTGCCGGTCATCGGCAGGCGCGACAGCAGCTCGGCGAGCGTCGCCAGCTCGGACTCCGAGTACGGGCTCGTGAAGACTTCCTGGACACCCGCGATGTGGGTCGCCGCGGCTGCCCGCAACTTCTCGCGGCCAGGCTCGGTCAGCTTGGCGTAGGAAACGCGCGCGTCCGACTGGCAGTGGGCCTTCTCGACATAGCCCGCGGCCTCGAGCCCATCCAGAAGACGGGTGATTCCCGACGCCGTCAACAACACGCTCTCGGCCAGGTCGACTCGGCGCATGACGCCGTGCTCGGCCTGGTCGATCAGCAGCATGACCTCATAGTCGTTCAGCGTCAGGCCGTGCTCGTTGAGCAGATCGACGTTCAACTGCCGCGTGACCGCTGAATGAGAGCGGAGAAACGCGACCCATGCCTCGAACTGCTTTGGAGGTGCTGCGACCGCATTCATGACTTCTCAAGTATAGCCCTCTCAAATGCTCAACAGTTCTTATTTGACGTATTAGAATCACTCATGCTATTTATTCACTGCTCCGGTTGACAAAGTCGAGATGGAGCGACGATGTTCCCTGCCAGCGAAAGGAAGAGATCTATGAGCTCCACGCCCGAGAAGAACACCCAGGCCTTTGATCGGGCGACGCTGCTCCGACGCGGCGTTGTCGCCGGAGGGTCGCTTGCCCTTGCAGGCGCGCTCCCGCAGCTTGCGAGCGCGCGGAGCGAAGGCACGACCCTGAACCTCGTCGCCTACTCGACGCCGAAGCCCGTCATGGCGGCCCTCATCACCGCCTTCCAGGCGACACCGCAGGGACAGGGCGTGTCGTTCACCCAGTCGTATGGGCCCTCGACGAGCCAGGCCCAGGCAGTTGCCGCCGGCCAGCCGTGCGACATCATCTTTCCCTCCTGGCCCGGAGACGTCCAGATCCTCGTTGACGCGGGGCTCGTGAACAAGAACTGGAACGAGCAGTCCTACCACGGGATCGTCGCGAACACGGTGGTCGCCTTCGCCGTCCGCCACTACAACCCGAAGCACATCAAGGGCTGGAACGACCTGATCAGGCCCGGCGTCCAGGTGATCACCCCCGATCCGTTCAGCTCCGGCTCGGCGAAGTGGAACATCCTCGCCGCCTATGCGGCACAACGGCACCTCGGCAAGACCGACGCCCAGGCGCAGGCCTACGTGAAGGCATTGTTCAAGAACGTCGTCGCCCAGCCGACGTCCGGCTCTGCCGGAACCGCGGCGTTCCTCTCCGGTGAAGGCGACACCTTCATCACCTATGAGAGCGAGGCGATCGCCGCCACGCTGAAGGGGACGCAGGTCGAGTACGTGATCCCGCGCCAGACGCTGTTGATCCAGCTCCCGATCGCCGTTCTGCAGAACAGCCCGAACAAGGACGTGGCGAACCAGTTCATCCAGTTCCTGAAGTCCCCGTCCTCCCAGGCGGTCTTCGGCAAGAACGGCTTCCGCCCCGTCAACCCGGTTGCCGCAAAGCAGTTCACGAACTTCCCGGTTCGCCCGGGCCAGATCACACTCGCCGACAAGACGCTTGGCGGCTATGCGGCCGCGCAGCAGAAGTGGTTCGCGCAACCAAAGGGCCTGATGTACGGGATCGAGTCCGCAGTCGGAGGGCCGTCGGCCTGACCAGTCACCTTGCGGCCCCTCCGCAACGGAGAGGCATTTCCGTGCGCTCTCACCCGAGGGAGAAGACCGGAGCGGTCTTCTCCCTCGGGTTTGCTTCCGCGTTCCTGACGACGGTCGTCGCCCTACCGATCGCGGCGCTCGTCTGGCAGTCGAAGCACAAGGGCTGGTCAGGGTTCTGGACTGCCGTCTCGAGCCAGGAGGCGCTCGCGGCGCTGAAGCTCACGCTGGTCGTTGCGGCGCTCGCGTCGCTCACGAACGCCGTGCTCGGCACGATCACCGCCTGGGTGCTCGTCCGCGACGAGTTTCGCGGCAAGAGCGTCGTGAACGCCGTGATCGACCTCCCGTTCGCGCTCCCGACGATCGTCGCGGGCCTGCTGCTGCTCACCTTCTACGGCCCCCACTCCCCGATCGGCGTGCACGCGGCGTTCACGCGCTACGCCCTCTTTCTGGCGCTGCTCTTCGTCACGCTCCCGTTCGTCGTGCGAACGGTGCAGCCGGTGCTGCTCGAGCTCGACCGCGACATGGAAGAGGCCGCGCGCTCGCTCGGCGCCAACCAGCTCACCGTCTTCCGGCGGATCGTGCTGCCGAACATCCTGCCGGGGATCCTCTCGGGCTTGACGATGGCCTTCGCCCGAGCGGTCGGCGAGATCGGCGCTGTGGTGATCATCACCGGGAACATCCCCTACAAGACCGAGGTCTCGTCGGTCTTCATCTTCAACAAGATTGCGAGCCAAGACCCAACCGGGGCCTCGGCCGTCGCCGTCGTGCTGCTCGCGATCTCGTTCGGCGTGCTCCTCGCGGTCGGCGGGATCCGGCGCTACGCCACGAGGTATGAGCGTGTCTAGGCTCGGGCTTCGCTTCATCGCGATCGGCTACCTCGGCCTGATCCTCGTCGCGCCGCTCGGCTACGTCTACTACGAGACCTTCGCCCACGATGCCGCGAGCGCCTGGCGTGCACTGACCGACCAGGACACGATCCATGCGTTCAAGATGACGCTGATCGCGGTCGGGATCGCCGTCCCCCTGAACACGATCTTCGGGGTCGCGTGCGGGCTGGCGATCGTGCGGCGGAAGTTCCCGGGCAAGGGCCTCGTGAACGCCTTCGTCGACCTCCCGCTCGCGCTCTCGCCGGTCGTCGTCGGCTTCTCGCTCTACCTGCTCTACGGCCGCAACGGCTGGTTCGGCCACTACCTGCTCGGGCACGGGATCCAGGTGCTGTTCGCACTGCCGTCGATCGTGCTCGCGACGATCTTCGTCTCGGTGCCGTTCGTTGCCCGCGAGGTGATCCCGACCCTCCGCGAGGTCGGCGACGAGCAGGAAAAGGCGGCCTACACGCTCGGTGCCTCCAGCTGGCAGACGTTCTGGCGCGTGACGCTGCCGTCGATCCGCTGGGCCGTGATCTACGGCGTCGTGCTCACGACCGCGCGCTGCCTCGGCGAATACGGCGCGGTGGCGGTCGTCTCCGGGAGCATCCAGGGCAAGACGGAGACTGCGACGTTGCGGGTGCAGGAGGAATACGAGAACCTCAACCTGGCCGGCGCCTACGGGATCTCGCTCGCGCTCGCTGCAATCGCCGTGCTCGTCCTCATTCTGATGACCGCTCTCCGACCCAAGGAAGGAACCGTCTGATGTCGATTTCGGCCCGGGGCATTTCCAAGAACTTCGGCGACTTCACCGCGCTCGACAACGTCTCTGTCGAGGTCAAGACCGGCTCGCTGACCGCGCTCCTCGGCCCGAGCGGGAGCGGCAAGTCGACGCTGCTCCGTGTGATCGCCGGCCTCGAGCAACCCGATGCCGGCACCGTGTTCATCGGCGACAAGAACGTCACCGGCCGGCCGCCTCAGGAGCGCGGTGTCGGCTTCGTGTTCCAGCACTACGCGGCCTTCAAGCACATGACGGTGCGCAACAACATCGCCTTCGGGCTCTCGATCCGGAAGCGGCCGAAGCCCGAGATCAAGGAACGCGTCGCCGAGCTGCTCGAGCTGGTCCAGCTCGAAGGGCTCGCCGACCGCTACCCGGCGCAGCTCTCCGGCGGCCAGCGGCAGCGAATGGGGCTCGCTCGCGCGTTGGCCGTCGATCCTGCCGTGCTGCTGCTCGACGAGCCGTTCGGCGCGCTGGACGCCCGCGTCCGCACCGAGCTGAGACTTTGGTTGCGCCGCCTCCATGACGAGACGCACACGACGACGGTGATCGTCACTCACGACCAGGAAGAGGCGATGGAGGTCGCCGACGAGATCGTGGTCATGAACCGGGGCCGGATCGAGCAGATCGCAGGCCCGAGCGAGCTCTACGAGCAGCCGGCGAACGAGTTCGTGATGTCCTTCGTCGGCCAGGTCAACCGCCTCGACGACATGTTCGTCCGTCCGCACGACCTCGAGCTCACCCTCGAGGCGAACGGGACGACGCGCGAGGCGATGATCGAGCGGATCATTCACCTCGGCTTCGAGGTGCGCGTCGAGCTCGTGCGCGACGACGGCGAGCGGCTGAACGTCCAGATCACGCGCGACGAGGCTGAGCGGCTCGAGCTCGAGACGGGGCAGATCGTCTTCGTGAAGCCGACGAAGCAGACCGTCTTCTAGTGCGGTAGGCGGGCGTCGGGGTCGCGCGCGAGCGCTTCGACCGCCGCCGGCAGCTCTCCACTCGCAACGTCGGCGAGCGTCACCGATTCGAGGACGCCGCGGAGGCTCGCACGCACTGCCACCCACACGTCCGCGAGCGAAGCCGCAGCACCTGGAAACTCGAGCTCCTCCGAACGTACCCCGCGGACGTTCGCGAGCGGGCCGTCAACAGCCCGGATCACCTCGGCGAGATTGACTTCCGCCGCTGGGCGTGCGAGCCAATAGCCGCCCTCCATCCCACGCTGGCTGCGAACGAGACCGGCGTGGCGAAGGCTGACCAGGATGTTCTCGAGAAAGTTGATCGGGATCTGCTGCGCCTGCGCGATCCGGTCCCCTTTCACCGGCCCCTCGCCGGCGGCAGCAAGCTCGACCAGAGCGCGAACCGCGTAATCCGCTTTAGCCGACACACGCATCGGCGCATTCTGCCTAGTTGGCGGTCGCCGGATAGAGCTTTGCATGCCAGGCGTCCCGATAGATGCCCTGCAGATGCTCGACCCGCGAAACGTACGCCCGGGTCTCGGGGAACTGGATCCCCTCGTGGGCCCGGAGCCACCGGTCGACGTTGCCCTGACCGGCGTTGTACGCAGCCAGCACGAGCCGTTCCTGCTTGTACTTCTGGAACAGGTCGCGGAGATACCAGCAGCCATAGCGAACGTTGATCTCGGGGGTCGTGAGGTCGCTCGCCCGGAAGGCGCGGCCGCCTGTGCGGATGGCGATCCCCTCCGCGGTGGCCGGCGTCAGCTGCATCAGCCCGACGGCGCCCGACTTGGAGCGGGCGGTCGGATCGAACTTCGACTCCTGGTAGATCACGGCGGCGAGCAGCGCGGGATCGATGCCATACGTGTGAGCGTGCGCGCGCACGATCGACTGATAGTCGAGCGGGTAGCGAAGGCGCTCGAACCACGGCGGTTCCGTCTTCCAGACGTACAGCGCCGAGCCGAGGGCCGCGAAGAGCAGCACCACGGCGGCGAGCCGCTTCACGGAGCGAGCTCCGACATCACCGAGGCCACGAAGGCATCGAGCTCGTCGAGCGATCCCACGTTGGCGTAGGCGTAGTCGGCGCGCTCGATCTTCTCCTTGTCCGGAAGCAGCCGCTGTTCGCGCTCGTCGGTTGCCATTGCTGAGCGGGAGCGCCTGAGCTTGGACGGCGCGGTCACGACCACGACCTTGTCGAACCGCGCGTCACCACCCGAGTCGTAGAGCAGAGGAACTTCGGTGACGCAGACGCGCGGAGCGTTCTCGAGCTCACCCAGCTGTTCGCGCCACTGCAGATACTCCGCGGTGACAAGGGGGTGCAGGAGCTCCTCGAGCCACTGCAGCGCCTCTCGGTCGTTGAAGACAACCGAGGCGATCGCACCGCGATCGAGCTGGCCGTCCGGGCCGACGACGCCGTTTCCGAGGCGCTGGACGACCGCCTCACGGACGTCAGCGCGGCCGAGCAGAACATGGACGATCTCGTCGCTCGAGACGGTCGCTGCGCCGTGACGCCGGAACGCCGCAAGCGCCTCGCTCTTCCCTGCCCCGATGCCGCCGGTAATTGCGACGGCTACAGGCGAGCTCACTCGTCTGTGGGAGACTCGGCTGCCGGCTCGTCGGACGCAGCCGGTTCGGCTTGGAGCTCGGGCTCGTCAGCTTCGGCTTCGACCTCTGCTCCCGTCTCGGCCTCTGCCTCGGCGGGCGCACTGGACTCAGCTGCACCGGGCTCGGGAGCGTCGACCGCGGGGCCGTACTCCTCGACGAACGACTCGACCGCCGGAGCGTCGCCGAGGTCTTCGCCGGAAATCTCGATCAACGGGTTCAGGTGCACCGACTCGCCACCATCGGCGCGCGGCTGCACTTCCTCGCCCTCCTCGACCCGCTTCAGCGAGAGCGAGAGGCGGCGGCGCTCGGCGTCGACCTCGATGATCTTCACGTTCACTGCCTGACCCTGCGTGACGACCTCGCGCGGGTTCTCGACGTGATGCTGCGCGAGCTCGGAGATATGGACGAGGCCTTCGACCCCTGCGAGAATCTCGACAAAGGCGCCGAAGGTGACGACCTTCGTGACGCGGCCTTCGACGACGTCGCCTTCCTTGTAGCTCTCGACCACCTGCTGCCACGGATCGTTCTGGGTCTGCTTGAGACCGAGCGAGATCCGCTGGCGCTCCCGGTCGATGTCGAGCACCTTCACCTGAACGGTCTGGCCGATCTCGATCACCTCGGACGGATGGTTGACGTGCGACCACGAGAGCTCCGAGATGTGGATCAGGCCGTCCATGCCGTCGAGGTCGACGAAAGCGCCGAAGTCGACGATGTTGGAAATCTGTCCCTCGACGACGTCTCCAGGCTGGAGCCGGTCGAGAATCTGTGTCCGCTGCTCCTTACGCTCCTCTTCGAGCACGGCGCGGCGCGAAAGCACCACGTTGTTGCGCGAGCGGTTCAGCTCGATCACCTTGCAGCGCAGCTCCTGGCCGAGGAACTCGTCTAGGTCCTGGACGCGGCGGATGTCGACGAGCGACGCCGGCAGGAAGCCGCGCACGCCCAAGTCGATGATCAGGCCGCCCTTGACGACCTCGATCACGCGGCCGTTCACCGGCTCGCCGGACTCAGCGGCGCGCTCGATGCTCTTCCAGGCCAGCTCGAACCGCGCGCGCTTCTTCGAGAGGATCAGCCGGCCGTCGGCGTCTTCCTTCGTGAGCACGAGCGCATCGATCTCATCGCCGAGCGAAACCTCGTCGGCGGGATTGACTGCGCGCCGGATCGAGAGCTCGGAGACCGGGATGACGCCTTCCGACTTGTAACCGATGTCGACGAGGACCTCGTCCTTGTCCACGCGCACAACCGTGCCGTGGACGACTTCTCCCTCGTTGATCTCGGGGAAGGTCGAGTCGTAATCGGGGACGAGCTCGCCGTCCGGGCCAACGACCCAGACGCCGGGCTCTGCTTGCATAAGGTCTTGAGTAGCCAAAGCGGTCGCGAAGTATAGCCGCGTTGCGATATTTGACCGCTCTACTGTCTAGGACTTGGCTTCTGCCCAGTTCTCGCCCGCGCCGATGTCCACGGCCAGGGGCGGATCGAGGTCATAGGCGGCGCACATCTCGGCACGCACGAGATCCTTGACCGCGGAGGTTTCGGCGTCCGGCACCTCGAGCAGCAACTCGTCGTGAACCTGGAGCACGAGGCGCGCCGAGCGGCCTTCGTCGCGGAGCCGGTTCTGGATCCGGATCATCGCCACCTTGATGATGTCGGCGTTCGAGCCCTGCATGACGAAGTTGACCGCGAGACGCTCGCCGAGCGATTTCGTCTGCCGGTTCGACGCCCGAATCTCGGGCACCGGGCGGCGCCTGCCGAGCAGGCTTGTCACGTAGCCGTCGCGGATCGCCTGCTCGATCGTGCGCGCAATGAAGTCCTGCACGTGCGGGAAGCGCGCGAGATAGGAGTCGATATAGGCCTGCGCCTGCTCGCGTGGGATCTCGAGGTTCTCGGAGAGGCCGAACGCCGAGATGCCGTAGACGATCCCGAAGTTGATCATCTTCGCGATCGAGCGCTCGCCGGTCGTCAGGGTCGCGGGGTCTTTCCCGAGCACCTCGGCCGCGGTCGCCTTGTGGATGTCCTCACCGCGCGCAAACGCCTCTCGGAGCTTCGGCTCACCCGAGACGTGAGCGAGGATCCGTAGCTCGATCTGGCTGTAGTCGGCCGAGAGCAGCTTGTGCCCTTCCTCGGCGATGAAGGCAGAGCGGATCTCACGGCCGAGCTCGGTGCGGATCGGGATCGCCTGGAGATTCGGGCTCGTCGTGGAGAGCCGGCCGGTGGAGGCCACGGTCTGGTTGATCGTCGTGTGCAGCCGGCCGGTCGTCTCGTCGATCAGGGTCGGGAGTGGGCCGAGATAGGTGTTCAGCAGCTTGGACAGCTCGCGCCACTCCTCGATCACCGGAACGAGCTCGTGGTCGTTGCGGATCGCACGCAGCACCTTCGCGTCGGTCGAGTAGCCGGTCTTGCCCTTCCGTCCCGAGGTCAGGCCGAGCGTCTCGAAGAGGAGCTTCGCGACCTGCTGGGTCGAGCCGAGCATGAACGGCTCTCCCGCGAGCTCGTGCGCCCGCTCTTCCAGCTCCACGACGCGCTCGGAGAGCCGCGCGGTGATCTCGCCCATGCGATAGGTGTCGATCTTCACGCCGGCGCGCTCCATGTCTGCGAGCACGCGAGTCAGCGGCAGCTCGACGTCGCGGTAGAGCTGGGTGACCTCCCGCTCGTCGAGGCGCGCGAGCAGCGGATCGATCAGGCGCAATGGCAGCGCCGCCGAGCGCACGAGCGCGGCGGTCTCCTCGTCGGCCTCGGGATTCGGGACGATTTCCACGCCGTACTCGGCTGCAAGATCGCCGAGGTCATACGTCGCGCGGCCGGGCTCGATCAGATATGCCGCGAGCAGCGTGTCATCGACTGCATCGACCCGGAGCGCCTTCGCGTCGTGGACGACGAGCTCCCCTTCGACCTTGGCAGGGCGGGCACCCACCGTCACGCCACCCTCGGTCGCGACCGCCGCGTGCTCACCGTCGGCCGCGAAGCCGACGCGACCTGCGAAGGCGAGCTCCCCTTCGCCCCAGGGCACCTCGACGCCGGTCACCTCGGGCGCGGCCGCCGGAACCGCGGAGTCGAGCTCGTCGACGCGGCCGAGCAGGTTCCGGAACTCGAACCGCCGGAACATCTCCTTCAGCGTCGAGCGGTCGGGCGGCTCCAGTGTCAGTCCGCCTGGATCGAAGTCGATCTCGAGATCGCGCCGCATCGTCGCGAGCTGCTTCGAGACGCGAGCCTGGCCGGCATGCTCGGTGATGTTCCTCGCGCGTGCCGGCGAGAGCTCGGCCGCGTGCGCGATCACCTCCTCGAGCGAGCCGTATTGCCCGATCAGCTGGCCGGCGGTCTTGTCGCCGATCCCGGGAACGCCGGGGATGTTGTCGCTCGTGTCGCCCTTCAGGCCGATGAAGTCGGGGACTTGATCCGGCCGGACGCCGTACCGGGCCTCGACGCGCTCTGGCGTATAGACCTGGACATCTGCCACCCCGCGCGGCGTCATCATCAGCGAGACGTTTGCCGAGCAGAGCTGAAACGCATCGCGATCGGTCGAGACGACACAGGTCTTGATCCCGGCCTCGTCGGCGCGCGTCGCGATCGTGGCGATCACGTCGTCTGCCTCCCAGCCCTCGAACTCGAGATTCCGGTAGCCGAAGGCCTCGATGATCGGCCGGAAATGGGGAAACTGCTCGCGCAGCAGGTCGGGCATCGGCTTGCGGCCCTCCTTGTAGACCACGCCGGCGGCCTCCGCTGTGGCGCGACGCTCGACCGGCCGCGAGTCCCACGCCACCGCAACGCCCTTCGGGCGGTAATCGGCGAGCAGCTTGAAGAGCATGTTCGTGAAGCCGAGCAGGGCGCCGGTGGGCTGGCCTTCCGACGTCACGAGCTCCTCCGGCAACGCGAAGAAGGCACGGTAGGCGAGGTTGTTGCCGTCGACGAGGAACAGCTCCGAGTCACGCGCGGGCGCGTCGTCCAGCTCCAGTTCCTCTCCCGTCAGCGTCTTCGGCGACACACCACCGATCGTAGTCCTCGGTAGCTTTGCGCGGGTGCCTGCCCTGTCCACACTCGCAGTCTTCTGCGCCGCCGGCCTGGCGCTGATCGTCGTGCCCGGGCCTGCCGTGACCTACATCGTCACGCAGAGCATCGACAAGGGGCGCCGCGCCGGCCTCGTCTCCGCGCTCGGGATCGCGGCGGGCGGGCTCGTCCACGTCACGGCGGCAGTCCTCGGCCTCTCGGCGCTGATCGCGTCGTCGGCCTCGGCGTTCACAGTCGTGAAGCTGGTCGGCGCGGCATACCTCGTGGTGTTGGGCGTGCGGCGGCTGCTCTCCAACGACGACGTCGCCGTGCCCGAGCTGAGCCCGGAGCCCGCCGAGCATTCGCGCCTCTTCGTCCAGGGCGTGGTCGTGAACATCCTGAATCCGAAGACGGCGCTTTTCTTCCTCGCCTTCCTGCCGCAGTTCGTCGACCCGAACCGTGGCTCGGTCGCGCTTCAGGCAGCGATTCTCGGCACGATCTTCGTCGCGATGGCAGTCGTCTCGGACAGCTCGTACGCCGTCGCGGCAGCAGCACTGTCTGACCGGCTCCGGAACAGCGTGCGCGCACGGCGGATCCAGCGCTGGGTCTCCGGCACGATCTTCGTCGCGCTCGGCGCGACCGCGGCGCTCGCAAAACGCAGCTGATGACACGCATCCCGCTGCTCTCCGGCTCGCGGATCGCAGTTGTCGACGTGCCGGCCAACGGCACCGTGCTCAGGCCGCCTGCGCCGACGGGCGCGCTCGACGATGTCACCGCCGCCGTCCGCGAGGCGCTTCGGTTCCCGCTCGCCGGCGAGCCGCTCGAGCGCCTCGTAACACCGGGCGGAACCGCAACCCTCGTGATCGAGCAGCCGTCGCTCCCGATCCCGTCTTCCGCCGGTGACCCACGTCACGAGGCGATCGTCGCAACGGTGGACGAGCTCGAGCGCCTGGGCGTGAGTCGCGTGACGATCGTCGTCGCGGGCGGCCTGAACAGGCGAACGACCCCACGCGAGATCGGACTGCTCGTCCTGCCCGAGTTCCGGCGGCGGTTTCGCGGCCAGGTGGTCGTCCACGACGTCGAAGCCGACGACCTCGTCGAGCTCGGAGTGGTCGGCAACACGCCGCTCTGGATCAACCGGGCGCTGATCGAGACCGACCTGGTCGTCACCGTCACGGCGGCGGAAACGGTGCTGAACGGAGGCCCTGCGGCGCTGCTGCGAGCCTGCGGCTGGGAGTCGCTCCGTGCCGCCGGCGCCGTCTCCCTGCTCGAGACGAGCGCCTCGCAAGGCTGGCAGCTCGCGCTCGAGGTCGAGCGGCTGCTTGCGACGCGAGTTCCGGTGACCGGCGTCTCGCTCGCGCTGAACCTGCCGCGCGTCTTCGGCGGCTATCCGTACGACGAGGAGATGCTCGAGCGCCTGGCCCGCTCACGCCTGCGCCGTGGGCTCAGCCTGCTGCCGGCGAACCTGCGAACGCGCGTGCTCGAGCGGCTTCCTCTGGAACTGACGGTGGCGGCCGTGTTCGGCGGGACGCCGTCGCTCGCCCACTCCGAAGCGCTCGTCCGGGCAAGCGCGTTCAAGGGGCTCCAGCTCGAGCAGCCGTTCGACGCGATCGTGATCGGGATCCCGGCGACAACGCCATTCTTTCCGCGGGAGCACCCGAATCCCGTCACGGCCGCCTATCTCGGCCTGGGCCTTGCGCTCCGGATGTGGCGAAACGCGTTTCCGGTCTCGGCCGGCGGGACGGCCATCCTCCTCAGCCCGTTCCAGCGGCAGTTCCCGGCGCCGACCCAGGCGCCGTACCGCGCGCTCTTCGCAGATCCGCGAACCGCGCGAGACCTCGACGCGATGCGCAACGCCGAGCGCATCGCAATCACGGACAAGCGCGCAATCGCCGAGTACCGCGCTGGCCGGGCCGTGCATCCGCTCTCACCTTTCGTCGAATGGAGCGCGTGTGACGCAACCGCGAGCCGCCTCGGGTCCGTGCTGATCGCGGGCTGCCGCGACGCGCCGGCGGCCCGTCAGCTCGGCTTCGTGCCGGTGCACAGTGTCAACGCCGCGCTCGGGATGGCCCGGGGCGCCGGCGCCGAGCGGATCGGCTTCCTCGTCTCGCCGCCGTACTTTCCGCTGCTCGTCGGCTAGACGGCGCGAGCCAGGACAACTCCGAGATAGACCGCGCAGAGGCCCGCGGCGCACGAGCCGAGCATGTTCGCTGCCGCCAGTCCGAAGGCCCGGTCCGCCGCCAGCTTGTACGTCTCGAAGGTGAGCGTCGAGAAGGTCGTGTAGGCGCCGAGGAACCCAGTCGTGAGCCCGAGGCGGAGCCAGGGAGCAAATGCCCAGCGTTCGGTCGCGAGCGTCAGGATCAGCCCGAGCACGAATGCGCCGGTGATGTTGACGACGAACGTCCCCCAGGGAAACGCATCGGGTGTCCGGCGGCTGACGAGCGATCCGAGCCCGTAGCGCGAGAGCGCCCCGAGCGCGCCGGCCACCGCGATCGCGATCAGCGTCTTCGACACCTCAGAGCTCTCTTCCTGAAGTTGCGATCTCGCGTAGCCCGTCCATGTCTACCTCCCGTTGGGTCGTGATCTCGGTTGGTAGAAGCCATCAGCTCCCGGCAAGCGGGGCGGTTGGACGCGAGCCTCATCGCGTTCGTGCAGGGCAACTCTAGCCCGCGTCCTCAGCTTTCGCCAAGGTACGTCTTGCGAACCTGCTCGTTCGTCTTCAGCGCTTCGGCGGTATCCGCGAGCACGATCTGCCCCGTCTCGAGCACGTAGCCGCGATCGGCGGCGTCGAGGGCCATCATCGCGTTCTGCTCGACGAGCAGGATCGAGGTGCCTTCCTTGTTGATCTGCTCGACGATCTCGAAGATCTTCTCGACGAAGATCGGCGCCAGCCCGAGCGACGGCTCGTCCAGCAGGAGCAGCTTCGGCCGCGCCATCAGCGCCCGGCCGATCGCGCACATCTGCTGCTCGCCGCCGGACATCGTCCCTGCCTTCTGGGTGCGGCGCTCCTGGAGTCGCGGGAAGAGCGCGAAGACGCGATCCATGTCCTCGCGGATCCCGGCCTTGTCGTTGCGCTGGAACGCTCCCATCTCGAGGTTCTCGGTCACCGTCATGCGAGGGAAGAGGCGGCGCCCTTCAGGCGACTGCGCGATTCCGTGCTTCACGATCTCGTGCGGCGCCGTCTGGGTGATGTCGTTGCCCTGGAAGCGGATGCGACCCTGCCGCGGGCGGTTCAGCCCGTTGATCGAGCGCAGCGTGGTCGTCTTCCCAGCGCCGTTCGCGCCGAGCAGCGTCACGATCTCGCCCTCGTGCACTTCGAGCGAGACCCCCTTCAGCGCGTGGATCGAGCCGTAGTACGTGTGGATGTCGTCGAGCTGCAGGATCGGGGTTCCGTTCGCGCTCATGCCACCACCACTCCTCCGGTACATCGTCCGGGAGGGAAGTGTGAACGGTTGTCCACGGCGCTCATGACAGCCCCTGACGCTTCATGTCCTCGACCGCGGCCTTCCCGAGATAGGCCTCGATCACGCGCTCGTTCTTCTGCACTTCTTTCGGCGTGCCCTCCGCGATCTTCTGCCCGTAGTCGAGCACGGAGACGCGATCCGAGATGCCCATCACGACGCGCATGTCGTGCTCGATCATGAGCACGGTCAGCTTCTCCTCCTCGCGGAGGCGGCCGACGAAGGTGGTGAAGTCGGCGGACTCCTGGGGGTTCATCCCGGCCGTCGGCTCGTCGAGCAGCAGGAGCGTCGGCTCGGTCGCAAGCGCGCGCGCCACCTCGAGGCGACGCTGGTCGCCGTAGGGCAGGTTCCGCGCAGTCGAGTTCTCGTGGCGGTTGAGGCCCGCGAAATGGAGCAGCTCGCGTGCTTTCTCGCGCGCCTCCCGCTCCTCGCGCTTCACGCCCGGCGTGCGCAGGATCGAGTTGAACAGGTTCGCGTGCAGGCGGCTGTGCATGCCGACGAGCACGTTCTCGATCGATGTCATGTTCTGGAAGAGGCGGATGTTCTGGAACGTCCGGCCGATTCCGCGCTGCGTGATCGCGTGCGGCGGCTTCCCGGTGACGTCCTCGCCGAGGAACGTGATCGTGCCGCCTGTCGGCTTATAGACCCCGGTGAGCATGTTGAAGAAGGTCGTCTTGCCGGCGCCGTTCGGCCCGATCAGGGAGACGACCTTTCCGCGCGGCACGGCGAAGTCGACGTCGCTGACCGCGATCAGGCCGCCGAACTCCTTCCGCACACCCGCGACGACGAGGACGTTGTCTTCGTCGCTAGACATCGTGCGCTCCGTGCGCAATGTCGTAGGCAGGCTCGTCGTGGACTCCCTCGTGGAGCTCCGCTGCCACGCGTTTCGACGGGATCAGGCCCTCGGGTCGCAAGAGCATGACGATCACGATGATCAGGCCGTAGATCCCTGAGGAGTAGAGCGGGACGTCGAGGTTCGGATGGTGGCTGCCGATGTGGATGTTCGAGTTGATCCAGGCGCCGGTGTTCGCGAGCCCCTCCTGGTTCAGGTACGCCAGGAACGAGGCGCCGACGATCACGCCCCAGACGTTCCCCATCCCGCCGAGGATCACCATGCAGAGGATGAAGACCGAGATGTTGAAGAAGAAGTCGCCCGGGAAGGTCGCGCTCTTGAAGCTTGCGTAGTAGGCGCCGGCCACGCCGCCGAAGAAGGCGCCCGTCGCGTAGGCCCACGTCTTCGTCCGCATCAGCGGAATGCCCATCGCGCCGGCGGCCGTCTCGTCCTCGCGGATCGCCACCCACGCGCGCCCGAGCCGCGAGTCTCGGAGACGCAGCGAGCAGAAGACCGTGAAGATCAGCAGCACGAGCGCGGTCCAGAAGAAGACGTCGGCCGACTGGATCTGGTGGCCGAGCAGGACACGCTTGCAGCAGGTCAGATAGTTCGCGGGCAGGAAGCCCCCCGTCGCGTTCGACAGCGTGTTGCCCCAACCTGGCGAGTCGAGCGGCGTGATCCCGTTCGGGCCGTTCGTCAGGTTGAAGCCGAAGAGGCTGTCGCCGTTACGGGCGATCTGGGGCAGGATCTCTCCGAAGCCGAGCGTCACGATCGCGAGGTAGTCGCCGCGCAGTCGCAGTGTCGGCAGGCCGATGATCACGCCGAAGCCGGCAGTGATCACACCGGCCAAGATGAGGAGCAGCCAGAGCGAGACATGGACGCCCGGCAGGTCCTTCGGAATGACGCCGATGTCCCAGAGATCGAATCTCGTGTGCGGGAACTGCTCAGAGGCGAACCAGGCAGCCGTGTACGCGCCGGTGGCGTAGAACGCGACGTAGCCGAGATCGAGCAGGCCTGCGTAGCCGACCACGATGTTCAGGCCCACGGCCATCATCACGAAGACGACCATGTAGACGCCCGTGTAGACGTCGGGGAAGACGCCGAAGACGGGCATCGTGAAGAGCTTCTCCTCGAAGAACGGATACAGGATCGCGACGGCGAGCCCGATTGCCGGCAACGCCCAGCGCCGCTGCTTCGTGGGGATCCAGAAGGCCGCGAATCCGAGGGCGAAGACGATCGGCACCGACCAGAGCGCATTTCCGGTCGCGGCGAAGATCGCAAGCAGCACGACCAGGGCAGCCTGACCTGCGAGGCGCCATGGGAGCGGCGGCAGCTTGCGCAGCCAGATCACGGCGCAGATGAGCAGGAATCCCTCGGCCAGCGCGTGGTCGAGGAACCAGAGGCCCACCGCCACCAGCAGCTGGATCAGGATCGTCGCTGTCCACCGCTGCTCCTGGGGCAGGGCGTTCCAGCGCGCACGCAGCTGGTTCCGAAAGCCGACTTGTTCGATAGCTCCGCCTGCGTCCACCGCGCTACCCGCCTTCCGGTGTGCGTTCGCCGAGGAGCCCTTCGGGGCGGAAGACGAGGATCAGGATCAGGATCGAGAAGACGATCGACTCCGTCCAGTCCGAGCCCGGAGCGTGCCAGGAGAGCGCCTCGTTGAACGCCTGGATCAGGCCGATCAGGATCGCTCCGAGCACGGCGCCCGGCAGGTTCCCGATCCCGCCGAAGACAGCGGAGGTGAAGGCGATCAGGCCGAGCTGGAAGCCCTGGTCGAAGCGAACCGTCTGGGCGTAGAGCGAATAGATCAGCCCGGCCGCGCCCGCGAGCGAGCCGGCGATCAGGAAGGTGAACGAGATCGTCCGGTTGACGTTGATCCCCATGATCGCGCTCGCGTCCATGTCCTGAGCCGTGGCGCGCATCGCCTTTCCCTGCCGCGTGTGCTGCACGAGCCAGAGCAAGAGCAGGAGCACCGGCACCGTGATCAGCAGGACGATCAGCTTGTCCCACTGGAAGTCGACCCCACCGATCGAGAAGACGTTCGAGGTCGGGAGGACGTCCGGGAAGTTGACGTAGTTCGGGCCCTTCCAGGCGAGCCCGACGTCCTCGAGGATGAAGCTCATCCCGATCGCGGTGATCAGCGGCGCAAGCCGCGGCGCGTTTCTCAACGGGCGGTAGGCGATCATCTCGATCGTCGCGTTGATCGCCCCGCAGACCGCCATTGCGATCAGGAGCACGACGATCACGAGCGGCCAGAGGAACGTCTCCCCCGCCGACAACCCGAACGAGGTCGCAACGCTCACGGAGACCATCCCGCCGAGCATGAACACGTCGCCGTGAGCGAAGTTGATCAGCTCGAGGATGCCGTAGACGAGCGTGTAGCCAAGGGCGACGAGCGCGTAGACGCAGCCGGTCGCGAGACCGATCAGGAGCGCCTGGAAGAAGTCGGTCGGAGTCTTCACGAGGTTGACTCCGAGCCAGACGACGAAGAGCGCGACGACCATGAAACCGATCGCGCTCACGACGCTGAACCGGCGCATCGAGAAGCGGCTCACCACGGGTGTCGGTACATCAGCTGCCACAGCGTCCGGGGAGTATCAGTGGAAACGCCTCCGGGATCAAGTTTGATTAACACGGGGGAAACAGGTTTCCCCCGCGAGAGACCGTTGGGGGAACCCATGGTTCCCCCACGAACCCCCTCCTTGCCGGAGCTCCTTCTCCCCTCGAATTGAGCCTCCCGGCCGGGCGAGCCGGCCTTCGGCGTCCACTGCCTACGCGCACAGATCGAACGCTACGATCGTGAGCGCATCAAGCCGAAGTGGCGGAACTGGTAGACGCGCCGGACTCAAAATCCGGTTCCCTCCGGGGAGTGGGGGTTCGATTCCCCCCTTCGGCATTACAGCTCGGCGAGCGGAAAGCTGCGGTGCACCCGCGGCGGGACAAGGTAGTTCTGGCGATGGGTCGTCCGCAGGATCGAGTTGAGGCCCTGATTCCGGTCTCTCGGCGGGAACGTGATCTTCACGTCGCCCGGCAGGATCCCGTCCATCGCTTCGCGATTCCGGTGGAAGTCGTCGCTTGACGGGTTGAAGACGATGAAGTGGATTCCGGCCATCGGGCTCGAGCCGATCTCGCTCGGCTTCTCCGACCAGTAGAACGGGTTGTCGAGCGTGTTGAAATCGGCGCGGATCGGGATCGCGCTGCCCTTCGGATAGTGAGTCCCGTCAGGGCCGACGGTGTCTTTCTGGAGCCGCGTGGTCGTCTGGAGCGCGGCGCTGTGACCGATCGCGCCCGACTGGTGGTAGTCGCGCAGCACGTCCGCTTCGGTCGAGACGTCCTTCGGGCCCTGATGGACGGTCTGGGCGTTCGGCCGTACCCGGAGGTTCGGGCGGAACGCGCTGTCCACGCGCTGCTGGAAGTCGAAGTTGATGTACCAGGCCTCGAGATCCTCGGTCACATGCGACAGGTGCATGTGCGTGCCGCGGCGGAAGTAGTCGCTGCCGCGCAGGTCGACGATCCCGAGCGTCTCGAAGTTCGCGATCTCGCCGGGACCCATGCCGGCCTTTTGGGTCGAGGTGAAGCCGAGGAAGAGCTCGCTCGTCTCCGGGATCAGCTCGGCGCCCGGCAGGTTGACTGCGAGAGCCATCTGCTTCGGGAGCGAGCGCTTCCCGTCGAAGCCGCCGCCGGCGAACCCGCGGCGGAGGCTCGTGATGTGGAACACCTTCGTCGCCTCGATCCGGCCGATCGCGTCGTCGATGTGCTGGCGGGTGTCGCTGCGGATCAGGATCGCAACGTCGTTCGACTCGAGCACTGTTCCGGCCGGGTCGCTCTGGAATCGTCGCGCCGGCAGGAGCGCCGAGCCGCCCGCGCGCCGGTCCTTCGGCAGATGCCGGGCCGACGCTGCAGGGACGTAGCGCGTGAAGTACGGGAGCCCCCAGGCGAGTGTGACGCCGAGACCGGCCGGCGACGCTGCATACTCGTCGTCGAGCTTGCCGAGCGCCTGCTCGAGAGTCGTCTGCGCGTCGCGGAGGTCGGACCGATCGACCGCCACGCGGGCGGTGACGATCTCATGGTGGAGCGGCGGCACCAGTACCTCGACGCCGTTGTCGCGCACGGTGCGGACGCCGTTCAGGAGATGCTGCTCGGGCGGCTTCGCACCGGTCGCCGCACGAACCGGCGTTGCGCCGGCAAGCTTGTCCACGAGCTCGTAGATCCCCGATGCCCCGACCGCGCCCGCGGCGGCGCCGACGAGCACCTCCCTGCGCGTCAGCTTCACTGCTAGGTGGCAGGCGACGGCTTGATCAGAACGAGATTCCGCAGCTCGAGCTTCAGATAGCGGATCACGTGGTTGTAGTCGAGCGGTGGCGCGAGATGCTCTGAGACGGTGTAGAGCCCGCCCTGATGGCGCCAGGCGAGCAGCAGATGCCACTGGTCGGCGTCCTGGTTGACCGTGAAGAGCGTCGCCTTGATCCCGCTCTCCGTGATCGTCCCGTGCGGATCGGCGAAGCAGGGAACGTTCTGGCTGTCGACGCCGCCGGTCGTGCAGCCGGGAATCGTCGTGCGGCCGGGATAGCCGCGCAGGTTGACGTGCAGCTCGCCGCTCGTGCCGCCGAGGTCCGTGTCCTGCCAGACGAAGCTCTCGAGGTAGCTCCGGTCCTTGCTCACCGAGTTGATGTTGTTCCACGGGCCCTTCAGCTGGTCTGTCAGCGGGTCGGGCAGCCAGGCGGGGCAGTAGACAGGCGCGTGAATCCGGTTCGCGAGCGCGGTCCACCCGGCCGGATACGCGCAATGCGGCTTCGCAGGCTTGACCGGAGCGGCTGCGACGGGTTTCTTCGGCGACGAGCCGCCGCAACCCGAGACAAGCATCGCAAGGGTCGCAAAAAGGGCGGCCGCTGGAAAGGCTGCTTTCACGTCCTTCGCATGGTAGACGGAGCTGTTCGGAACGGCTACACGCCGATGAGCTCAGCGACGCCAGCGCTTTGGACGAGCACGGCGTCAACGCCGGCATGCTCGAGCGCAAGCATCTCGGCGCGCGTCGTCACGCCGACGTTCGCAATCGCGAGCTTGCCCGCCGGCACATCGGCCAGCAGCTCGAGGATCGCCTCGAGCAAGTCCTCGTGCTCATCTTCGCTCGGCGAGAGCAAGAAGATCTCGGGATCCTGGTGCTCCAACGCCCGCTCGAGCTCACTCTCGTCGCAGACGTTGACCACATGCTCGAGGTCATCGCCCCTGAGGTCATCCTCGGGGCCTGCTGTGACCGCATCGGCCTCAACCGCGGGTGCAGCGCCGATCCAGAGAATCGGCAGGGTGGTCGCCGTTCGGATCCCGGCAATCGTCCCTTCGACAGCGACTGCTTTCGCGCCTTGTTCCTCGGCCGACCCAGCAGCATCTACGTCGCTCACGGCAACGATGATCGCGATCCCATCCCCCTCAGAGATTCGCTGGCTCAGACGACGTGTACCCGGCACCGACCGCCGAAGCGTAGACGTTCGGAACCGGTCTAGAGACCGATCGGGTGCCAGACGGTCTTCAACTCGAGAAACGCCGCGATCTCGTAGAGGCTTTGCGCATCGGAGCTGCTCTGGACGATCCGCTTCACGTTCTCCGCCGCAGCGACCTCCAACTCCGTACTGAGCCCGTCGGCGCCGGTGAGGTCGATCGCGTTCACGTCCATGTGGGAGGCGAGCCAGGGAGCGAGCTCGGCCCGGTGGCCGGTGAGGATATTGACTGTGCCGCCGGGCACATCACTCGTTGCCAGCGCCTCGGCCAGCTCGACGGCTGCAAGCGGGCTCGACTCCGACGCGAGGGCGATCACCGCGTTGCCGCCGACGACGGCGGGCGCGATCCGTGAGACGAGGCCGAGCAATGGCGGCTCGTCGGGAGCCACGATCCCGACGACTCCCGTCGGCTCGGGAACGGTGAAGTTGAAGTACGGGCCGGCCACTGCGTTCGAGGAGCCGAGCACCTGCGCGAGCTTGTCGGCAAAGCCCGCGTACCAAACCCAACGGTCGATCGCCTGCTCGACCTCGGCCTTCCCGGTCGAGTACTCGGCGAACTCGGCAGCGCGCGCTTCCATCATCTCGGCAATCCGGTAGAGCACCTGGCCGCGGTTGTAGGCGGTCGCGGCTGCCCACTTCGGCTGCGCGGCACGGGCGGCGACGACGGCGTCGCGAACGTCTTTGCGCGACGCGCGCGCCACGTTCTGGCCTTGCGCCTCATACGTGCGCCCTGACTCGGACCGAGGGAAGGCACCGCCGATGAACAGCTTGTAGGTCTTCTTCACCGGAAGCCGCGTCACTGTCCCTTGCGGACGGACACTAAGGTGCCCGTCGCCTCCTCCCCACTGCGAGCATATTCAGAAAGCGGTGACGTGTCCGTCACGCAGATGCGCCAAATCTGTGTCATTCCGTCCCCAGGTAGGGCGCGAGGCCGTGCAGGCCGCCTTCCCGTCCGAAGCCCGATTCCTTGTAGCCGCCGAACGGACTGGCCGGGTCGAAGCGATTGAAGGTGTTTGCCCAGACCACGCCCGCACGCAGACACTCGGCCATCCAGAGAATGCGTGAGCCCTTCTCCGTCCAGACACCCGCCGAAAGACCGTACGGCGTGTTGTTTGCCTTCTCGATCGCCTCCTCGGGTGTCCGGAACGTGAGCACCGAGAGCACCGGCCCGAAGATCTCCTCCTGCGCGATCCGGTAGCTCTGAGCGACGTTCGTGAAGACGGTCGGCGCGAACCAGTAGCCCTGCTCCGGCAGCCGGCATGGTGGCTGGTAGATCTCGGCGCCCTCGTCGGAGCCGGCCGCAACGAGCTCCTGGATCTTCTCGAGCTGCGCGCGCGAGTTGATCGCGCCGACATCGGTGTTCTTGTCGAGCGGGTCGCCGACACGCAGCGTCTCCATGCGGCGCTTCAGCTTGTCGACGACGGCCTCGGCCACCGACTCCTGCACGAACAGGCGAGAGCCGGCGCAGCAGACGTGCCCCTGGTTGAAGTAGATCCCGTTCACGATCCCTTCGACGGCCTGGTCGAGCGCGGCGTCGTCAAAGACGATGTTCGCCGCCTTCCCGCCGAGCTCGAGCGTGACCTTCTTGCCGCTCCCGGCGAGCCGGCGCTGGATCGCCTTGCCGACCTCGGTCGACCCCGTGAACGCGATCTTGTCCACCTCGCCGTCAACGAGCGCCGCACCTGTGCGGCCGTCGCCGGTGACGATGTTGATCACGCCGGGGGGCAGCTCGGCCTGGCGAACGACATCGCAGAAGAGAAGCGCGGTCAGCGGCGTCGTCTCGGCGGGCTTCAGGACGACGGTGTTCCCCGCGGCAAGCGCAGGGGCGATCTTCCAGGAGAGCATCAGGAGCGGGAAGTTCCAGGGGATGATCTGCCCTGCGACGCCCAGTGGACGGACGCTGCGATTCGGGAACGCGTACTCCAGCTTGTCGGCCCAGCCCGCGTAGTAGAAGAAGTGCGCAGCCGCGAGCGGCAGATCGACGTCACGCGACTCCTTGATCGGCTTGCCCCCGTTCAGCGACTCGAGCACGGCGAACTCGCGCGCTCGCTCCTGGAGGATCCTTGCGATCCGGAAGAGGTACTTCGCGCGCTCGCTACCGGGCAGCTTTGCCCAGGATTTGTGCGCCTTGCGGGCTGCGGCAACTGCACGAGCGACATCCTCGGGCCCTGCCTGCGCGACCTCGGCAAGCGTTTCCTCGCTGCTCGGCGAAATGGTCGCGAAATGCTCGCCGGAGCGCGGCTCGGCCCACTTGCCTCCGATGAAGAGGCCGTAGCGGTCCTGCAGCGTGACGATCTCGCGCGACTCGGGAGCCGGCGCATACGTCCAGTCGGGAGGCACCGGCGACCGACCGGGGCGTTTCGAGAGGTCAGTCATTCGTGAAGTAGTCGCGAGATTGGTAGACGCCCGTCTTTTCCTTGCGAAGCTGCATCAGGATGTCGTTGACGAGCGACGATGCGCCCAGGCGATAGAGGTCAGGAGTCAACCAGTCGGCGCCGAGCGTCTCGTGAACCTGCACGAGATACTGGATCGCGTTCTTCGACGCGCGAATTCCGCCGGCGGCCTTCATGCCGACGCGCCTGCCGGTCTCGTCGAAGACGTCTCGGATCGCCTCGAGCATCACGAGCTGCACCGGCAATGTCGCGGCGCCCGGAAGCTTGCCGGTGGACGTCTTGATGAAGTCTGCGCCTGCGGCCATCGCGAGCAGCGATGCCCGGCGCACGTTGTCGTACGTGCCGAGCTCGGCCACCTCGAGGATCACCTTCAGATGAGCCTCGCCGCAGGCCTCTTTCACCTTCACGATCTCGTCGTATACCTGGGCGTAGCGACCGGCGAGAAATGCGCCCCGGTCGATCACCATGTCGATCTCGTCAGCCCCAAGCTCGACGGTGGCCTCGACCTCGGCCACCTTGATCGGGAGCGGGCTCTGGCCTGACGGAAACGCCGTCGCGACCGCCGCGACCTTGACTCCGCTTCCCTCGAGCCGCGCCTTCGCGGCAGGCACGAGATTCGGGTAGACGCACACCGCGGCAACCGAGGGAACGTTCGGATCGGAGGGATCGGGTCGGATCGCCTTCGAGCAGAGCGCCGCGACTTTCCCGGACGTGTCCTGTCCCTCGAGCGTGGTCAGGTCGCAGCAGCGAATCGCGAGCTCGAGCGCCCAGAGCTTCGCCTCCTTCTTGATGCTGCGCTTCGCGAGCTCGGCCGAGCGCGCTTCGACCCCGACCTGGTCGATCGAAACACTGCGCAGCCTCGAGTCGCGCGGCCGCAGCGACGGCTCGAATCCGCCGAAAATTGCTGGTGCCTGCGTCATTGAGGCGAGTGTAGCTCCGCTATCGTTCCCAACTGATCGTCGACGGCGGAGGGGTGGAAGCGATGAGGCGCGCATTCGTAGTGCTGATCCTGGGTGCAGTCGTGAGCATCGGCCTCACCGCGTGCGGTGGCAAGGGCTCGAATAGTCCGAGCACGACGACGACCCCGGCGCTCACGCCAAAAGGGATCTATGAGCAGAAGATGCAGATCCTCGGACAGCAGATCGACTCGGTGATGGGCGCAGTGTCCAATGCGAACAACAGCCAGACGCCTTCAGGCCAGCCTCTGCCTGGCAAGACGGAGGCTGCAAACTTGCTCATCGCTCAGAAAGAGCTCGTGAAGGCCAGCGCGCAGCTCGCCAAGATCAAGCCGCCGGCTGCGCTGAAGGCTGACCAGGCGACCTTGTTGAAAGGCGTTCGAGAGGTGGCGACCGAGCTGACGCCCGTGATTGCGCAGCTGAAGCAGAAGGGGAGCAACCCGATCAAGGTGCTGCAGGGGATCCTGAAGTTCCAGGGGCTCAAAGACATGCAGCGAGCCTCGGCGGCGATCGCGAAGTCCGGGTACGACATCCTCGGCACCGGGACGCCGGCCGGCAACGGTTAGCCCCGGTCGTTAGAGGCCGAGGCGTTCCAGCATCGTCTCGTTTCGACGCCACTTCGGCGACGCTTTCACCTGCAGCTGGAGATAGATCGTGTGGCCGACGAGCTCCTCGATGCCGGGGCGGGCCCAGCGTCCGATCTCGCGCACCATCTGGCCGCCCTTGCCGATCAGGATCTGCTTCTGGCTCTCGGTCTCGGTGTAGACGCGGACGTGCACATGGCGATCCTCGATCTCGACGACCTCGGCCGTGACGGAGTGCGGCACCTCTTCCTTCAGCAACCGAAGCGCCTGCTCGCGGACGAGCTCCGCGATCCGGGCCTCGAGCGGCATGTCCGTCACTTCGCCTGACGGGTAGTAGAGGGGACCTTCGGGAAGGAGCGAGACGAGATCGGAGCGCAATTCGTCGATCCCGTCGCCCGTCTTCGCGCTCACGGGATGGAGCGCGTGGAAGTCGCCCAGCGTTGCCGCTTCCTTCATCTGGGTGGCGATGTGACCCGCCTTCAGGCGGTCGATCTTGTTCACCACGATCACCACCGGAATCCCGAGCTCGAAGACCCGGCGGGCGACGAACCGGTCGCCCGCGCCGATCCGCTCACGCGCATTGACGACGAGCAGCACGGCATCGAGATCGTCGGCCATTGCGTCGTCGACACGACCCTGCATCCGCTCCGTCAACGTGTCGATCGGCCGCTGCCAGCCGGGAAGATCGACGAGCACGAGCTGCGTGTCGTCGGTGGTGATGATCCCCCTGATCCGGTGTCGCGTCGTATGCGGCACCGACGAGACGATGGCGATGTGCTCGCCGGTGAGGGCGTTCAGCAGCGTTGACTTCCCGACGTTCGGCCGCCCTGCGACAGCCACGAAGCCCGACCTCATCCCGGGAGGTCCCAGGTGTCGGGCAGAAGCTCACCGGATGAAGCGGTGCGAAGCTCGCCGTCGGCGCCCAGGTAGCTGATCTGGTCGATCCCGAACTCATGGAGCCATTGACGACAGCC